>CABVCJ010000001.1 GCA_902496845.1 uncultured Collinsella sp.
GGGCGAGCGCGCCGGCAGGCGGGCGAAGCCGGCACGGATCCGCGCAGCGGATGCGCGGAATCCTATACGCCGCACCAATCGAACTTGAAGCCTCCGGCAACGGGGGCTTTTCTTTTATGGCGGCATTCGACACCAGAAGCTCGACTGGAATCGTGCGCCGCCGTCCGCGGGAGACTATTTCTTATCGACTCGTGTAAGATTCCGAGTAGGTGTCGCGGCCCATCCGCGACCACTCCTTCTTTCAGCGACTGATCAGGGTGATATTTCGTGGCAGAGCGTCCGACATACAAGCTCAGGTTTCTCGACCCCAAAAAGCGTTTTCCATCGATGCCAGAGCAGCCTGCGGGGCGCTCATATGGTGTTGTCTGGAAAGTCTTTGGCGAGGACCCCAAAGAGTCGTGCTATGTCGTCGAATTCGTCGGCAAAACTCACATATCGCTCTTGGGCTACGTGAGCGTGTCGGGCAAGGTTTATAAGGTTGATCGTCCTGTTCGGGAAGTACCGTTGCCCGAGGACCCTGACATGGAGCTGGTCCTTCACGAGTCCGATTCCAGTATTGGCGAGATTATGGTGAGGGAAGCTAACGGTGCAATGCGCGCGTGTGCGCGAACTGCCGGCTCTCCAGAAGGCCCCATGCGCGAGCAGTCCGACCACGAGACATGGAATTCGACCCGCGCCCTTCCTTTCGGCGAGTTCATGGCCTCGATGTTCTTGCGCTACGTGATATTTGCCAACTCCGAAAGCGCTCTTGCGAACACGGCGGGCGTCGACGGTCTCGATGCACGCATGCAAAACGTTGTCGACAAGATCAAACTCGTAAAGTTGCCCGAGCCGGTCGAGGTGTTTTTGGGCTTTGACACGGCACCGCTCCCCGATGCTATCGAGACGCTGCTTTACCGTGTTGACCATGCCGAGAATTCGAGCGGTATCGAGCGTTATGCCGCCGCCCTGATGAGTGAGATCGACTTGCCCCGCCTGCGCACCATTGCTGTCAAGTCCGAAATGAGCCTAGCGCGCATTGACCGCTCAAAGCTGTTCTATCTCAATTTTGATCGTAGCCTGCTGGACCAGGACGAGATTGACATGCTGCTTGCCATCGAGTGCCGTCTCAACCGCCTCTCCGGCATCCTTGAGCGCATCGGGGCCGGATTGGCCCCCGCGGCATCCTCGCCGAGCCTTGAGGGCTGCGCGCTCTTTGATGCGTGGCATATCGCCAAGACGACCAACGATATTCCCCGACTGCTCGATACGACCTCGAGCGACAACCCGTGGGGCAAACCCGGAACGGTAGCTTGCCAGCCGGGCGGTGAGTGGGATGTGCGTACCCGCTTCGCGCGTATCGTCGAGGCGCTTAACGTGGTCACACGGCTCGACTATACCTATCGGGCAAACGTTGCCGAGGGGATTATGCTCGTTCGGTTTGGGCACTCTGTCGTGGATGCCATGCCACAACGTGAATACGACGCCCGGGAGGATGTCTGGCGCGAGTTGGACGAGAACGCGCGTGTGATTTGGGCCGCGGAGCACGACGCGCGCGTGGCGCTTACGCTGGCAGCGGCTTGCTTTGCCGCAGGTGCCTGCATTGCGCGCTGCTATGTTCAGATTGCGGCTCCCGACGGCGAGCAGGGCGAGCGCGTCATTGCAACATATTCCTTTGGGCGTGCGGCCTATCTGGCCAATTGCGTGCCTGTCGCCAAGGATCTTGAGAGCATGGATATGGACGATATGCCGTGCAAGCGCATGCTTGAGGCATATGAGTCGGACGCGCCGGATGCGATTGAGCCTGCAGAGGTTCACGCTCGCCCGCGTGACGACCACCGTTCGCTGCCGCCGGCGTTGCGCGACCTGCTGCTTGCCGATACGGCTGATGAGCTCGAGGTCATGGAGATGGACGATGACCCGTATGTGGCGCGCGTCGTTGAGTTGCGCGAGCAGGCAAAAGTTGACCGTGCAAGCGCGTTTGAGGGCTTTTCCCGTCTTGTTGAGGAGCTGGAGGCCAAGTGCGCCGTTGCCGAGCTTTTGGCAACGGGTCCGGTCCAGACGCAGTTTTGCGACAACCAGCTGGTACGCATGGTGCTGCCGGTAATGGAGGAAGACCGCTCCGTTCGTATTTTGCGTGCTCCCGATGCTCTGTACTTTGCCCAGCACGAGATCTGCAGTTATTACGCCGAGCAGGAGGATTTTGAACGGGCATTGCCCGAGGTGCGTCGTCTTTACGATCTGGCTCGCTCGTCCATGCAATCGCACTTTGCGCTCATCAACGTGTTGGCGCGCCTGGAGCGCTTTGACGAGATTATCGAGGTGGCGCGCCACGGCCTGCGCATTGCCAGTGACCGTTCCGCAATCGGTTATCTGTTCTATCGTCTGGCGTTTGCCTATTGGAACTGCGACAAGCTCGAGCTCGCGTTGGCGTGCTACCGCCTCGTGCCGCGCGGCGAGGAGTCGGGTAGCAGCGCGCTGGAGGAAATGCAGGGCCTTATGAACGAGATGGGCGTCAATGAGCCGCCGACGTTCGAGGATGCGGTTGAGATCATCCGTAAGGCCGGGCTCGAGCTGCCTCCCGTGTCCGCCGTGACCAACCAGCTGGCGGATGCCGCCGTGCAGCTGGTCGATAACGGCTTCTTTTTCCTGGCGCGCGTCTGCATCTTCCAAATGTGGCGCACCATGGGCAACGATGAGCTCGGCTCCCTCAGTCGCTCGCTGGGGTAGGGGCGATATAGAGGGGCCGCACCGCGCTATTTGTATCGGCGCGGGCGGGAGGACCCGGCAGGATCGGTAAGGCATAAAGCCGCCGAGCCTGCTAAAACTGTTAAACTCTGCTAAAACTGTTAAACTCTGCTAAAGTTGCTAAACTTTGTTAAAGTTGTTAAAACTAGCAGAGGAGGGCAGAATGACGAAAGCTGTTAACCCCTTTAAGCCAACGGCGGGCATGAATCCGCCTGAGCTTATCGGACGGGACACTGTTTTGGATGACTTTGCCGAGGCTCTTGAGAATGGTCCTGGTGCCCCCGATCGACTCATGCGCATCTCGGGCGTCCGAGGCACAGGTAAAACGGTGCTCCTTAATGCATTGGGTGACCTTGCACGCAAAAAAGGATTCGAGGTCGTTGACGTTGCCTCCAATGCTGGTTTTTGCAATAGAATCCTCGAGGCTCTGCAGCGAAACATTCGTCTTGAATCAATCTCGATCTCCCCATCGATTTTAGGGGTCAGCCTTGGCTCCATGGAGATGTCGAAGTCGGCCTCTCATCTGGGCGAGGCGATGTACGATGCTGCGAAGCGCGGTGGTCTGCTCATTACGCTCGACGAGATCCAGGATGCCTCAACTGAGGAAATGCGCGAGCTAGGCAATGAGATGCAGCTCTTGATCCGCCAAGGAGCGAATGTCGCTTTCGCTTTCGCCGGGCTGCCGACATCGGTAGATGGCGTGGTGGTGGATGATACGTTGACGTTCCTTCAGCGAGCCAAACATGTTGAACTTACTCGGCTTTCCGATTTTGAAGTTGGCGGATCGTTTGAGGATACGATGAGACGAGCGGGCAAGGAGCTCGACAAAGGTGCCGCTGAGCTATTAACAAAAGCTTCGGCAGGCTATCCCTTTATGGTCCAGCTGGTCGGATATTACGCTTGGCAGGTTGCTGCGCGCAGTGGGGCGGAGAGCGTGAGCGAAGAGGCGGCTCGTAAGGGTATCCAGGCGGCTCTTGATAGCTTTAATGCTATGGTGATTGCCCCAGCGCTGCGCAGGGTGTCGGAACGGCAGTTTCAGTATCTCGCGGCGATGGCTCAATGCGAGGGCGTCGATATCGCCAACGGCGATATCGCCAAGAAGATGGGTTTGTCGGCGAACAAAGTTGGGTCATATCGCAAGCGTCTGATCGATGCGGGGTTGATTGAGCCCGCGGGCTATGGCTGTGTTTCGTTTGCAATTCCGTACATGCGCGATTATCTGTTGGAGACCGTTCGAGAGGACTAATAAAGAATGGGCTGTCCGCGCTGTCGCTGGGGCCGTCCTTGTATCTTTGTCTCAATCTGTAACATCTGGAGGGGATTACGGCCTGCAGATGTTACAGATTGAGATGATTGACTGAGACGTTTACTGGTAAAAGAGAGGTAAAAGAGGAAACGCCTCAAAATTCCCCTTGCCCAACTTCGGCTGTTTGGTTACTATAGAACGGCTGTTACGGAGAGCTGACCGAGAGGCCGAAGGTGCTCGCCTGCTAAGCGAGTATGCCCCAAAAGGGCATCTGGGGTTCGAATCCCCAGCTCTCCGCCAGTATGACTTTGAAGAAGGGTCCCATTTGGGGCCCTTTTTTATTATCAAGAATGGCGGCTGGGGATTAGAGTCCGAAAGGGCGTGAACATTAGGCAAACACGGGGCGCTTGAAAACGGGGAGACCCAGGCGTGCTCGTGCACCCCGGTGTGGGGTTCCGAGGGGATGGAGTAGAAATATGGTAAAGGTCGGGCTGCGTAAGCCGAATCTAAAGACATCACTCAAGGCAAGAACGACCGGCAGAGCGAAGCGCGCGGTAAGGCGGGCGATAATCCCCGGCTATGGTAAGAAGGGCATGGGGTGGATCAAAAATCCGAAGAAGGCTGCTTACAATGCCGTATACAGCAGAACGACCGTCGGAGTTGGGGATGTCGCTCGCGCCGTTGCTAAATCAGGCGCTCGGAGCTCGGCGTCAAGGACGTCCTCAATTACTGTTTCATCGCATGAAATTACACCTTTGGCGAAGCCTGAACAGAAATCTCTCACTCGAGAGATTACGTCGGTTGACAGGGCAAACAAGGCGCTTTTGCTATGCTTCCTTCTTGGGTGGTCGGGCGCTCATAGGGCGTATGCACGGATGTGGGGTAGCTTCTTTCTATATCTCTTTACCTTTGGCCTTTTTGGATTTGGTTGGCTGTTTGATATTGTGACACTACTGATGAGACGCTCCGAGCTAAGGCGTCTCGGCGACAGTGATCCGACTCAACAGCAAGCGCCATGTTCCGTTGATTCTACATTCGATCGAAATGTCGCCGACTCCGGAAATTGGGAACAGCGTGGAGATGGGGAGGCTGCGGCTCGGCTAGAGCTTCAACGTAAAAACCGTGCCTATATGGAAGAAAACGGCATCGACGTGGAGATGTTTACCGAGGAAAAGGTCGCGGCGGACGCCTTGCGAACCATTGAGTCGGTATGCCCGTGCATGCTTAGGTTTGACCGAGGCATGAGCGAAGAGGAGCCAAGCATCAGCTTTTGCTCTCCAACAAAGACGGGGAAAATGCCCAAGAATGTCGTCGAGGCCCGCATTTACCATCAGGATGTGAAGCTATTGATGGATTCCCACGGCTTCGAATTGCCGGAGTATGGTGACAGCATCAATGTCATGATTAGTTATCTAGCTGATGGGCGCATAAATAAAGTCGATATCCATGGGTTCCATAATGGCCGCTCCGTTAGTGTCTCCATTCGCAGGCGGAGCGACGATCTTGTTATGACGAGTGCGGGCACCATCGGAGAAACGGGTGCCTGGCAATCGCTGTGTCCTGGGGCAGACCCCTCATCTGGGGATCTTTTCAGGGCCTTGACCAAGGAGGTCGAAAGGATCTACTGGCATGCCCGGTGGACCCGTTTTCAAGGTCCGAAAAGACACAGCGAAGGTAAACGGCTAGCAATGTCGCTTTGGTGATTCTGACGCATCCCGCTTAAGAGGTATTCAAAAAGAGGCGCCCCGTTGGACGCCTCTCCAATCTCAAATGTAATGTTCCCCCAGCCCTACACCTCGGGCGCCTTGGCGATGGTCTCGCTTTCTGCCGTAAGCGGGCGATTGTCGATGCGGCGGCCCAGGCGGTCGAGCTTCACAAGGAGCCACTCAATGGGATTCGGCCCCGAGCCTTCCTCGTCGGCAACCAAATCCATGACGGCGATCTTGGTGCCGTCTTGCTTGAGCATCACGCTACCCACCTTGTCGCCTACATGTACCGTGCCCGAAAGGTCATCATAGGTAACCTTCTCGGTCACCTCTCCGGCAAGCGCAAAGACGGTCGCCTGAGCTGCGGGATCGGCGAGCGTGGCATCGATCGTCTTGTCCGTCCAATCGGTCTGGCCAATGCGCGCGATGAGCGGATTGCCGTTGGCAGTCTTTTCCTGCGTGTTGGCGATCGCAACCGTCACCTTGTGGCCGTAGTACCAGTTGGCAAGGGCGGCCGTGTCGGCAAAGCGCTGATCGGTGGTGCTGGAGTTCAAGACGACGGTGTAGGTCTCGTCGCCATCGCGGTTGTAGGCTGCCGTAAAGCAATAGCCGGCATCGTCGGTGGTGCCGGTCTTACCGCCGATATTGCCGTCCTGCCCCAGCAGCTCATTGTGCGTATCCATGGAATGCGAATGGTCGGAACCGTCGGCGCCCGTAACCTCAATCCAGGAATCATCGCTTGCCACGATTTCGCGGAACGTATCGCTCTTCATTGCCTCCTGCATCATCAGGGCTACATCGTGCGCGGTGGAGTGCATGTTGCCGGCCCACTCATCAAAGTCCAGACCGTGCGGATTCTCAAAAAGCGTTCCCGTGCAGCCGAACTCTTGAGCGCGCTCGTTCATGGCCTTTACAAAGGTGGCCACGGCGTCCTTGGTCTTGGGGTCGATCTTTTTGCCCACGTGCTCGGCAAGCGCGATGGCGGCATCGTTGCCCGAGGGGATCATCAGGCCGCGCAGAGCTTGCTCCACGGTGAGCTCGTCGCCTTCGAGCAGGCTGGCGGTCGAGTTGCCTACGGTGGCGGCAGCATTGCTCACCGTGATCTTCTCGTCCATTTTGCAGTTCTCGACGGTCAGGATCGCAGTCATGACCTTGGTAATTGAGGCGATCTTGACCTGCTCGTCGGCACTTCGGGCGTAATAGACGGAGCCGTCCTTGCTCATGACGATGGCGTTGGTCGCATCGATATCGGGCAGATTCTCGGCCGTGATGCCGCGGGCGTCGGCGGTCTTGCCGCAAACGATATCAGTCGTAAGCACCTGGGCGTTGGCGATAGACGGCACGCCGGCAGCAAGGGCGAGAGCGCAGGCAATGCCGGCGGTCAGTTGCGCGGAGCGCTTTACAAGAGAACTAAGGGTCTTCACAGATTTCGCTTTCGCCGGGATGGTCTCTTTAGAGTTCAAAGTATATCGTTTACCGGCGCGGACAATCAGTGCGCGGGCGTGCGCGGCCCATGTCTGCGCCCGAACGGACGCATAGGTGCTTAAGGTCGACTTAAACGACCGCGCTTGTTGTGTGTGGCGCGCGCTGCCTCGGGCATAATGGAGCGCGAGAGGAGCACGCATGAACGAGCGCATTTTGGTAGTTGATGACGAGAAGGCCATCGCCGACCTGGTCGGTATCTACCTTACAAAAGAGGGCTTTGATGTTCAGATTGCCTATAGCGGAGCAGATGCTGCCAAGGCGATTTTGGAGCAGGAGTTCGATCTGGCGCTGCTGGACGTCATGCTGCCCGATATCGACGGCTTTGAGTTGCTGCGCACCATCCGCGCTGGCCATACCTATCCCGTTATTATGCTGACGGCGCGCGATGCCCAGCAGGATAAGATCGAGGGCCTCTCACTGGGTGCAGACGATTACGTGGTCAAGCCGTTCCGTCCGCTGGAGCTCATAGCGCGCGTTCATGCTCAACTCCGTCGTTACACCAGCTACGGCAGCCGCGCACAGGCGGTCGAATCGCCGACCATCCAGCTCGATGGCCTCGAGATCAACCGCGATGCTCGTTGTGTGACGGTGGACGGTGCACCGGTGCGCCTCACGCCCATCGAGTATTCCATCTTGCTGTATCTGGTCGAGCATCGTGGCAGCGTGGTGGCCGTGGGGGACCTGTTCCGCGCGGTGTGGAACGAGGATTTTATGCCCGGCTCCAACAATACGGTGATGGTGCACATCCGCCATCTGCGCGAAAAGATCGGCGACGATGCCCAAAAGCCGCGCTTTATCAAAAACGTCTGGGGCGTCGGCTACATAATCGAATAACGCCTTTGGTGGTGGGGAAGTGGATATGACAAAAGACGATAGACGGGTATTCGAGGTGCCCGATCGACTCTTTGAATACATAAGGGCGGTCGTCGACAACCGCGCGCTTGCGACGGTGCTGCTCTTTTTGCTGAGTCTGCTACTCATCGGCATTGACAATATTGTTGGCATCCTGGCAGTTCTGCTCATTGGCTTCTTGCTGATCGATCGATTCGAAATCGTTCGCCGCTGCGTGGTAATCGGCGGTGCCGCGTGGACGATTACGCTGGCAATCGGGGCCATGGCGCTTGGCGGTATTGGCGAGCCCGTGTTCTTTGATGCCGCCTTTGTGTTCAACATGCTCGGCTTTGTGCTGGCGCTCGCCGTCTGTGTCCTGTTCTTTTGCGGGCGCGCCCTGTATTACCAGGGTTATGAGCAAGGCGAGCAGCATGCCGACCGCGTAATCGCCGCCCGTATTCAGGACCGTCTGATCGATAGCCCTGACACGTGGGATACCATCGACGGCGACTTTCTCGAGGTCGAGGGTGCGCTCAATCGGGCGCGCGATTGTGAGCGCAAGGTTCAACAGGCCCTGCGCGACGAATCGCATCGCAAAGATGATCTGGTTACGTACCTGGCGCACGACCTGCGTACGCCGCTCGCCAGTGTGGTGGGCTATCTTTCGCTCCTGCAGGAGGCTCCCGATTTGCCACTTGAGCAGCGTGCACGCTTTACGGGAGTAGCGCTCGACAAGGCCCATCGGCTCGACGCGCTCATCGAGGAGTTCTTCGACATCACGCGTTTTGATTTCCACGATATCGTGCTTACCCGCGCCTACGTCGATTTGGGGCTATTGCTGGCGCAGGTGGCCGACGAGTTCTATCCCATTCTCAACGAACAGCACAAGGAAGCCCAGGTTGATATCTGCGAGGACCTGACGGTGCTCGTGGACGGCGACAAGATGGCTCGCGTATTCAACAACATCATGAAAAACGCCGTTGCCTATAGCTATGAAGGCTCGATGATCACGATCGAGGCCAGGCGTTTGGGCGACGGTGGCGTACGCGTACGATTTGTGAACCAGGGCGATCCGATCCCTGAGCCAAAGCTTAAGGTGATCTTTGAGAAGTTCTATCGCCTGGATGCAGCGCGTGCGACCAATCGCGGCGGTGCTGGGCTGGGGCTTGCCATCGCCAAGGAGATTGTATGCGCGCATGGCGGTGCCATCGCGTGCGAATCGACGCCCGAGCATACCGTCTTTACCATCGAGCTGCCCGCCGCGTAGCGTAGGCGCCTTTACAAACACCTGACAATGCGTTCACGTGCATATGAGCCGCGATTTCTACTATCGATACTGCTGAATTGATATCGATGTGGAGGTATGCGGTATGACGGCTGCTGCGGCTGTGGAGCCCACGGAGCTTGAAGAACTCATGAAAGCGCAGGCCGAGGCCGCGCGCGAGCGCGAGGTTGGGGATGCGACTCGCCCCACGGCAGAGGATCTTGCCGCCTCGCCGACGCGTATCGATGTCGAGGGCCTCGACCTGTTCTATGGCGACCACCATGCGCTCAAGGACGTGAATATCAAGATCCGCGACAAGCAGATCACCTCGTTCATCGGGCCTTCGGGCTGCGGAAAGTCCACGTTGCTGCGCTGCTTTAACCGCATGAACGACGGCATCAAGGATTGCCGCATCGAGGGCAAGATTGCGCTCGATGGTCAAGATATCCTGGGCGACTACGACATCTGCCGCTTGCGCCAGCGCGTGGGCATGGTGTTCCAGCGCCCCAACCCGTTTCCCATGAGCATCTACGACAACGTCGCCTACGGTCCTCGCGGCATGGGAGTGCGCGACCGCGTCGTGCTCGACGAGCTGGTCGAAGACTCCCTGCGACGCGCCGCCCTGTGGGACGAGGTCAAGGACAAGCTCAAAGAGTCGGGTCTGGGTCTTTCGGGCGGCCAGCAGCAGCGTCTGTGCATCGCCCGTGCACTGGCCGTGCAGCCCGACATACTGCTGATGGACGAGCCGACCTCGGCGCTCGACCCCGTGTCGACGCTCGTGGTGGAGCAGCTGGCCTGCGAGCTCAAAGAGACCTGCACGCTCGTGGTCGTTACGCACAATATGCAGCAGGCGGCGCGTATCTCCGACTCGGTCGCGTTCTTTTTGCTGGGTGAGTTGGTGGAGCACGCGCCCACCGCTCAGCTTTTCAAAAATCCTACTGACCCGCGTACGGCGGATTATTTGACGGGACGTTTTGGCTGATACCATCTAGTAAAGGTACCTTTAGGGTTAAGATGCGGTCATGCCGGCCGCAAAGGGGTTCAACATGATCTATTACGTCGAGGACGATGACAACATCAGGGATTTGACGGTCTATGCGCTGCGCAAGCAGGGAATCGAGGCCGAGGGCTTTTCGTGCGATGGCGAGTTTAAAGCTGCCGTGGCGCGACGGGTACCCGATGCCGTCCTGCTCGACATCATGCTGCCCGATACCGATGGCTTGGCGATTATGCGTCGCCTGCGTGCCGATCGCCTGACGGCGACGGTGCCCATCATGATGCTTACCGCCAAGGATACCGAGCTCGACAAGGTGATGGCGCTCGATGGCGGTGCCGACGATTACCTGACTAAGCCGTTTTCGCTCATGGAGCTTGCGAGCCGCTGCCGCGCACTGCTGCGTCGCGGCGGCATGGTCAAGCAGGCGAGCGATGTGCTCAGCGTGGGCGACATCGTGCTCTCGCTCAGCCATCGCGAGGTGACCGTTGCCGGCGAGCCGCTTAAGCTCACCCTGCGCGAGTTCGACCTGCTCGAGTACCTCATGCGCAAGCCCGGCGTGGTTTTTACCCGCGAGTCGTTGCTGCAGAGCGTGTGGGGCTGGGACTTCGACGGCGGTTCGCGCACCGTTGACGTGCACGTGCAGACGCTTCGCCAAAAACTGGGCGAGCATGCCGGCGCCATCGAGACCGTGCGCGGCGTGGGCTACCGCTTGGCCGAGCCTTCTGCCGGTGATGGTGCCGAAGGTGACGACGCCGCGGCCACCGCATCGGAGGAGTAACCCGTGGTCTTCGCCCCCCAGGGAAAACATACGCTGTCGCACCGCGTTTTTGTGACGATCTTTGTCTGCGCCATGGCGGTTATCGTGGCGTTTACGGTGCTGGGTGCGTTCTTTGTGCAAAACACCTTGGCGGATGCCACGAGTGCCAATCTGGCGCAGGAAACCGAGCTCATTGCTGCCGCTCTCGACGAACAGCAGGAGCCCATCCCGTTCTTGCGTAGTCTCGATCGCGAGGACTTGCGCATCACGCTGATTAACAAGGATGGATCGGTTGCCTACGACAACGAGGCGTCGCCTTCCACACTGCCCAACCACGGCGATCGCCCCGAGGTCATCGAGGCCTTTGAGAGTGGTTTGGGTTCCGCGGAGCGCGCAAGCTCTACGCTCGACGAGATTATGCTGTATCGCGCCGTCGCCCTTGATAACGGCCAGGTTGTCCGCTTGGCGCAGGCCCAGCCTGGCGTTGCGGCGATTTTGCTGTCGATGGTGGCGCCGATGCTGCTTATCGCAGCAGCGGGTGCGGTACTCTCGTTTTTTATGGCGCGCCGCGAGTCCCGTGCCATCATCGCGCCGTTGCAAGAGGTGGATTTGGACCACCCACGCCGTAGCTATGAGCACGCCTATGCCGAGATGGTCCCCATGCTTGAGCGTATCGAGTCGCAGCGCCAGGAACTCAAGCGCCAAATGGCGGTGCTAGCGGACAACGACCGTATGCGCCGCGAGTTCACGGCGAATATCACCCATGAGCTCAAGACGCCGCTTACGGCGATTTCGGGCTATGCCGAGCTCATCGCAAACGGCATGGTCGAGGGCGAGGGCGACCTGCGCAACTTTGGCGGTCGCATCTATCGTGAGGCGGGCCGCTTGGCAGCGCTTGTCAACGATATCCTTACGCTGTCTAACTTGGACGAGGCCGAGCGTGCAGCTGAGGGCGAGGCGGTGCCCATTGGGTCCACGGAGCCTATTGAGCTCTCGCGTGCCATCTACGCGGTCGAGCAGCGTCTTGAACAGGTCGCCCGTCAGGCGAATGTGACGATAAGTCATGAGACCAAGCCTGTGGTCATCGAGGGCGTGTCGCGCTTGATTGACGAGCTCATCTATAATCTGGCAAGCAACGCCATCCGCTACAATCGACCCGGCGGTACGGTTACGCTGCAGTGCGGCACCAACGACGAAGGCCATCCGTTCCTTGCGGTCGCCGACACGGGAATCGGTATCGCGCCTGAAGAGCAGGGCAAGGTATTTGAGCGGTTCTATCGCGTGGACAAGAGTAGGTCCAAGGCACGCGGCGGAACCGGTCTGGGGCTTGCCATTGTCAAGCATGCGGCCCTGTATCATCACGCCACGCTCGATCTGTCGAGCGAGTTGGGCGTGGGAACCACCATTACGGTGACGTTTCCCATACAGCAGGACGAGCCATTCGCATAGCGATACAACATAGATATTGATGTAGACGCCGCATTTGACTTTCGGGTGCGGCGTTGTTGTGCAATTTTACGATTGCTTCCGACATTTTTACAGGAGAGCCTGTTTCTTATGTATAGAGTTTGGTCTCGGTAAAAAGATGCGATAACATACGGACAGTTTTGTCAATCCGAACTGGGGAAATGAAAGGCAAGCTGCATGACCCTTCTCGAACTGTTCCAGCTGCTGAAGAAGCACCTTCAGCTGGTCATCGCCCTTCCGGTGGTCTGCGCGATCGCCATGGGCATCGTGTCCTTCGTTGCGATGGACAACACCTACACCGCGACGACGAGCATGTACATTCTCGCTAAGACCGACGATAGCGGTCAGATGAGCTACAACGATCTCTCGGCGAGCCAGATGCTTTCCAACGATATCGCCACGCTGCTGGATAGCGATAGCGTTAAGAGCGGTGCTGCCAATGAGTTGGGCCTTGCTGACCTGGATGACTACAAGGTGTCTGTTTCCTCCGAGACCACCACGCGTGTCATTACGCTTTCGGTTACCGGCACCGATGCCAAGGAGACGGCTAAGGTCGCAAAGGCCATGGCCAGCTCGGTGAGTACGGTCGCTCAGAACGTCGGCGCTGCCCAGAGCATCAACGTTATCGACGAGGCTAAGACTCCCGAAGTCCCCAGCGGCCCCAAGCGCACGCTGTACGTTGCTGTCGCGTTCCTCGCCGGTATCTTTATCGCAGTTGCCTATGTCGTTTTGGCAGACATGCTCAATACCCGCATCCGCGGTGCCGAAGAGGCGGAAGAGCTCCTGGGCATTCCCGTTGTTGGCCGAATTCCGGCTATGAAAGGTGGTAAATAGGCATGGCTAAGGCAAAGAACACCGATAAGCTCGTTGTACAGAATGCCGCCAAGACCCTTCTGGCCAACATCCGCTTTGCGAGCGTGGACGACCCCATTCGCACCATTACCGTCACGTCCTCGATTCCCAACGAGGGCAAGTCTACGGTTTCCATCAACCTTGCCCAGGCTATCGCCACCAGCGGCAAGAGCGTCCTGCTGGTCGAGGCTGATATGCGTCGCAGATCCCTTGCCGATATGCTCGGCGTCCGCTCCCGCGGCGGACTCTATGCAGTCCTTTCCGAGCAGGTTTCTATTGACCAGGCGATTGTCGAGACGGGTCAGAAGAACTTCTACTTCCTCGATGCCGAGCCGCATATTCCCAATCCTGCCGACATCATCGTCTCTCACCGCTTTGCCAAGCTGGTAAAGGCACTGTCCGCCAAGTTCCAGTACGTCATCTTTGATGCTCCCCCGGTCGGCACCTTCATCGATGCTGCCGAGATCGCAAGTCTGACCGACGGTGCGCTTTTTGTCGTGCGTGAGGATTTCACCAAGCGCGAGGAGGCGCTCAACGCCATCGGTCAGCTTAAGAAGTCCGAGAAGGTCAAGCTCATCGGTACCGTTATGAACTACTGCGAGACCGAGACCAGCGAGTACTACTACTCCTACTACACCAAGGACGGTAAGAAGGTGAAGAAGGGCTCCGACGATCAGGGGACTTCCAAAAAGGGCATCTTCACCAACCGAGCAAACGTTTAGTTGATTAAGGCTGACCTATGCGTGACATTCATTGCCATATCTTGCCGGGTGTAGACGACGGCGCCGCCGATCTCGATGAGAGCTTGGCGATGCTCGAGGCTGCCAAGCAGGCCGGTGTAACCAGAATCGTTTGCACCCCGCACTGTCGTGATCCCTATTTTGATTACGACAAGATGTGGGATGCCTTTGAGCTGCTGCGCGATAACGCTGACGGTTTTCCGCTCCAGATGGGCTTCGAGGTCAACCATCGAAAGCTCGTTGAGCTTGGTATCGATGCCGCGGAGCACTTGCATTTCGATGGAACCAATGAGTTCCTGCTTGAGCTTTCGACGCATGCCGATGCGTATGCGTTTAGAGAGTACGAGAACACGATTTACGATTTGCAGTGCCGTGGCTACCAGGTGATCATCGCTCATCCTGAGCGCTATCGTGCGGTTCAAAAGGATGTAAGCGTGGCGGAGCGCCTGGTCGATATGGGCTGCAAGCTGCAGGCTTCGGCGGACTTTATTGCCGGCGGTCGATTTGGTCGCGAGAAAAAGCCGGCACAGCGCCTGTTCGATCAGAACCTGTACAGCTTCATCGCGAGCGATGCCCATAACGTGGGTCATTACGACTGCCTGGCGAAGGCTCGCGCGAAGTTTAGCGTGCGCGGAGCTCATTTTCGCTAATATCTGTCCCTAACGTTCGCATTGAATGAAAGGGCAGCCATGGATATCCAACTTAAGACGGGATGCTTTGATGACGCGGCGTTGGTGCGCCGCGTCGTTTTTATAGACGAGCAGGGATACGAGAATGAGTTCGACGCTATCGACGAGGATCCAAACTGCATTCATGTGACGCTCTATGTAGACGGCGAGCTTGCCGGTTGCTCGCGCGTGTTTCCCGAAGAGCTTGAGCGCGTGGCTGACGCAGAGGCCCCGGTGTTGCCGGCATGCGACATGGACGAAGGCGTTGCGGCGGGGGAGACCTACATTATGGGGCGCGTCGCCGTGCTGCCGGCTATGCGTCGTCGCGGACTGGCGAGTGCGATCGTCGAGGCCAGTGCTTCGTGTGCACGCGATGCCGGCGCTAAGCTTATTAAGCTGCATGCGCAGGAATACGTGTTGCCGCTCTATGCAAAGGCGGGCTACACGCAAATTGCCCCGGTAGATTACGAAGACGAGGGCCAGCCCCATGTCTGGATGGCCAAGCGCGTAGATGGCAGATAGGGACGTTCCTTTTCTGCCGGCAGTTGGGGACGCTCCTTGGCAATTGGCGCATCGGAGCGCTTAGACATACAGTTTTTCGATTCCGTATGTATATATGCGCGCTAATGGGTTATAAAATCTAAGTCTGAACATAGCAGGTCTGCGATTCGGCTCGGGCGACCGGGCCGTTTTTGCGGACGGGGGTAGCGCGAAAGGACTGCACATGCGTCAATTTAAGACCGAGAGCAAAAAACTGCTCGACCTCATGATCAACTCCATCTACACCAATAAGGAAATCTTCCTGCGCGAGCTTATCTCTAACGCGAGCGACGCCGTCGACAAGCTCAACTTTAAGAGCCTGCAGGACCCGAGTGTCAAGCTCGACCAGGGCGACCTGGCTATTCGCGTCTCCTTTGATAAAGACGCCCGCACCATTACCATCTCGGATAACGGCATTGGCATGACCGCCGAGGAGCTCGAGCGCAACCTGGGCACCATCGCCCATTCCGGCTCCGAGGAGTTTAAGACCGAGAACGCCGAGCAGCAGGGTTCGGATGTCGACATCATCGGCCAGTTTGGCGTGGGCTTCTACTCGGCTTTTATGGTCGCCAGCCACGTGAAGGTCGTGAGCCGCGCCTATGGCGAGGACACCGCTCACGTGTGGGAGTCTGATGGTCTTGAGGGTTACACCATCGAAGATGGCGAGCGCGCCGAGCACGGTACCGATGTCATCCTGACGCTGCGCGAGAACGAGAAGCTCGATGCCGACGGCGAGGCCGAGACCTACGATCGCTTCCTGACCGAGTGGGGCCTCAAGAGCCTGATTCAGCAGTACAGCAACTATGTGCGCTACCCGATTCAGATGATGGTGTCCAAGAGCCGCCAGAAACCCAAGCCCGAGGACGCCGGCGACGATTACAAGCCCGAGTATGAGGACTACCAGGAGCTCGAGACCATCAACTCCATGACGCCGATTTGGAAAAAGCGCAGCTCCGATGTTGAGCAGAAGGACTACGACGAGTTCTACAAGTCTACGTTCCACGACTTTGACGATCCTGCGCGCACCATCAGCTTCCATGCCGAGGGCACGCTCGAGTACGACGCCCTGCTGTTTGTGCCGGGCCGCGCGCCGTTCGATCTGTACAGCAAGGACTACGAGAAGGGCCTGGCGCTCTACAGCTCAAACGTGCTGATTATGGAGAAGTGCGACGACCTGCTGCCCGACTACTACAACTTCGTGCGCGGTGTCGTGGACTCTGCCGACGTGACGCTCAATATTTCGCGTGAGACGCTGCAGCAGAACCGTCAGCTCAAGGCCATTGCCAAGCGTGTCGAGAAGAAGATCACCGCCGATCTCGAGGATATGCGTGACAACGACCGTGAGGCCTACGAGAAGTTCTTTGAGAACTTTGGCCGCGGTCTTAAGTACGGTATCTACTCGAGCTATGGCATGAAGGCCGATGAGCTCGCCGACCTGCTGCTGTTCTGGTCTGCCAAGGAACAGAAGATGATTACCCTGGCCGAGTATGCCAAGGGCATGCCCGAGGATCAGAAGGCCATCTACTACGCCGCCGGCGACTCGCGTGAGCGCCTGGCCAAGATGCCCGTGGTAAAGGGCGTGCTCGACCGCGGCTATGACGTGCTGCTGCTGACGCAGGATGTGGATGAGTTCACGTTCCAGGCTATGCGTGAGTACGTTGCTGCCGATATGCCCAAGATTTACGAGGACGATGCAGCTCGCGAGGCTGCCGAAAAGGCCGTGGCCGACGGTGCCGAGCCCGAGGTCGAGGATCGTCATCTGGAGCTCAAGAACGTTGCGACCGGTGATCTTGACCTGGCGACCGAGGACGAGAAGAAGGAGGCCGAGGACGCCACCAAGGAGAACGAGGACCTCTTTAGCGCTATGAAGGAGGCGCTCGGTGACAAGGTCGAGAAAGTTGCCGTCTCCGCGCGCCTGACCGATGCCCCCGCTTGCATCACCACCGAGGGCCCGCTTTCGCTCGAGATGGAGAAGGTGCTCCAGAAGGGACCCGAGGGCGCGCCCGACGGCATGCCCAAGAGCCAGCGCGTGCTCGAACTCAACGCCAAGCACCCGGTCTTTGACAAGCTGGTCGCTGCCCAGAAGGCAGGCGACGCCGACAAGATCAAGCAGTACTCCGGCTTGCTCTACGATCAGGCCCTGCTGGTCGAGGGCATCCTCCCCGAGGACCCCGTGGCCTTCGCGGCGGCTGTCTGCAACTTGATGTAGTTCGGGGATACGGCACCGTAGCTAGATTAGAACGAGAGTGGATAATCTCCCACTTTTGGCTCGAATGCGGGCTTGAAGTGGGAGATTTTCCACTCTCGTTTCCTTTTGAATGATCCCTTCGTCCCCAAGGGATCATTTATTTGTGCGGGTTGTGGTTTTGTGACCTGCTGAAATTTAAGATACTGTACATCTGTACGCTAACTCATCTTCGTAGTATATTGCTACCCGCAAAACTCAGCACCATTGTGCTTTGAGACGTTAAAGCGCCTACTACAATGGTTGTCGATAGTACGATTCGATTCAACGACAGGATGGATGGTCCAAGCGTGAGTCTCGGCAGCAAACTATCCAACGCAAAGGTCTCCTTTGCGATATTCAAGCGCGACATTAAGCGACTGCTTGTGAACCCCGTCGCCTTGGTGGTTACCCTTGGCGTGTGCGTTATTCCCTCGCTGTATGCCTGGTACAACATCGTGGCCAACTGGGATCCGTACGGAAACACCCAGGGCATCAAGATTGCCATCGCCAACAACGATCGGGGCACCCAAAACGACCTGGTGGGCGAGCTCAACGCGGGCGATCAGGTCGTCGATCAGCTCAAGGAGAACGATCAGCTGGGCTGGACCTTCGTCGATTCTGCGGCCGATGCCAAAGAGGGCGTCGAGAGCGGTGAGTACTATGCGGCCATCGTAGTCCCCAAGAACTTCTCGGATAACCTGGTTTCGATGCTCGACGGCAACTACCATCAGCCCAAGCTTACGTACTACGTCAATGAGAAGAAGAGCGCTATTGCGCCCAAGGTTACCGACACCGGTGCAAACACCATCGAGGAGCAGATCAACTCGGAATTTGTCTCCACGGTGGGCGAGACCGTTGCCAGTATTGCCAAGGATGCCGGAGTCGATTTAAAGGACAAGGCAACCCAGACTCAGGATTCGTTGGCCGGTTCGGTATCAGAGGCTTCCGATACGTTGGGCGAAGTGCGTGATTCGATTGGCGACATGAATGCCGCCATCGATAAGACGAGTGGTTCCATTGCCTCGGCAGATGCGGCACTTGCCGGTCTGCAGGGTCAGGCGCCGTCGCTGACGCAGGCGATCTCCCAGGGCAATGACCTGCTGGGCGAGGCTCGCGCCACGGCGGGCAACTCTGTCGCCTCGCTCTCCAAGGCGCTCTCGGAAGGCAGCCTTGCGCTCACCAAGACGTCAGCCTCCGCAAACGCTGCGATTGGCAAGCTGACGGGCACGGTCGCATCTACGACTACCCGTATCGACAACTCGCTTGAGTCTCTCCAAGCGACGATCGACCACAATGAGGCCGTTATCGGGCACTTGGAAATTCTCGTCAATGACACGTCGACAGGTTCCAAGGAAATTGACGCGCGCATTGTATCGATCATCGATTTGCTCCGCGAGCAGAATGAAAAGCTTCAGAGCATCAAGGACGGTCTGTCTGCGCAGTCGAGCGCCATGGCGAATGACGCCGCGGCTGTCTCGGGTGCCAGCGACGCTATCAATAACGCAATTCAGACCGGTGCGACCAACCTTGGCCAGGCCCAGACGGACCTGGGTCAAAACGCGCTGCCGAAGGTCTCGAGCGCACTTGATTCGTTTGCCGCCGTCTCGGGTGATCTGACGGGAATCGTGTCTGGCCTCACGCCTACTATTGCAAGTGCGCGCGGTACACTTTCGCAACTCAACGCCACGCTCGGTCAGGCCAAGACCACGCTGTCCCAGACCGATGCCTCGCTTGCCAAGGTCCAGGACAAGCTCGCAACCGCCGCCAACGACATCGCGGCGCTACAGACCTCCGAGTCCATGGGCGAGCTGGCCGGCCTGATGGGCGTCGACGTCGATGATGTTGCAGACTTCATGGCATCTCCGGTCGAGCTGACCTCAAAGTCAATTTACCCGGTCAAGAGCTTTGGTTCGGGCATTGCCCCGTTCTATACCAATCTGGCGCTGTGGGTGGGCGGCTACGTGCTTATCGCCATCTACAAGCTCGAGGTCGACCGCGAAGGCATCGGCAGCTTTACCGCGCGTCAGGGCTACTTTGGCCGCTGGTTGCTCCTGGTGATCCTGGGCGCGTTGCAGGCCATCATCGTTACGGTAGGTGATCTGGTGATCGGCGTACAGTGCGTCAGCCCGCTGCTGTTCGTGCTGGGCGGCATTGCCATCTCGTTCACCTACGTCAATATCATCTATGCGCTGTCCACCACGTTTAAGCACATCGGCAAGGCTATCGGCGTCATTCTGGTTATCGTGCAGATCCCGGGTTCGTCGGGCATGTACCCCATCGAGATGATGCCAGGCTTCTTCCAGTGGCTGCACCCGCTGCTGCCCTTTACCTACGGCATCAATCTGCTGCGCGAGACGGTCGGCGGCATGTATTCGTTCAACTACCTGTTTAACCTGTGCATTCTGGGCGTGTTCTTGATCGTGGCGCTCTTTATCGGTCTGCAGCTGCGTCCGCTGCTGCTCAACCTTAACCTGCTCTTTGATAAACAGCTTTCCACGACGGGTCTGATGATCTGCGAGTCTAATGACCTGCCGCGTCAGCGCTATTCGCTGCGCACGGCCATGCGTGTCATGCTCGATTCCGATTCGTACCGTCGCGAACTGCTCGATCATGCGGTCGCCTTTGAACATCGCTACCCGTACTACATCAAGGGCGGTTTTGCCGCCGTGGTGGGCGTTCAGGTCCTGCTCTTTGTCCTGTCGACGGTTCTCGATATCGACAATAACGGCAAGATCATCCTGCTTGTCATTTGGATCATCTCGGTTATTGCCATCTGCGGCTGGCTTATCAATATCGAATATATCCGCGCGAGCCTCAATACCCAGATGCGCATCTCGGCGCTTTCGGATGAGGACCTGCGTCGCGAGATGCGCGAGCACACGGCCGCCATTCCTGCCGCCCGCCACATGTTTGGCCTCAACGCCAGCGAGCGTGGTGCCAAGGGCGGCGATCAGTCCACGGGCCGCTTGCCGCATATCGGCTCGCACCATAAATCTCAGGGCAGCGACAGCACAGCCACAAATGATGGAGATACCACCGCGCTTGGCAAGCACTCCAAAGGAGGTGAGGCATAAATGAAGAACATCCTGCATCTGTTTAGGCGCGATGTCCAAAACGTGTCTCGCTCCGTGATCGGCTTGATTGTCGTGATGGGCCTCATTATCGTGCCGTGTCTGTACGCGTGGTTTAACATCGCCGGCAGCTGGGATCCGTACGGCAACACCGGCAATCTTAAGATCGCCGTGGTCAACACCGATGAGGGTTACGAGAGCGATCTGATTCCCGTCGAGGTTAACGTGGGCGAAAACGTGACCGCCACCCTACGCGGCAACGAGAGCTTCGATTGGGTTGTGCTTAACGATCGCGAAAAGGCTATCGAGGGCGTTAAGTCGGGCGCGTACTATGCTGCCGTCGTTATCCCCAAAACGTTTAGCGCTGACATGATGACGCTTTTCTCGACCGACGTGAAACACGCCGATATCGAGTTTTACGAGAACCAGAAGGCCAACGCCATCGCGCAGATCGTGACCGAGAAGGGTTCGAGCGCCGTTCAGAACCAGGTTAACGAATCTTTTACCGAGACCATTACGAGCATCGGTCTTAAGACGGTGTCCAGCCTGCTCGATTACATGAGCACCGACCAGGTCAGCAACTTTATCGCCAACCTGTCCTCGACGCTCGGCGATTCGATTGAGGACCTGCAAGACGTTCAGGCTAATGCTTCGTCGCTGGCGGGCATTTTGAGCTCTACGTCCGATTCGTTGACGTCGGCGAGCGGTATGCTCCAGCAGACGGGTACGGTCGATGAGTCGACCAAGCGGTTGATGGAGCATGCCAAGAGCGGCATGAGCGATTCCAAAGAAGCGCTGAAGGCCGCCAACGACGCCATCAACGCCGCGATTGACGGAAGCGCTGGCTCGTTCGACAACGTGTCCGCCGAGCTTGCGAAGGCATTCGATGCCGCGAATCAGCATGTTGACCTTACGGTGTCTCAGCTCAACGATGCCGCGGCGGCGCTCAATACACGTGCCGACGATATCGACGCCACGGCCGACCAGCTCCGCAGCTTTGCCGATCAGGTGACTGACGAAAAACTCCAGGACAGCCTCAAGTCTGTGGCAACATCGCTGAGCAGGATTGCTGTGGAGTATCGCAACAACGCCAAGGACTTGACGGCCACCGCGAAGTCTCTCTCTGACAGCATGGCAGAGGTTAATAAGTCGCGTGCCGAGGTCGATCAGGCAATCGCGGATGCCAAGGCTGGTATCTCGGGCGCCAAGACTGACTACGACTCTACGTTTTCGGCCAAGGCAAAGGAGCTCAAGAAGACCATCTCGGGCGTTTTGGATTCGCTGAACGGTATTTCGAACGATCTGGATAGTGCTGTTGCTGGCCTGACCGACGCATCCGGTTCGCTGGCAAAGGGCCTCTCCAAGGCTGCAAAGCTGGTCAACAAGGCTTCTGATCAGCTGGGCGAGGCGTCGGACAAGATCAGTGCCTTTAAGGACGAGCTCGACGGCGCCCTTATGTCGGACGATCTGGCCACGATCAAGACGATGATTGGCAATGATCCCGAGGGTTTGGCCGTGTCGCTTTCCGGTCCCGTCGCGCTCGATCGCAAGCCGGTCTATCCGATCCGCAACTACGGCTCGGCCATGGCGCCGTTCTACACGATTCTGTCGCTCTGGGTCGGCTCGATCGTGCTGGCGGCCATGATGAAGGTGTCGGTTGACGACGAACTCATCAATGAGTTAATCCCCGTGCGCTTGCACGAGATCTACCTGGGCCGCTACCTGTTCTTTGGCGGTCTGGCCCTGCTGCAGGCAACGCTCGTGTGCGCGGGCGACATCCTGTTCTTTGGCATTCAGTGCGACAACCCGCTGCAGTTTGTGCTGGCGGGCTGGGTCGCGAGTCTCGTGTTCTCCAATATCGTCTACACGCTTACGGTTTCGTTTGGCGATATCGGCAAGGCTTTGGCCGTTGTGCTGCTGGTCATGCAGGTCGGCGGTTCGGGCGGTACGTTCCCCATCGAGATGACCGGCCCTGTGTTCCAGGCGATCTATCCGTTCCTGCCGTTTACCCATGGCATTAACGCCATGCATGCCGCCATGGCTGGCGCCTACCATATGGAGTACTGGGTTGAGCTGGGCATTCTGGCGAGCTATCTGATTCCGTCGCTGGCCCTGGGCGTCGTCTTCCGCCGTCCGGTCATTAAAGCCAACGACTGGATCATCGAAAAGCTGGAATCAACTAAGTTGATCTAGTTCAGCCACGTAAACGCCGTCGGAACATCGAGATCTTCCAACCCGATGCTTTAGCGTAGTGAATTGCACGGGCTGCTTGGTTGTTGCTACAGTAGCGGGGCGTGCCGGGGGTCCGGTGCGCCCTGTTTTTATTTGACCATGAGGCGGCACGCAGCCATACGCGTGCGGACACCACGCCCAGATTGAGTGTGAGGATGTTCCATGGCCCAATACGCTGCCAACGAAATCGAAAACATGCCCGATAGCCCTGTCGCACGGGAGGACCTGGGCGCCGGCGGCACCTCCCGCGGCGCCGGCGCGCGTTCCCCGTTCTTCTGGAAGGTCTTGCTGCTATCGGTGGCGGTTATCTGGGGCTATTCCTTTACCACCATGAAAGATGCGCTCGACACCATTCCGGTGTTCGAACTGCTCTATATTCGTTTTCTTCCGGCTTCGCTGGTTATGTTCGCCATCTTCCACAAACGCATCATCGCGCACTTTAATGCCCGCAACCTTATCGTCGGACTTGGTATGGGCGCACTTATGTGGGGCGCGTACGGTTTGCAGACGATTGGCCTGGCACAGACCACGGCGGGCAAGAGTGCATTTTTGACGGGTACCTATTGCATCCTCGTGCCGTTTGCGAGCTACGTCCTAAGCGGCGAAAAGCTTACCCGTTACAACTTGGGCGCCGCGTTGCTGTGCCTGGCGGGCATTGGTCTGGTGGCGCTCGATAGCGTCGAGTTCAATGTCGGCGATGTCATCACACTGGGCGGTGCGGTCTTCTTTGCCATCCAGATGGCGGTGACGGCCAAATACGGTCGCAAGATGGACATCAACGTCATCACGTTTTGGATGTTTGTGGGCAATGGCGTCTTGAGCTTGGCAACGTCGCTGCTATTCGAGACCCAAGCGCCCGCGTCCGTGTGGACGCCGAGCTTTATCGGTGTGATGGCGTTTCTATCGGTGGGCTGTACGTGTGTGGCTCTGCTCATCCAAAACGTCGGCCTGGCGCATGTCCCGGCCTCAACGGGCTCGCTGCTCCTTTCGATGGAGTCGCCTTCGGGTGTGCTGTTCTCGGTGCTGCTGATGGGGGAGGCGCTCACCTCGCGCCTGCTCGCCGGCTTCGCGCTCATCTTTCTTTCGATTATCTTGAGCGAGACGCATTTCGATTTTTTGCGTCGAAAGCCGCGTCCGCAATTGTAAACAATTTGTTGCGCCGCCTCCCGGGGCGGCATTTTTTATGCGTCGCCCTTAAAGTAGTACCTTGCACTTTACGCTATCAAAGTGCTTGCTGCAAAAACGTTACTGGAGGGCATCTATGGCACCAGCACTGTCCGATCTTCAACCGCAATCAGCGCCCAAGGCCACCGCGGCGGCGCAGACCGCTATCGGTGACGGTCTTGTTGCAGAAGCTCAGGCTTTTGCAGACGAGCTCGCTGCGTGGCGACACGATTTACATCAGATGCCCGAGCTGGGTAACGACCTCCCGCAGACCTCTGCGTATATCCAAGCGCGCCTGACCGAGATGGACATCCCGTTTGCCACGCTCGTCGATGGTTCCTGTGTTGCGGGCCTTGTCGGTGCCGGTGCCGCCGCGGCCCAGGGCAATGGCGTCTGCACGGACGAACAGGCCGGAACGGTCATTATGCTGCGTGGCGACATGGATGCCCTGCCCGTTGCCGAGGAATCCAGCGAGCCCTTTGCATCCACCAACGGCTGCATGCACGCTTGCGGTCACGATATGCACGCGACGGCGCTGCTTGGTGCGGCTCGCCTGCTCAAGGCCCGCGAGGCCGAGCTCGTCGACGCCAATGCCACCGTCAAACTGCTGTTCCAGCCGGGCGAGGAGACCTTTGAAGGGGCACGCGCTGCCATCGCCGATGGCCTGCTGCAGAACCCGCGTCCTCAGGCGGCCTTTGCCATGCATGTCAACAGCCAGTCGCCGCTTGGCCTGGTGCTCTACGGCAGTCCGGCGCTTTCGGGCGTGTACGGTTTCCGCATCACGCTCCAGGGCAAGGGCGGCCATGGCTCGAGCCCCGAGATCTGCATCGACCCCATCGCGGCCGGCGTCCATGTGCACCTGGCGCTCCAGGAGCTTATCGCCCGCGAGGTGCCGGCGGCCAAGGAAGTCGCACTTACCGTTGGTAAGTTTGCTGGCGGCTTGGCGGCCAACGTCATCCCCGACACCTGCGTGCTCGAGGGAACGCTGCGCGGCTTCGATGTTGAGCTCATGGAGCACCTCAAGACCCGCATCGCGGAGGTCGTTAACGGCGTTGCCACAACATATCGTACGCCGGCGACCATCGAGACGCTTTCGGATGTTCCGCCGCTTGTACTCGACAGCGATATGACTCAGGCGTCGCTTGGCTACGTGGGCGCAGTGCTGCCCAAGACGGCTTTCTTGCCGCTTTTCCATGCCATGGCGAGTGAGGACTTCGCGCTTATCTCGAGCAAGATCCCAAGTGCGTACTTTACCGTGGGCGCGGCCGTAACCGACACGGACGAACACTTTGCCCAGCACCATCCCAAGGCACGTTTTAACGATGCCGAGCTGCCGCTCGGTGCTGCGGCTTATACCGCCGTCGCTTTGGGCTATATCGCCGACCACCGGTAGCACCCAAGATTGCCTTTCAAGCCTGCGGGCATGGCCGTAAGGCCTATGCCCTTGTCTTTCAAGGCAATCTTGGGCACTACCGGCGCCCGGCGCAGGCTATTCGTTTGTCTAAAAGGAGCAGTATGCCCCAGCAGCGTAAGTTCTTCCCCGGCTGGCTCGTGGTGGCCTCCGGCTTCGTGATCATGGCCACGTGTTACACGATTTTTGTCAATTGCATGAGCCTGTTCCAGCCGCTGATCGTCAGCGACCTGGGTATTTCCCTTGCGCAGTACAACGTCTCCAATGCCATCTCCACCGTGGTGAGTGTCGTGGGTTCGCTCGTTATCGGTCATGTTGCCGATAAGGTGAGTGGCCGCGTATTGGGCTCGCTTACCGTTATCGCTACCTCGGCGGTGCTTGCCGGCATGAGCTTTGTCGGTGAGCTGTGGCAGGTCTACGTGCTCTTTGCCGTCTCGGGCTCCTTTGCGAGCACCTGGATCGTGTGCTTGGCGTGCTCCGTGGTCATGCTCGTGTTCCTGCTGGTATCCGAGCCCATCGCCGCCAAGCTGCGCGCGAACGTGGCGGGGGAGTAGGCGTCCGTCGCTCTTTTCTGTTCGTCCCGTTCTGTCCGTGGCCGCCTTGGAAGCCGAATGGATGCTCGTACCATCATTCGGTTTCCAAGGCGGCCACGGGCCTACGAAATGATCCCTATTCCTCCGTCCCCAAGGGATCACGTGATCCGAAGGGGACGGAGGAAAAGGGATCACAAACAGCGGCGGCGCGTCTGGCCGAACGAGCCCCCATACCCTCGTTCGGTCAGGCGCGCCGCCGCGTTGCTGCTTTGTGCCGTATAATGTCCACTACCTATGACGCGATACAAAAGAAAGGTGTTTGCCCATGCAGGCACAGAAGGCGGAGGGAACCCGCGACCTTATCGGCGCCGAGATGCGCGCCTGGCAAAAGATGCAGCAGATTGCGGCCGGCGTGTTCGAGCCGTTTGGTTTTAAACCCATCGAGACGCCCGCGATCGAGCAGGTTGACGTGTTTGTCCACGGTATCGGCCAGTCGACCGACGTCGTGCGCAAGGAAATGTTCCGCGTGTTCAGCGGTGCCAACCTGGAGCGCGTCTTTACCGAGGGCACCGACACCAAACTCAAGCCCAAGCAGCGCCTGGCACTTCGCCCCGAGGGCACGGCCGGCGTGGTGCGCGCCGTCGTCGAGAACAATCTGGTGCCCCAGGGCTCCACGCCGTTTAAGGCTTACTACGCCGAGGCCATGTTCCGCGGCGAGCGTCCCCAGAAGGGCCGCCTGCGCCAGTTCCACCAGGTGGGCATCGAGTGGCTCGGCGCTCCCGATCCGGCGGCAGACGCCGAGTGCATCATCATGCTCATGGAGTTCTACAAGCGCCTGGGCTTCGATCTTTCCAAGCTTCGTCTGCTCATCAACTCGATGGGTGACGCCCGGTGCCGTCCGGCTTATCGCGAGCAGGTTAAGCAGTTCATCCTCGATCACGCCGACGAGATGTGCGATGAGTGCCGCGAGCGTGCCGAGCTCAACCCGCTGCGTGCCTTCGACTGCAAGAACGACCACTGCCGCGAGATCATGGCCGAGGCTCCGCTGATGGGTGACAACCTGTGCGATGAGTGCCGCGAGCACTACGAGCAGGTCAAGCGCTATCTGGATGCCGCCGGTATCGAGTATGTCGAGGATCCCACCTTGGTGCGCGGCCTGGACTACTACACCCGTACTGTCTTTGAGGTCGAGGCCCCTGGCGCCGGCGTCGGCTCCATCGGCGGCGGCGGCCGCTACGATGGCCTGGTCGAGCTCGAGGGTGGCAAGCCCACGGCGGGCGTCGGCTTTGCTGTCGGTTTTGAGCGCGCCCTGCTGGCCCTGCAGGCCTTTGGCAGCGATTTGGGTGCCGATGAGGCCCCGTGCGTCTATGTCGCCAACGCCGGCAAGGAGCTGCGTCAGAACGTCTTTGCCATTACGCAGGAGCTTCGCGCCGCAGGTATCGTGACCGAGGCCGACTATCAGGGTCGTTCGCTCAAGGCCCAGT
Source organism: uncultured Collinsella sp. (assembly GCA_902496845.1). GTDB lineage: Bacteria > Actinomycetota > Coriobacteriia > Coriobacteriales > Coriobacteriaceae > Collinsella. The sequence continues at coordinate 27,403 of CABVCJ010000001.1, forward strand.
TTAAGCAAGCCGATAAGGTAGGCGCCAAGCTCATCTTGGTCCTGGGTGGCGACGAGCTTGCCGCCGGCAAGGTCAAAGTGCGCGACATGCAGAGCCATGACGAGGTGCTCGCCGATCTGGACAACGTCGTCGAGGCGGTTCGCGAGCGCCTGTAGCGCATCTTTTTGAGCTTCGGGCCTGCTAACGTGCCCTGCTCATGGAGAGCGATTGTTACGGGGGTGTTTCGCTTTTATGCGGAATGCCCCCGTTTACGTATGCCGCCCACCGAGAAATACGACCATTTAGGGCAAAAACCTTTGCAATGCAGAAAATACTTTTGTGTGGTAAAGCGCAATCAGTGTCGAAAGTATTTCTCAAGCGCCTATAATGAATACCGCATGTTACGTGCATAGAAGGAGGAATGGGAGGAAACGTGGCTGAGAACCTAAGCAACCAGTCTGTACCCGAAGCCGCGGCGCGTGTCGCTGCCGTGGTCAACCGCCTCGTTAACCGAATCGGCTCGAATGCCGAGTCCAGGGAGCGTCTCGCCGAGATCGAGATCCCCGAGGAGCTGCGCGACAATCTGGCGCTGTTCTTGCGCCTGGAGCGCCGTGTGCTTAGCGAGTATGATCCCGAGATCGCGGACCTGTTCGACAAGATTTTGACAGCCGAGATTGTGGTCAATGCCGGCAACCCCGGTACCTGCGCTGCCGACGAAGCCGTCGACGAGCAGGGCGTGCCCACCGCCGACGAGCCCACTGCCGTGGCATTTCGTGAGGTCGTCGATTTGATCGACAGCCTGCCGCTCGATAAGCAGCAGGTCATCGTTCGCGCCTTTACGAGCTTTTTCCATCTGGCAAACCTGTCGGAGGAGAACTACCGTGTGGCGCAGCTGCGCGAGCGCGAGGCCGGTGCGTCGACCGATACCGAGGTCGATCCTGCCAACGAGCTTACCGTTGCCTATCACCAGCTGGTGAATGAGCTGGGTGTCGAGGGTGCCAACGAGCTGCTCGACAAGCTCGAGTTCCACCCTGTCTTTACCGCACATCCCACCGAGGCCCGTCGTAAGGCCGTCGAGGGCAAGATCCGCCGTATCTCCAACCTGCTGGAGGAGCGTCCGCGTCTGGGCGGCTCCGACCTGGTGGAGAACGAGCGCCATATGCTGCAGGAGATCGACGCCCTGGTGCGTACGAGTCCCATCGCGCTCAAGAAGCCCACGCCGGTCGAGGAAGCCGATACCATCATCGACATCTTCGATAACACGCTGTTCGACGTTATCCCCGTTATCTATCGTCGTTTTGACGATTGGGTGCTGGGCGACAAGGCCGGTACTGTGCCGCCGCTGTGCCCGGCGTTCTTCCATCCCGGCAGCTGGATCGGTTCCGACCGCGACGGTAACCCCAACGTCACCGCCAAGGTGAGCCGTGAGGTCGCCGCCAAGTACTTTACGCACATGGTGCTCAAGCTCGAGGACAAGTGCCGCCACATCGGCCGCAACCTCACGCTCGAGGCCACCTACAGCAAGCCGTCGGCCGAGCTCATTAACCTGTGGAACCATCAGGTCGAGATGAGCCCTCGGTACACGGCCCGCGCCGAGCTGATCTCCGAGCACGAGCCGCATCGCGCCGTCATGCTCGTCATGGCCGACCGTCTGAACGCCACCGTGCGCCGCATCACCGACACCATGTACCACAGCGCCGACGAGTTCCTGGATGACCTGCGCGTCGTCCAGCGTTCGCTGGCCGCCTGCGGTGCCGTCCGTGCCGCCTACGGCCCGGTCCAGACCATCATCTGGCAAGTCGAGTCCTTCGGCTTCCATATGGTCGAGATGGAGTTCCGTCAGCACTCCGTGGTGCATGCCCGCGCCCTCAAGGATATCCACGAGAACGGTATCCATGGCGACCTGCAGCCCATGACGCGCGAAGTCATCGATACCTTCCGTGCTATCGGCTCCATCCAAAAGCGCTACGGCAAGAAGATGGCGCACCGCTACATCATCTCGTTTACCAAGAGCGCCCAGCATGTGGCCGACGTCTTTGAGCTTGCCCATCTGTCCTTTGCGCACGAGGAGGATGTCCCCGAGCTCGACGTGATTCCGCTGTTCGAGCAGCTCGAGGACCTCGAGGGCTGCGTCGACGTGCTCGACCAGATGCTTACGCTCCCCGTGGTGCAGAAGCGCCTTGCCCAGACCAACCGCCGCATGGAGGTCATGCTGGGCTATTCCGACTCCTCCAAGGATGCCGGTCCTACCACGGCCATGCTCGCGCTGCACTCCGCGCAGGAGCGCATTGCCAAGTGGGCCGAGAAGAACGATATCGACTTGGTGCTCATGCACGGTCGCGGCGGTGCCGTGGGCCGTGGCGGCGGCCCGGCCAACAAGGCCGTGCTGGCTCAGCCCAAGGGTTCGGTCAACTGCTTCTTTAAGCTCACCGAGCAGGGCGAGGTCATCTTTGCCCGTTACGGCAACCGCACGCTGGCTCAGCGCCATGTTGAGTCCGTTGCCGCCGCAACGCTTTTGCAGTCGGCCCCGAGTGTCGAGAAGACCAACACCGAGACCACGCAGAAGTTCTGGGATATGGCCGAGAAGCTCAACGCCGCAAGCCACGAGCGCTATCTGGACCTGCTGAACACCGAGGACTTTACACCGTGGTTCTCGACCGTGACGCCGCTGACCGAGGTCGGTCTGCTGCCGATCGGCTCGCGTCCCGCCAAGCGCGGCTTGGGTGCAAAGTCGCTCGACGACCTGCGTACCATTCCGTGGATCTTCAGCTGGAGCCAGGCGCGCATCAATCTGGCTGCTTGGTACGGCCTGGGTACCGCCTGCGAGCAGTTTGGCGATCTGGACCAGCTTAAGGCTGCCTACCAGGAGTGGCCGTTCTTCCGCACCTTTATCGACAACATCGAGATGTCGATCGCCAAGACCGACCAGCGCATCGCCAAGATGTATCTGCACCTGGGCGATCGCCAGGATCTGTCCGAGAAGGTCTTCACCGAGATGCAGCTCACGCGTAAGTGGGTCCTTGCCATCGTCGGTGACGAATGGCCGCTGCAGCGCCGCCGCGTGCTCGGCTGCGCCGTTCGCGTGCGTAACCCCTACGTCGACGCTCTGTCCATCGCCCAGGTCCGCGCCCTTCGCGAGGTGCGCATGAATCAGGACGAGATGGCCGAGGAGAAGAAGGCCGAGTACATGAGCCTGATTCTTTCGACTGTGACCGGCGTCTCGGCAGGATTGCAGAACACGGGGTAATCGATAGCCCTGTAGTCGTTGTCCGGGGCGGCCGTTTGTTTTCTTTCCGGCGCGTCCTCGGACATGCAAGAAGCCCTCGCTGCGCACTTCGTGCGGCGAGGGCTTCTTGCGTCCTGCGGAATGCGCCGGAAAGAAAACAAACGGCGGCCCCTACGATGTCCGGTCTTCGGTGGATTACTTGCTGGGGAAATAAAGGCGCGCTTCGCGCGTTTGGAAAGGGCTTCGTGCTGCGGAGTGCATTCAGAGGGAAACCCGTCGGGTCCCTTCGTCCTCGATCTTCAGGGATTAAAGCTGAAGGGAATAAGGCACGCTTCGCGCATAGCGTGGAGTGCGGCGAGGGCTTCTTGCGTCCTGTGGAGTGTGCCTAAAAGTAGACTAATGGCGGGCCCTGCGATGTCCGGTCTTCGGCGGATCAGCCGCTGGGTGAGGGTGGTGCTTGGGGCGACGTGCAAAAAACGGAGTTTTCAGCAGCCAAAGATTGGTGCATAAGGCTATGGGTGACGTTCGCGGCTCCTGTTGATGCTTTTGCATGACGATTGGGCTTTGTCGATGTTCATATATGGCTGGTTTCTCGCCGCATGCCATCCAGATGGGACGAGCCATGAGGACTATCTACCTTTTGAAATACTTTTGGCACCAAAATCTTATCCCGCGATGCTGAATACTCGCAAAAATGCACGCTCCGGAAGGCACTACCCTGTTACGGCTAGAAATCCATGCGCCATTTTATGCAATTAATTAACGCATTTATGCAAAATGGCTTACGTGCGTACGTCTCGGGCTAGATGTTTGCCTCGGCGCTGCGTAAATCATCCTGTCTATAGTGTCTTTGACAGGCGGTCGCGGTCCCGTTTGGGGTCGCGGCCGTTTTGTTGTGGGTCAAATATGAACGTTGTGTTAATGAGTCGGTGGACGGTGGTGTTTTTCGGTGAGCGGCGTATCCTTCCAACGGTTTATCTAGTGTGTCAGTTGAAAAGGAAGAGGGCGCTCGTCATTGTTTGAATGTGAACTGCCGTTTGACCACAAGACGTTGCATCTGGAGCTCGAGGATAAGAACTTTGCGGGTGTGATGGAAGGTCATCAAAACGAGTTTAAGACCACGAAATCGCAGGAAGAACTGGTAGAGGAGTCGCTTGCCAACCCTTATGGCTCACCTTCGCTCGAGGAGCTTTGCGCTGGCAAGAAGGATATTGTCATCATTAGCTCCGACCATACGCGCCCCGTTCCCTCGCGTGTGACGATGCCTATTCTGCTGCATCACATCAACTCCGCTGCGCCTGAGGCGCGCGTTCGCATTCTGGTTGCTACAGGTATGCATCGTCCGTCGACGCACGAGGAGCTCGTCAACAAGTACGGCGAGGAGATCGTTGCCAACGAGGAAATCGTTATGCACGTCGCGACTGACGACAGCATGATGAAAAAGATCGGCACCCTGCCTTCTGGTGGCGAGTGCATCATCAACAAGATTGCCGCCGATTGCGATCTGCTGCTTGCCGAGGGCTTCATTGAGCCGCATTTCTTTGCCGGTTTCTCTGGCAGCCGCAAGTCCGTCCTTCCTGGCATCGCCAGCTACAAGACCATCATGTACAACCACAACGGCCAGTTTGTGAACGATTCTCATTCGCGCGCCGGCAACCTGTGCCACAACCACGTGAGCGAGGACATGTTTGCCGCTGCCGAGATGGCTCACCTTGCCTTTGTGCTGAACGTTGTGCTCAACGGCAAGCATGAGGTTATCGGCTCCTTTGCAGGCGACATCCATAAGGCACACGAGGCTGGCTGCGAGTTCGTGAAGAGCCTTGCCGGCGTTGAGCCCGTCGAGTGCGAGATTGCCATCACCACCAACGGCGGCTACCCGCTCGACCAGAACATCTATCAGGCCGTGAAGGGCATGTGCTCTGCCGAGGCCACGCTTCCCGAGGGCGGCGTGATCATCGACGTCGCCGGTTGTGCCGACGGCCACGGTGGCGAGGGCTTCTATCACAACATCGCCGACAACGATCCGGCGGAGTTTGAGCGTGCCTGCATCGACCGTCCTAAGGACGAGACCCTGCCCGACCAGTGGACGAGCCAGATCTTTGCCCGCATCCTGGCGCATCACCCTGTGATCATGGTCACCGACCTGTGCGATCACCAGATGATCAAGGATATGCACATGACGCCGGTCAACACCCTCGATGAGGCGCTCAAGCTCGCCTTTGAGATGAAGGGTGCCGATGCCAAGGTGGCCGTCATTCCCGATGGCCTGGGCGTTGTCGTCGCTCAGCACTAGTACGCGGCCTAAACGAATCGTTTATAACCGACAAGAAAGATAAGGTTTTATGCTTACCAAACTCCTCTGCGAATTCGGCGCAACGGCCCTCATGATTATCTTTGGCGTGGGCGTGCACTGCGATACCGTGCTCAAGGGCACCAAGTATCAGGGCTCCGGTCATATGTTTGCCATCACCACCTGGTCTTTTGGCATCTCGGTCTGCCTGTTTGTCTTTGGCGGCGCCGTGTGCATGAACCCGGCTATGGTGCTTGCCCAGTGCATCGTAGGCCTGGTGCCGTGGAGCAGCTGCATCCCCTTCATGATTGCCGATATGCTCGGCGGCTTTGTGGGCGCTGTAATCGCTTGGCTTATGTACGCCGATGAGTTCAAGGCTTCCGAGGGCGTCGTCGACCCCATTGCCCAGCGCAACATCTTCTCGACCAACCCCACCACCGAGGGTACGAACTATGCCCGTAATTTCTTCTGCGAGGCTATCTGCACCTTTGTGTTCATCAGCGCCATCCTTGCTGCTGCTAACCGTGCTGGCGAGAACGTTCTGATGCTCGCCATCTGCGTCGGTCTGATCGTTTGGGCTGTTGGCATGGGCATGGGCGGCATCACCGGCTTCGCCATGAACCAGGCTCGTGACCTTGGTCCTCGCATGGCCTATCAGGTGCTGCCGATTAAGCACAAGGCTGACAACAACTGGAAGTACGGCCTGCTCGTTCCTGGCATCGCACCGTTTGTCGGTGCCGCTCTGGCCGCGCTGTTTGTGCACGGTTTCTTGGGCATGTTCTAGTCTGAGGCTACATAGTTGTCCGCTGGCCGCATGGGGTAACTTCCCAGCGCGTCCTCGGACATGCAAAAAGGCTCGCTGCGCGCTTCGTGCGGCGAGCCTTTTTGCGTCCTGCGGAATGCGCTGGGAAGTTACCCCATGCGGCCAGCTGCAGGGTCTTTGCTGCGCCCGAGCAAGCAACCCAACATTTATATCTGAATTTGGATGTGGTGGGCGCTTGGTTGTTGGGGGCGTTGAGATGAGGGCGATACTTTGGGAAGGGATGACGCCTTGGGAGGAGGCGTCTATCTGAAGAGGGGTTTTATGGCTGAGAGGTAGTCTTTGGCTACGTCGGCTTTGTTTGCTTGGAAGTTGTGCCAGGCCCACCATTGGACCATTCCTACGAAGCTTGAGGCTATGTGGTGTAGTAGGAAGCTGCGGTCCATGGTGGCGGCGGGGCCGTTTGGGTCGGTGGGGACGGTTTCGGCTGCTCGTGACATGATGGTCTTGCGTAGGCTGTCGGCGAAGACGCGTGAGCCGGCGCCGGCTACGAGGGCTCGAACGCCCTGGCGACGCTCCCAGAGGTTGTTGAGAATGTGCTCGACCTGCACGAGTGGGTCGTCGAGTGGTGTGCCATCGTCGTCGAGGGCGTGGGTGCAGATGTCGCTCACGAGCTCGGACAGTAGGTCGTCTTTGCTCTTAAAGAGACCGTAGAATGTCGCGCGGCCTACGTGAGCGCGTGCGATGATGTCGCCGACGGTGATCTTGCCGTAGTCTTCTTCGCACAGCAATTCGGAGAATGCCGAAACGATGGCGGCGCGGCTTTTTGCCTTGCGGGCGTCCATGGCTATGCGTCCGCGTGAACGAGCAGGCAGCGGAGCGTGCCGGAGCAGTCCTCGTAGGGGCGCTTGCCGGCGCCGTAGCCGACGGCCTCGATGCGGTAGCGGACTGGCAGGTGCTCGGACGTACGCAGTGCGGCGACGATGGCGGCGCCCGTGGGCGTCACGAGCTCGCCGGCGACCGGTGCGGGCGTGAGGGCGATATTGCCTGCTTGGCATAGGTTGACGACGGCGGGCACCGGGATGGGCATAAAGCCGTGGGCACAGTGGATGGTGCCGTGACCCTCGGAGAGCGACTCGACAACAATATCCTCGATACCCAGGTCATCGAGGCAGATGGCGACCGAGCAGACGTCGACGATGGAATCGATGGCGCCTACCTCGTGGAACATGACGGTCTCGGGCGTTTTGCCGTGAGCCTTGGCCTCGGCGGCGGCGAGCGCGGTAAAGATGGCGATCGCGCGTCGCTTGGCGCCATCGCTTAGCTGTGAGCCGTCGATGATCGTCGTGACATCGGCCAAAGAGCGGTGGTGATGGTGGTGGGCGTGATGGTGACCCTCGTGGTCGTGGTCGTGGCCATGTGCGTGCTCATGGCGGTGCTCGTGTTCGTGTTCGCCATGATCATGATGCTCATGCTCATGTGTGTGCTCGCCAGCTGCTTCGTTGCCGTAGAGCCAGGCCATGTCGTGATCATGGTTCTCGAGCTCCTCTGCCAGCTGAACGTCAAAGTCGCAGGCGTCGATGCCATGCTTGTTTACGCGGGTGACGGCAATCTCAAAGCCGCCGACCGGCAGCGTGGCGAGCTGTTCGCGCAGGTGCTCCTCGCTGGCGCCCAGGTCGAGCAGGGCTGCGACGGTCATGTCGCCGCTGATGCCCGAGGTGCCGTTGATGATAAGCGTGTGCTGATGGTTGGACATAGAATGCTCCTTAACGGGCGCAGGGCGTGCCGGCGCTCAAATGATTGATAAGACTTGCCTGGTAGGCGGCGCCGAAGCCATTGTCGATGTTGACGACTGAAACGCCGCTGGCGCAGGAGTTGAGCATGGCGAGCAGTGCGGCCACGCCGCCAAAGCTCGCGCCATAGCCCACGCTGGTGGGGACGGCGATGACCGGACAGCTCACAAGGCCGCCGATAACGCTCGCCAGGGCGCCTTCCATGCCGGCGATGGCGATGACCACCTGCGCCTGGGCAAGTTCCTTAGCATGAGCGAGCAGGCGGTGCAGGCCGGCGACACCTACGTCGTAGAGTCGATTGACCTCGTTGCCGTAGAACTCGGCTGTCAGTGCCGCCTCTTCGGCGACGGGCAGGTCGCTCGTGCCGGCGCAGGCGACGACGATGCGTCCGTTGCCGGTAGGGGAGGGCTTGCCACCCACCAGGGCGAGCTGGGCGTCCGGGACATATCCCAGGTCGATGTCGTTGCCAAGAAGCTCAGCGGTGCGCGCGGCTTTTTCGGCATCCAAGCGTGTGACTAGGATGCGCTCCTGGCCGGCATCGCGCAGCGCTTCGATAATGGCGGCAATCTGCTCGGCGGTTTTACCTCGCCGGCTCCCTGGCGCACTCCGCGCGAAAGATCGAGCTGTGCAAAGCCCAAATCGGCGGTCGGAGCCGTCTGGATGCGCGTGAGGGCGTCGGCAGGGGTGACTGATCCGCCGGCAACATCGCTCAGCAGCTGCTCAAGATCTCGCTTATCCATATATGTTCCCTTCGACGGCGCAAAGTCTAGCACTCAAAGGGTATGTTTCCGAACACTAAGACAAAATTGTTCGGAAACTATAGGACGGACTGATTCAATTGTTAGACGGATCGGCTAGTCGCGCAGGATGATGTCCATGGCGAGCATCAGGTTGCGCTCGTCGATGGCAAACGGGGCGGCTTCGCGCGTCTTGGGCTTGGCGCAAAACGCGATGCCCGTGCCCGCGGCCTGGATCATGGGGATGTCGTTTGCCCCGTCGCCAATAGCGACCGTGTGGGCCATGTCGGCGCCGCACTCAACTGCCCAGTCCAGCAGCTGGATGAGCTTGGACTCCTTGGTCACAATCTCGGCAGCCAACTTACCGGTAAGCTTGCCGTCCACGACCTCTAGGCGGTTGGCCAGGCAAAAATCGATGCCCGCGGCGGCTGCGATCTTGTCAGCGACCTCGTGGAAGCCGCCGCTTACCACGCCGACCTTCCAGCCCTTGCTGTGTGCCGAGCGCACAAGCTCCAGCGCGCCGGGGGTAAATGTCACGCGCTCAAAAGTGCGCTCGAACACGCTCTCATCCAAGCCGGCAAGCAGCCCCACGCGCTCCTCGAGCGCTTGCTTAAAGTCCAGCTCGCCGCGCATGGCGCGTTCGGTGATTTGCGCCACCTGCTCGCCCACGCCTGCCTCCTCGCCCAACAGATCGATGACCTCCTGGTTGATGAGCGTGGAGTCGATATCCATAACAATGAGGCGTGCAGTCATGACGGGCCTTTCCAAGTGCTGTTTTATTGGGGCATATTGTCGCACGTGACGAGCGCGGGCGGGTGCCGCGGTGCGTCAATTGTTTCGTCTCCGTCAAGTCTTTGGGCAGGAGTTACTTTTCCGCGGCACATCGACACAGGTGCGATAAGATAGAACGCCATGTCTGGCTGCGCGGTTTACGCAGGCTGGGCAAATCTGTACGACGCCGCCCGGAACGACACGGGGCGGCACAGATCCATAAAGGAGGATCACTGGTATGAGCCAGACCCGTCCCATCGACGAGCATTCCATGCACACCCGTACCTGCGGCGAGCTTCGCCGCGAGAACGTGGGCGAAGAGGTCACCCTCACCGGTTGGGTGAGCCGTCGCCGCGACCACGGCGGCCTTATCTTCTGCGATCTTCGCGACCGCGAGGGCATCACGCAGCTCACCTTCGACCCCGAGCACTCCGACGGCGACGCCTTTAAGATCGCCGAGACCATGCGTCCCGAGTGGCCCATCAAGATCCACGGCGTCGTGCGCTCCCGTGGCGAGGAGACCACCAACACCAAGCTCGCGACCGGCGAGATCGAGGTCCTGACCGACCACGCCGAGGTTCTCAACACGTCCGTCACCCCGCCGTTCCAGATCGAGGACGGCATCGAGACCAGCGAGGACACCCGCCTGCGCTATCGCTATCTGGACCTCCGCCGTCCCGAGATGATGGCCAACCTCAAGCTACGCTCCGACTTTACCTTTGCCATTCGCGAGGCACTGCACAACCGTGAGTTCATGGAGGTCGAGACGCCCTCCCTGTTCAAGTCCACGCCCGAGGGCGCCCGCGACTTCATCGTTCCCAGCCGCATCCAGCCGGGCAACTTCTACGCCCTGCCGCAGTCCCCGCAGCTTCTGAAGCAGCTGCTCATGGTCGGTGGCGTCGAGCGCTACTACCAGGTTGCCAAGTGCTTCCGCGACGAGGACCTGCGTGCCGACCGTCAGCCCGAGTTCACCCAGGTCGATATCGAGATGTCTTTCGTGGACCAGAACGACGTTATGAGCGCGCTCGAAGAAGTCCTGTCCGATGCCTTCGGTCGCATGGGTGTCGAGATGCCCACGCCGCTGCGTCGCATGGACTACTGGGAGGCCATGGACACCTATGGCTCCGACAAGCCCGATACCCGCTATGGCATGCACCTGGTCGACCTGACCGACATCTTTGCCAACTCCAAGTTCAAGGTCTTTGCGACTGCCGCAAACGAGGAGGGCTCTGTCGTCAAGGCCATTAACGCCAAGGGCGCCGGTGCCTGGGCACGTGCCAAGATCGATAAGCTCGCCGGCGTGGCCTCCACGTTTGGCGCCAAGGGCCTGGCCTGGATTGCTTTCCGCGAGGACGGCTCCATCAACAGCCCCATCGTCAAGTTCTTCTCGGACGAGGAGATGGCCGCTCTGCGCGAGCGTATGGACGTCGAGCCCGGCGACCTTGTGATGTTCGCCGCCGGCCCGCGCCTGCTCTCTGACGAGATCCTGGGCGGCATGCGTTCCCACATGGCCAATGCGCTCGAGATCAAGCGCGAGGGCCACGACTTCCTGTGGGTCATCAACTTCCCGCTGTTCCACTGGGATGAGGACCGCAAGGCCTATGCTGCCGAGCACCAGCCGTTCACTCTGCCGACCGAGACCGACATCGCCAAGATCGAGGCCGACCCGTTGGCAGCCGGTTCCTGTACCTACGACTTTGTTATGGACGGCTTTGAGGCCGGCGGCGGTGGTATGCGAATCCACAACGCCGAGATGCAGATGTCCATGCTCAAGCTCCTGGGCTTTACCGAGGAGCGCGCCGAGTCGCAGTTCGGCTTCCTCATGGAGGCGCTCAAGTTTGGTGCGCCCCCGATGGGCGGTTTCGCTCTGGGCCTGGACCGCGTGTGCATGCTGCTCACCGGCTCCGACTCCATCCGCGACGTCATGGCGTTCCCCAAGACGGCCAGCGGCTCCGACCTCATGTCGGGCGCCCCGAGTGCCGTTAGCGGCGCCCAGCTCAAGGACGTCAGCCTGCGCCTGATGTAGGCAAGCGGCTACATATTGCTTGCAACGAGGGAAGGACGCGTGCCTTCCCTCGTTTTTTATGTCGTGACGTCATGGTTTGGAGGCTTGCCGTCGTGCGCCGGGAAACTACAACCCGGAATCTGCGTCCAGAAGGGGTCGCGCTTTCCCAAAGGGGGTCCTCTGGGAAAGCGCGACCCAGAATTCGGCAAAATAATGGGGCAGGCTTTCCGTAACAACTGTCTGGCGGAAAGCCTGCCCCAATTTCTTATAGCGAGTCTCTCTGGATCAGCTGCATGTGCATCACGGAGGTGGTGGGCTCGGCACCCTTGATCATGTCGAGCGCAATGTTGGCGGCCATGTGGCCTTCTTCGCGCAGGGGCTGGCGGACGGTCGTGAGCGCGGGGACGCAGCGCGTCGCAATCTCGTGATCGTCGAAGCCGACGACAGAAATGTCCGCCGGAACGGATAGGCCTGCCTCGTTGAGTGCGGTGATGACGCCAGCCGCGATACGGTCCGATCCGCAGAGCACGCCATCGAAAGCAATCTCGCGCGCGAGGATCTGGTGCATGGCCTGATAGCCGTCTCCGTTGTTCCAGCCGGTATAGATAACGTTTGCGTCTGGGAGGTCTTCGCCCAAGACGGCGCGGTAGCCGCGCAGGCGGTCGACAACGGCGGGGTTGTCTTGCGGTCCCAACACGGCGACGATATCTTTGCGCCCTCGCTCCTTCATAGCGAGCGCTGCAAAGCGTCCGCCCTCTTCGTCGTCAGAGTAGACCGTCGAGAACACATCGCGATAGGGGTGGCCCTCGAGCTGGCCGCACAACACGGTGGGTACGCCCAGCTCGCACAGTACCTCGAGCAGCTCGCTGCCCTTGTAGGGGGAGACGTCGATCACGGCGTCGAACGAGCGGCGCTCAAAGTGCTCGCGTGCGCGGTTGCGCTCATGCGTAGAAGACGCCTGCAAGATAACGGGCAGATAGGACGACTCCGACAGTTCCTCGGTAATGCCGCTCAAAAACTCGCTATAGGTGGGGTCGCTGAAGAGTTCACTCAGGGGCTCGGTCACGAGCACGGCGATGATTTCCGTGCGCCCGACAGCGAGCGCTCGGCCACGAGCGTTGGGGACAAAATTGACTTCCTTGGCCGCCGCGCGGACGCGCTTTTTGGTTTCCTCGCTAATGCGGGGCGAATCGTTGAGAGCGCGCGATGCCGTGGAGCGCGACACGCCGGCAGCTGCGGCAACCTCGGCAAGCGTAGGTGCGGTGCGAACTGGTTGGGTCATGGCGTCTCCTGGAAAATGCGGTCGATGTTGTCACTGATACGGGCTGGTGCGGATACAGCTTACTATAGTGCGTCTGAACAGCGTTCATGATATCCGGTGACCGGCGTCGTTTTGCAACCAAGCCGAAATCGAATACGTCTCGTGTGGGTGAGATATCAGCGGGCGTGGAGGTTGCCTACGAGCTTAAGAACGATGTCTTGTGCTGAGTTTCGATACTCAGGGTGACATAAGTGTTGCGATTGTACAACCGGTTGCACCGTTAACCCTGCCAAATCGACCGTTCAGCGGACAACCGGTTGCACAGTTTTTTACATCGCCCGTAAGATAAGGACAACCGGTTGCACAAGAATCACTACGATGATGAAGGAGCATCACCATGGACGCCATTAACGATTGGGAAAACCAAGCGCTCACCCACAGGAACCGCCTGGCACCCCATGCGTACTTTATGGGTTACGAGACCGCCGATCTCGCTGCAACGTACAGCCGCGAGCTGTCGCGCGGGTTTGTCCAGCTGTCCGGCTCGTGGCAGTTCCGCCTCTTTGAGGGCCCCGCTGCCGTCTCCAACGAGGAACTCTCCACGTACAAGCCCGAGTGGGATCACGTGGAGGTTCCGCACCTGTGGCAGGTGGACGGCTATGGCAACCTTGCCTACACCGACGAGGGTTTCCCGTTCCCGGTTGATCAGCCGTTCGTTCCCTCCGACGACCCCACGGGCGTCTACCAGCGCATCGTCAACCTTCCCGCCGTTCCTGCCGGCGCTCGCGAGATCATTCGCTTCGACGGCATCGAGAGCTATGGCGAGCTGTACGTCAACGGTCAGTATATCGGCATGACCAAGGGTTCGCGCCTGTCTGCCGAGTTCGACGTGACCGACGCGCTCGTCGAGGGCGACAACCTGTTTGCGGTCAAGGTCCTGCAGTACAGCGATGGCAGCTACATCGAGGATCAGGACATGTGGTGGGCCTCGGGCATCTTCCGCGATGTGTACCTTATGCAGCGTCCCGCCGCGCACCTGGTCGACTTTAGGTTCCGCACGCACCGCGAGGGCGATGCCGCTCTGATCACGCTCGATACGGTTGCCGAGGGCGCTTCCCGCGTTGTGTTTACGCTCAGCGATGGCGAGAACGTGGTGGCTACGGGTGAGTGCGTCGACAGCCATGCCGAGTGCAGCGTGACCGATGCCCACTTCTGGAATCCCGAGGACCCCTTCCTCTACGATCTTACGTTTGAGGTCTACGACGGCGACAAGGTGAGCGAGTACGTCCCGCATCGCCAGGGTCTTGCCGAGGTGACGGTCGAGGGCAATCATATCTACCTCAACGGCACTTACTTTAAGATGCATGGCGTCAACCGCCACGATCACGACGATCACAAGGGCCGCGCCGTGGGCCTCGATCGCATGCGCCGCGACCTGGAGCTCATGAAGCAGCACAACATCAACGCGGTGCGCACGTCCCACTACGCCAACGACCCGCGCTTTTACGAGCTGTGCGACGAGTATGGCATCATGCTGGTCGCCGAGACCGATATGGAGAGCCACGGCTTCGAGAATATCGGCAATATCGCCCTGGTCACCGACGACCCGGCATGGGAGCCGGCCTACGTCGACCGCATTGAGCGCCTGGTGATGCAGGAGCGCAACCACGCCTGCATCATTATGTGGTCGATGGGCAACGAGAGCGGCTATGGCTGCAACATCCGCGCGATGTACGCCAAGGCTCACGAGCTCGATGGTCGTCCGGTCCACTACGAGGAGGACCGCAACGCCGATACCGTCGACGTCATTTCCACGATGTACTCCCGTGTGTCGCAGATGAACGACTTTGGCGAGCATCCGTTCCCCAAGCCGCGCATTAACTGCGAGTACGGTCACTCCATGGGCAATGGCCCCGGAGGCCTGTCCGAGTACCAGGAGGTCTTCGATCGCTGGGATTGCATCCAAGGCCAGTTTATCTGGGAATGGTGCGACCACGGTTTGGCTGCTGTGACCGAGGACGGCGTTGCCTACGATATGTATGGTGGCGACAACGGCGATTACCCCAACAACAGCAACTTCTGCATCGATGGCATGGTGTTCCCTTGGCAGCAGCCGAGCCCGGGCCTCACTGAGTATGGCCAGGTCATCTGCCCGGTCCGCATGGCTTATGACGCCGAGGCAGGCGAGCTGACCGTCACCAACAAGCGTTGGTTTACCACCCTCGAGGATGTCTGCCTGTCGGCCGAGACCCTGGTGGACGGCGACGTTGTGTGCCGCAAGACGCTCATGCCCGGTGCGGTTGCCCCCGGCGAGTCCGTCCAGCTGCCGCTGGTGATTCGCGAGGCCGCGGTAGGCGAGACCCTGCTGACCGTGCACGCCTACACCATGGCCGCTCACGTCTGGTGCGAGCCGATGTTCCAACTGGGTGCAAGCCAGTTTGCCATCGCCAACCATCCGGCGCCAGCCATCGCGGCTCCCCCTCGTCCTGAGCTTACGGTCGAGGAGACCGAGCAGGAAATCCGCATTCACTCCCTCAACGGTGAGCTGACCTTCAGCAAGGTCAACGGTACCGTGAGCGAGTGGAAGGCATCCGGCCGCGACGTCATGGCCTCTGGCCCCCAGGTTGGTTTTTGGCATCCGCTCGTCGACAACCACGCTCAGGAGTACGACTCCCTGTGGAAGGACAACTTCATCGATGTGATGCAGACGTCTACCCGCAAGGTTTCTTGGAAGCAGGATGGCAATGCGGTCGTCGTGACCGTGAGCCAGCGTATCGCTCCTCCCGTCCGCGCGTTCGGCATGCGCATCGAGCTTGTCTACAACGTGCTTCCGAGCGGTCGTGTCGACCTCAAGGTTTCCGGCGAGCCCTATGGCGATTACTCGGATATCATCCCGCGCATCGGCATCTCCTTCGAAGTCCCCGGTTGCGATCGTGCCGTCGAGTGGTATGGCCACGGCCCGGGCGAGAACTATCCGGACTCGCTGCGCGCCAACCCGGTCGGTCATTACCGCACTACGGTCGACGACATGTTCACGCCGTATGTCATGCCCCAGGATTGTGCCAACCGCGAGGGTACCCGCTGGGTTGCCCTGCGCTCTAGCCACGGTGACGGCGTGCTGGTGACACGTCCGGCTGACGCTGCCTCCAATCCGTTCTCGTTCTCGGCATGGCCCTATAGCTGCGAGGCCATCGATAACGCCAAGCACGTCTACGACCTTGTCAAGGGCGACACGGTTACGGTCAACATCAACGACCAGCTGCTCGGCCTTGGTTCGAACTCTTGGGGTTCCGAGGTGCTCGATTCCTATCGCACCCGTTTTGAGAGCTTCAGCTTTGAGGTGTCCCTGCGACCGCTGACGTCTGCCGATCTGGCTCAGGCACTGGCACCCATTAAGGAGGCATAAGTCATGCATGTCTTTAACTCGCGCGCCGATTTCGACGCTCAGATGAAGTCCGTCAAGAAGTGGATGCGTACCGGTCAGGCACTCGACGGCGTTTCTGAACTGCAGCACGATGTGGCGTACTCTATCGGCGACTCGCTGGTGTATTGGTGGGTGAACGCCCACGAGGCGGCTACTGCCGATCTGGTCGGTCACCGTCGCTACCATGCCGTGCTCGCCCCGCTCGACGGCAATCTGACCGTTGAGGTGGCTTCCAAGGCCGATCTTACCTGTACGCGCGCCTACAGCGATATCGATGATCGCGAGCGCTTTGAGGGTACGGGGGAGACCGTGACGATTCCCGCCGGCGGCGTTGCCGTCGTCGAAATTGACGAGGCCTACCGTGTCGTGGCCGATGCCGCGGATCCCCGCGTCGTGGTACTGCACGTGACAGTCGAAGGTTATTCCTTCCCCAACAAGTAGTATTCGTCCGCCTGGACGTTTGCTTCGCGCCGTTAAGGGGGATGGCTTTGTTGACTCCCTTTTCCCCATTCCCCTTAGCAGGTGCGCCATCCGTGTTTGCACTTGCAGCTCGGACGGTTTTAGATGACATTTAACAGATGATTGGGAGGGCTTATGAGCTCTGAAAAACGAGGAACGATTGGTTCGTTCGCTCTGCTGGGCATGACGGTCGCCGCCGTGTTCGGTATCAAGAACATCATCAACAACAACGCGGCCATCGGCTTGGCAGCTGCGCCGTCGTTCTTCTTCGCCACGCTTTTGTACTTTGTCCCCTATACCCTGGTTACCGCCGAGTTCGTCGGCCTCAACAAGGACTCCGAGTCTGGCGTGTACGCATGGGTTAAGACCTCGATGGGTGGTCGCTGGGCGTTCCTGACGGCATTTAGCTACTGGTTCGTTAACCTGTTCTTCTTTGCGTCCGTCCTGCCCAACGTCATCATCTACGCGAGCTACGTGTTCTTTGGTGCCAACGCCGAGCTTTCGCAGCTGTGGATCACCATTATCGAGATCGTCGTCTTTGCTATCGCCACGTGGGTTTCGACCAAGGGCGCTAAGTGGATCGGCTCCATTTCCTCCTTCGGTTCGACCGCGGCTCTCGGCCTGACCGCCGTGTTCATCCTGCTGTCCCTGGCTGCTGCCTTTGGCGGCGTTGAGTTCGCTACGGCTCCTACTCCCGCTAACATGGCTCCCGACATGAGCAACTTCGCAACTGCGTGGGGCTTCTTCGGTACGCTTGCCTGGATCATCCAGGGCGTTGGCGGCGCTGAGTCTGTCGGCGTGTTCCTTAACGACCTTAAGGGTGGCGTCAAGGCCTTCGTGCGCACCGTCGTTATCGCCGGCCTGACCATCGGCCTTCTGTATGCAGGCGCTTCGCTGCTGGTCAACCTATTCATCCCCGAGGGCGGCGTTGCCATCTCCACCGGTATCTTCGACGTATTCGGCGCTGTCTTTGCCCACTTTGGCATTCCCATGGAAGTGTCTACGCGCGCCATCGGCTTGATCCTTCTCGCCGCCACGCTGGGCTCCCTCATGATGTGGACCTCTGCTCCCATCAAGGTTTTCTTCACCGAGATCCCCAAGGGCGTCTTTGGTAGCAAGATCGTCGAGCTCAACGAGCATGGCATTCCTGCCCGCGCTGCTTGGCTGCAGTTCGCCATCGTCGTCCCCATCCTGATCATTCCGGCCCTGGGCTCCGGTAACCTCGACGACCTGCTCATGATCGTCACCAACATGACGGCTGCCACCGCTCTGCTCCCACCGCTGCTGATTTTGCTTGCCTACTTTATGCTGCGCAAGAACTTTGACGCCGCTCCCCGTGGCTTCCGCATGGGTTCGCGCAGCTTTGGCCTGGTCGTTGCCGCATTCCTGCTTGTGGTCTTCTGCTTCGTGCTTATCTGCGGCACCATTCCGCTCGATCAGCCGCTGTGGCTGACGCTGGTCTACAACGTCGGCGGCGTGGTTGTCTTCCTGGGCCTTGCCGTGATGTGGTACAACCGCTACATCAACCGCCTGCGCGAAACCGATCCCGAGGCTGCTGAGAACGAGCTTCGCCCCTCCGTCCTCGACATGATGGAGTAGCGGCTAGGATTAATCTACGGCTGTGGAATAAATCGATTCCCTTTCCTAAGGAGGGGCCTTACGAGGCCCCTCCTTTTGTGTTTTGGAGCATGGTTTTGGACCCTGTGGGCAAAAAATGCCAAATATGAGTACTGTTGCAAAAGAGGTGTCATATTTTTCGGCCTGTTCTGAGCGAAAATGGGCTCAAAATCAATCTATCTAACCCCCCCTTAAAGGGCGTTTGACGGCTTTCAACCTCTTCGAATCGCTCAAAGTAGGCAATTTGCTCTCGATTTTGCTGCTACTCAATTGGTGACAGTACTCATATTTGCCACTTTTTGACCACGGGGTATCCGGAGGGGCCCTCGACAAGCATCTAACGCTACAATAACTACCACGTGGCTGGGTTTGCCGGCCGAATGTGCGATGTCGTGGGAGGGGACATGGTCGAGTTTACAAAGACGATTAAAGATCCGTTGGGATTACATGCCCGCCCGGTTGCGCTGCTCTATGACATCATTGCCAAGCATCGTAGCGACGTGTCAGTCAGCATCGGCGATCGCCACACGGATGGCCGCGATGTCATGGGACTCATGGCTCTCTACGGCGAGTGCGGCGAGGACATCATCTTCCGCGTTTCGGGCGTAGACGAGGCTTCCTGCGTTACGTCGATCAGAAACCTCTCGCTCTAACCTCAACAATGTGACAAAGGGGCAGTCCCCTCTGTTGCATCAATTGGTATGGCAAGGCGCCGCAAAGAGACAGTCTTTGCGGCGCCTTTGTTTCGTATAGGAAACTTTTTCGAAATCTGAATGCGGACCCTTTCCAAAAAGTTAACCACGTGTTAGTTTACTATAGCGAACATAGGCGTGGTTAACTTTTACCGTGTCGATGTTAAGGACGAACTGACGTTAGGAGCCACTCATGTCTTGCGGACCGCAGATGCCGGCCATGCCGCTTTCGATGGTAAAAGCGGGCGAAACCGTGCGCGTGTCCCGTGTAAAGGGCAATGAGGACATGAAACACCACCTCAAGGACCTCGGCTTTGTCGAGGGCAACGAAATCCACGTGGTGAGCTCGAGTGGCGCCAATATTATCGTCACCGTGCTGGGCGCACGCTTTGGTATCGATTCCAAGGTTGCCATGCACATCATGACCGTCGGTTAGTCTGCAGCATTTCATAAAAACCGAAAGGGGGACAAGAGGATGAAGACGTTGGGTGACGTTAAGGTGGGCGAGAGCTCCACCATCGTCAAGCTTCACGGTGAGGGTGCGCTTCGCCGCCACCTTATGGACCTGGGACTCATCAAGGGCACTTCGTTCAAGGTCGTGAAGGTTGCACCGCTCGGTGATCCGGTCGAGATCAACGTGCGCGGCTACGAGCTTTCCATCCGCAAGGAGGAGGCCGCCGTCGTCGAGGTCCAGTAAGGACTCGTGGCGCATATTTCTGCAGATAAAGTTAGGTTTTTCTAACTTAATGCAGCATCTTTGAAGCACATTATCCAGCCTGCGCGGAGAAAGCAGCGCAGGCACACAAGGAAGAAGGATTGAATGGCGGATTCTCAGATCCATGTCGCGTTGGCGGGTAACCCCAACTGCGGCAAGACCACGCTTTTCAACCTGATCACCGGCGCCAACGGCTACGTTGGCAACTGGCCCGGCGTCACGGTTGAGAAAAAGGAGGCCAAGCTCCTAAGCGACAAGAACGTTACCATCACGGACCTCCCTGGCATCTACTCGCTTTCCCCCTACAGCCCCGAGGAGCAGTGCTCGCGCGATTACCTCATGAGCGGCGAGCCCGATGTTGTCGTCCAAGTCGTCGATGCCACCAACCTCGAGCGTAACCTGTACCTGGCGCTTCAGGTTATCGAGACCGGCCTGCCCGTGGTCGTTGCCCTCAACATGGCCGACCTGGTCGAGAAGAACGGCGATAAGATCGACACGGACAAGCTTTCCAAGAAGCTCGGTTGCCCGGTCATGATGATCTCGGCTCTTAAGAACAAGGGCATCACGGAGCTGTTCGATCAGGTCAAGAAGTCCGCTGCTTCTAAGGGCCAGGTACCGGTGCACAAGTTCGATTCCTCCATCGAGGACGTTCTGGACCACATCGAGAATAACCTGCCTGCGAGCGTTCCCGCCAACAAGCGTCGCTACTACGCCGTCAAGCTGTTTGAGCGCGATGCAGACGCCTGCAAGCTCATCAACCTCACTAAGGAGAAGGCTGCTCGCGTGGAGGAGCTGGTCGCCCAGTGCGAGCAGGACTGCGACGACGATGCCGAGTCCATCATCACCGGTGAGCGCTATGGCGTCATCGCGCACATCATCGATGAGTGCCTCACTAAGGCTCCGGCCAAGATGAGCACCTCCGAGAAGATCGACCGCGTGGTTACCAACCGTATCCTGGGTCTGCCGATCTTTGTGGTCATCATGTTCTGCGTGTACTACATCGCCGTTTCTACCTTGGGCGGCACGGTGACCGACTTCACTAACGACCAGCTCTTCGGTACCGACGGTTGGTACGTGCTCGGTCAGGGCCGCGACGCCTACGACGCGGCCGTCGAGGCTGCGGGCGACAATGCCGACTCGGTCGACCCGGCACAGTACGGCCCCTATGTCCCGGGTATCACCACCGTGGTGCACGACGCCCTTGTGGCGGGCGGCACCGAGGACGGTGGCCTGGTCGATTCGCTGGTCTGTGACGGCATCGTCGGCGGCCTGGGCGCTATCTTCGGCTTTGTGCCGCAGATGTTCCTGCTGTTCGTCATGCTGTCCTTCCTGGAGGACTGCGGTTACATGGCCCGCGTCGCCTTCATCATGGACCGCGTGTTCCGCCGCTTTGGCCTGTCCGGTAAGTCCTTTATCCCCATGCTCGTGTCCTCGGGCTGCGGCGTCCCCGGCGTCATGGCTACCAAGACCATCGAGAACGAGAAGGACCGCCGCATGACGGTCATGACCACCACGTTCATCCCCTGCGGCGCCAAGCTGCCGATCATCGCCCTGCTCATGGGCTCCATCATCGGCGATTCTTCCACCACCGCCGCGTGGATCAGCCCGCTCTTCTACTTCCTGGGCGTCTTTGCCGTCATCGCCTCGGGCCTCATGCTCAAGAAGACCAAGCTCTTCGCCGGTCGCCCGACGCCGTTCGTTATGGAGCTTCCTGCCTATCACTTCCCGGCGATCCGCTCTTGGGCGCTGCACGTGTGGGAGCGCTGCTGGGCCTTTATCAAGAAGGCCGGCACGGTCATCTTCGCGTCCACCGTCGTGGTTTGGTTCCTCTCCAACTTTGGTAGCTACAACGGTTCTTTTGGTTTCCTGCCTGCGATGGACGGCATCCCCGAGGAGTTCATGGACTACTCCGTGCTTGCCATGCTCGGCAACCTGGTCGCTTGGATCTTCGCCCCGCTCGGCTTTAGCACCTGGCAGGCCACCGCGCTGACCGTCTCGGGTCTCGTCGCCAAGGAGAACGTCGTCGCCACCGCCGGCTCGCTGCTGTCCGTCGCCGACGCGGGCGAGACCGACCCGAGCCTGTGGACCGCGTTTGCCGGCATGTTTCCGACTATGGGCGCTTGCGTTGCCTTTGGCGCTTTCAACCTGCTGTGCGCCCCGTGCTTTGCCGCCATGGGCACTATCCGCAACCAGATGGACTCCGGCAAGTGGACCGCGATTGCCATCGGCTACGAGTGCGCCTTCGCTTGGGTCATCGGCCTGTTCATCAACCAGTTCTACAACCTGCTTGTCCTTGGGCAGTTTGGTATCTGGACGATTGTCGCTATCGTGCTGCTGGTTGCGATGCTCTTCCAGATCTTCCGTCCCATGCCCAAACATGCATGGACCGACGAGGACGAGACCAACACTGCTTCCGCCGCAGTTTCCGCTTAAGTCCGAATAAGGATTAGCCCCTTTTCACGAGCCCGGGTGTCCCAGCGACCCCGGGCTTTTTGTGCATGGGAGACAGATTACTTTGCCCCAGAAGTTAAGATGTGGCGTTTCCGCAGATAAAACCGACCAAAATTAACCTGTCCCTTTTTGGTAGGTGGAGAATGGGGTAAAGTAAGTGATGGTTAACTAAAGGAGGCTTGCTATGGCACCTATCGATATTGTTGTACTGGCTGTTATCGGCGTTGCGTTTGTCGCCGTGTGCGTGCGCATCTACCGCAAGGGCACCTGCGCCGACTGCGCTCAGGGTGGCGTTTGCACGGGGCATTGTTCTAACAAAAAGACTTGTGCCGCGCTTAAGGGCGTAGACAAAATCGCCGAAGACTTGGGTCGCGGTATCAAATAAGGTCCGGACATCCAAGCGCTCCGCGGGCATCCGTTCGCGGGGCGCTTTGTGCATTTGAGGGAGAGCACGGCGAGTCGAAGAGTATTTTTGGGGTATCGTTAACTGGACTATTAATTGGCAACTTATCTGTAACGGAGTAACCGCATGAGCGCTCGCGTAACCATGAAGGACATAGCCGCCGAGCTTGGCGTTTCCATCAATACCGTGCACAAGGCTCTGACGGGAAAGGCCGGCGTGAGCGAATCCGTGCGCGCCAAGGTGAACGCTAAGGCCGAGGCCATGGGCTATCACCGCAACACAAGTGCCTCAAGCCTGCGCCGCAAGGATATCAATCTGGTGTTTTGCCTGCCCCGCGCATCGCGCGAGGGAGCGTACTTTTTCCGTTACCTGTGGGAAGGCTGCAATCGCTTTGAACAGGAGGTCATCGACCGGGGCATTACGGTTGAGCGCGTTGAATTTGGCGTGGGCGGCTACGCTGATGCACTCGAGCAAATCGACGAGCGTCTGCAGGTGGGCGAGAAGATTGATGGCTTGCTCGCCTATGCGCCGGGCGACGATCGTGCGACTGAGCTTTTGGGGCAGATCGCCGAGGCGGGCGTGACGATTGAGCTTGTCGACGGCGACCGTCCGCATTTGAATCGTTTGGGTGCGAGCTTGGCCGATTATTCGACGGCAGGCAGCCTTATGGCCGAGCAGGCGGCAAACCTGGTCCATGCTTCTGGGGCCGACGCCCGCGTGCTCCTTTTGACAGGCGACCCATATACCGATTCGCACTATCTAACCGCCCGCGCCTTCCACAATTACCTGCGCGAACGTGATATTCCATGGCAGGTTGAGGATCTTGCAGGTGCCCATGCGCAAGTCAAACAACTCGAGCATGAGCTCGAAAAGCGCTTGAGTGCGCCGGACGCCCCTGAACTTATCTGTAGCGTTTTTGCCGTTGGTTCCGAAGTGGTTGCCGACGCGCTCGTCTCGGCCGGCAAGGCCGGTCAGGTCATGGTGATCGGCAACGACCTGTTTCCCGAAAGCGCCCTGGCCTTGCGCCGCGGTATCTTTACCAATATTGTCTATAAGGACCCGACGAGCCTGGCGTATCGCGGCGCCAAGACACTGGGCGATTATTTGCTGTGGGGAAGGACCCCGACGGAGCCCGTCCAGAAGGGCGCCGTCGAGATGGTATTTGCCAGCAATGTCGACCGCTACTGCGAACTTGCGGGTATTTAGCCGATTGAGCAGGTACCCCCTCTTGCGACGTGCATTTTTGGGAGTATTCAGCATTGGCATGCCCTGAATGAGGTGCAGAACGACTGTTTTAAGTGCCCCCGATGGCGTAATTTGCCATCGGGGGCACTTTTTATGCCGATCGGGCGCTATCTGCGTTCCAAATAGGACGCTGAGGATGGCGCACGGCGCGCTCCAATGCTGAATACTCCCAAAAATGTACGTCGGGACATGACCCACCT
Source organism: uncultured Collinsella sp. (assembly GCA_902496845.1). GTDB lineage: Bacteria > Actinomycetota > Coriobacteriia > Coriobacteriales > Coriobacteriaceae > Collinsella. The sequence continues at coordinate 51,431 of CABVCJ010000001.1, forward strand.
GAGCAAAAGCGCTCAAGTTCGGTGTTCGGGGACGCCAACCGGTCCGCAATGCATGCAAGTCACAGCTCCGGCAACCGTTGAACGGGCAAAACCTACCGTTCACCCCATGGTTGTTAGGTGAACGTTCACCTTTTGAGTCGTAATGGATTAGTATGGTGAACGTTCACCTAGAGGATGACGAGCGTATTGTGCGCCCGCTCCGCAAACAAAGGGGTTGTTTGATGAAAAACTTCATGGACGATCAGGATTTCCTGCTGAGCACCAAGACCGGCGAGGAGCTGTTCCACAACTTTGCCGAGGGCATGCCCATCGTCGACTATCACTGCCACATTTCTCCTAAGGAGATTTGGGAGGACAAGCGTTTCGAGAACATCACCGAGGTTTGGCTGGGCGGCGACCACTACAAGTGGCGCCTGATGCGTGCCAACGGCGTCGACGAGCGTTTTATCACTGGCGACGCCCCTGCTCGCGAGAAGTTCCAAAAGTGGGCCGAGACCCTGGGTCGCTGCGTTGGCAACCCCGTCTTTGAGTGGAGCCACCTGGAGCTTAAGCGCTACTTTGGCTACGAGGGCGTCCTCAACGGCAAGACTGCCCAGGAGGTCTGGGACCTTGCCAACGCCAAGCTCGCTGAGGCTAGCTTTACCTGCCGTAACCTGATCAAGCAGTCCAACGTCCGCATGATCTGCACTACCGACGACCCCGCCGACAGCTTTGAGTGGCACAAGAAGATTGCCGCCGACGACAGCTTTGACGTTCAGGTCGTTCCCGCCATGCGCCCCGATGCCGCTTTGCGCATCGAGCGCGGCCAGGAGTTTGCCGACTACTGCAAGCACCTTTCCGAGGTTGCCGGCGTTGAGGTCAGCGACTTCGAGGGCATGAAGGCTGCCATTTCCAAGCGCTACGACGTTGCTCACGAGCTGGGCTGCCGCGCCTCCGACCACGCACTCGACTACGTTATGTACGTCCCGGCTACCGCCGACGAGATCGAGGCCATCTTTGCCAAGGGCCTGGCTGCTGAGCCGCTCACCGAGGAAGAAGTCCTCAAGTACAAGACTGCCTTTATGCAGTTCGTTGCCGGTGAGTATGTCCGTCTGGGCTGGGCCATGCAGCTGCACTTTGGCTGCAAGCGCGACAACAACCGCGCCATGTTCGCCAAGCTCGGTCCCGACACCGGCTACGACTGCATCTCCAACTACACGCCGTCCGACCAGCTCGCCGATTTCCTCAACTCCATCCAGGAGACCTGCGGCCTGCCCAAGACCATCCTGTACAGCCTGAACCCCATCGATAACACCATGATCGATACCGTCATGGGTTGCTTCCAGGAGGCTCCGACTGCCGGTAAGATTCAGAACGGCTCCGCCTGGTGGTTCAACGACAACGAGGTCGGCATGCGCGAGCAGCTTACGGCTCTGGCTAACGAGGGCGTGTTGGGCAACTTTGTGGGCATGCTTACCGATTCCCGCTCCTTCCTGTCCTATCCGCGCCACGAGTACTTCCGTCGCGTGCTGTGCAGCGTGATCGGCGAGTGGGTCGAGCAGGGCAAGTACCCGGCCGACATGGAGCTGCTGGGCGAGGTTGTGCGTGACATCAGCTACAACAATGCGGTCCGCTACTTTGGCTTTGACCTGGACACCTACGAGGCCTAAGCCCGCATCGAATCACATCGAACCCTGGGCGCCGTTGCCACACGCGGAGCCCCGTTTTGCTTGCACGCTAACAAACATCTAAGGAGACACATAGATGGAGAACATCAGCTACGATGCGCTCGAGAAGATCGGCTACAAGGGCTATTTGCTGCCCAAGGATGCTCCCGAGAAGGTTCTGCAGTTTGGCGAGGGCAATTTCCTGCGCGCCTTCGTTGACCGCTTCTTTGACATGGGTAACGAGGCGACCGGCTGGAATGGCAAGATCGTCATGGTCCAGCCCATCAGCGGGGCCTTTGGCTTTGCCGACGGTATCAATGCCCAGGACGACCTGTATACCGTGCTGGTGCGCGGCAAGGAGGACGGCAACACGGTCGACGAGTCCCGCGTGATTAGCGCTTGCAGCCGCTGCATCAACCCGTACCGCGAGGACGACTACCGCGCCATGATGGAGGTCGCCGTCTCTGACGACCTGGAGATTATCGTCTCCAACACCACCGAGGCCGGTATCGCCTATGACCCGTCCTGCAAGGCCGACGACATGCCACCCGCGAGCTTCCCCGCCAAGCTTGCCCAGGTGCTCCACACCCGCTGGGCTGCCGGTAAGCCGGGCGTCATCGTCCTCGCCTGCGAGCTCATCGATCACAACGGCGAGGAGTTGCTGCGCATCATGAACCAGTATGTGAGCGACTGGGGCTGGGAGGACGAGTTTGCGCAGTGGATGGCCAACGACTGCACCGTCTGCACCACGCTCGTCGACACCATCGTACCGGGCCGTATCCGCGACGCATCCGAGGCCGCCGCGGTGGCTGAGCGTCTGGGCTACGAGGATCCCTTCCTGGCCGTGCGCGAGCCCTTTCAGATGTGGGGCATCCAGGGTGACGAGTCGCTTGCCGAGAAGCTTCCCTTTGTGAAGGCTGGTCTTCCGGGTGTCTTTGTGACTCCCGACGTCACCCCGTACAAAAAGCGCAAGGTCCGCATCCTCAACGGTGCCCACACCGCCTTCGTTCCGGGTTCCTGGGTTGCCGGCTTTGATATCGTGCGCGACTGCATGCATGACGAGACCATTCGCGGCTTCATGAACACCATGCTCTACGACGAGGTCATTCCGACGCTTGCCGCCGACTTGGATGTCGAGGACTGCAAGGCCTTTGCCGCCGCCGTCGAAAACCGCTTCGACAACCCGTTTATTGATCATGCGCTGCTCTCCATCTGCCTCAACTCCACGGCTAAGTGGCGCGCTCGCGACCTGCCCACACTCAAGGACTACGTTGCCGAGACCGGCAACCTGCCCAAGTGCCTGGCGACGAGCCTCGCTACGCTCATCTCCTTCTACACGCAGGAGCTCGTGTCCCGCGAGGGCGACGGCCTGCACCTGCGTCGCTCCGACGGCACCGAGTACACCGCTCAGGACGACGCCTTCGTGCTCGACTTCTACGCCGCCCATGCCGGCGCCGACGATGCCCAGCTGGTGCACGACGTGCTCACCAACGAGCAGATGTGGGGCGAGGACCTTACGCAGATCGCAGGTCTTGAGGAGTTTGTCGTCAGCGCGCTCGCTGTCGTGCGTGCCGAGGGCGCCAAGCAGGCCTTCGCCAACGCTCAGGCGTAAATTTCCGGCGCAGACGCGGGCGCGGGACGGCGTGCCCGCGTCTCGACTTCTGCTCAACCTGTAGGGTTAGGACCATTTGTAATGAATACTATCCAGATCAATCCGGCCGATAACGTGATCGTTGCGCTGTCGCCGCTTGCCAAGGGCACTGCCGTCGCGGTTCCCGGGGTGGGCGAGGTCGTGGCCGTGGAGGATATTCCGCAGGGCCATAAGATGGCGGTGCGCGCGATTGCCGCAGGGGAGGACGTCATCAAGTACGGCCTTCCTATCGGACACGTGACGGGCGATGTCCAGCCCGGTCAGTGGCTCCACACGCACAATGTGAAGACCAACCTTTCGGGCGAGGTCGAGTACACCTACAACCCCACGCATCCGGTCGTTGAGTCGGTTGAGCCCGAGACCTTTATGGGGTTCCGCCGCGCCGACGGTCGTGCCGCGACGCGCAACGAGCTGTGGATCATCCCCACGGTCGGCTGTGTCAACGAAGTCGCCCGTGCCATGTGTGAGCAGGCCCAGGATCTGGTCGATGGCTCGCTGGAGGGTGTTTACTACTTCCCGCATCCCTTTGGCTGCTCGCAGACCGGCGCCGACCATGTCCAGACGCGTCGTCTGCTGGTGGCGCTCTCGCGTCATCCTAATGCGGCCGGTGTGCTGTTCCTGTCGCTTGGTTGCGAGAACTGCACACACCAGCAGGTGCTCGACGAGCTCGGTGACTTCGATCACGAGCGCGTCCGCTTCCTCACCTGCCAGGACGTTGCCGACGAGCAGGTCGAGGGCCACAAGATTCTGGCCGAGCTGGCAGACCTGGCAAAGCAAGCCAAGCGTGAGCCCATTTTGGCCTCCGAGCTGGTTATTGGTCTTAAGTGCGGCGGCTCCGACGGTCTTTCGGGCATTACCGCCAACCCCACGATCGGTCGCGTGAGCGATATGGTCGTCGCCCGCGGCGGCACGTCGGTGCTTACCGAGGTGCCCGAGATGTTTGGCGCGGAGAGCATCCTGCTTGACCGTTGCGAGAACGAGCAGGTCTTTAACGCTGCCTCCGACATGCTCAATGGCTTTAAGGACTACTTTATTAGCCATGGCGAGGTGGTCTACGAGAACCCGAGTCCCGGTAACAAGGACGGCGGTATTACCACGCTCGAGGACAAGAGTTGCGGCTGCGTGCAGAAGGGTGGCTCTGCACCCATCGTCGACGTGCTGCCGTATGCCGGTCAGGTCACCAAGCATGGCCTGAACATGCTGTGCGGCCCGGGCAACGACATGGTATCCACCACGGCGTTGACGGCTGCTGGCTGCCACGTGATTCTGTTCTCGACTGGACGCGGCACGCCGTTTGGCGCGCCGGCGCCTACGCTCAAGGTGTTCACCAATCAGCGTCTGTGCGACCACAAGGCCAACTGGATGGACTTTAACGCCGGCGTGATTGCCACGGGTGAGCGCACGCTCGACGAGGCCGCCCGCGATTTGTACCAGCTGGTGCTACAGACGGCGAGCGGTAAGCTCACGAGTGCCGAGCGCCGTGGCTGTCACGAGATCAGTATCTGGAAGGACGGCGTCTGCTTGTAGCGGCAAGTGCGCCCAAGTATAGCGCGATGTCATCGGCCCCGTCGGAAGTGTTCCCGGCGGGGCTTTTTCGTTTCGTGGTTAAGTGAATATGTTGGAAAATCTGATAAACGTTCACCTATCTCATGGCTGTCCAGCATGGCACCCTTACCAGCAGAAAATAGGTGTGAGGATCTCAATTGTGTCCGTTCAGCGGTAAAAATCGACCGTTCAAGGATATTATTCAAGTGAACGTTCACCTGTCGTAAGCAATCGCGCATAATCTAACTAAACGTTCACCCTGAACGCTGGGCAGACAGATGTCAGTGTGGACTCCAATGTCTTGCTGCAAGACAATCGAGAAAAGAGAGGGAGCTCGATGACTAATAAGATCGGAAAAAAGCGTAAGATCACATTCTGGACGCGCTTGGGCTTTGGTATGGGCGGTATGCTCAATTCCGGTGCCCTGACCTTTACGCACAGCTAAATGGTGCTGTTCCTGTCCACGGAGTGTGGCCTGTCCGCAGGCGAGGCTGCACTGATCAGCTCGTTTGCCATCTATGTCAACGCCATTCTTTGCCCGCTGATGGGCTTTGTGGCCGATAACTTCTATGCCACCAAGATTGGCCGCATCTTTGGTCGTCGTCGTTTCTGGATCTTGCTGGCCATCCCGATGATGATCGCCGAGCCGCTCATCTTCGTGGCTACGCCGTTTGGCTTCCCGTACTACTTTGTGCTGTACCTGATCTACAACGTCGCGTACACGTTCTGCACCGCCAACCTGTCGCCGCTTACCATCGAGATGACCGACGACTTTAAGGAGCGTACGTACCTCACCGGCTACAAGCATCTCTTTGGTAACGCCGCCGGCTTCCTGATGGCTGCACTTGTGGGCTTCGGCTTTGGCACCTTCGGCGAGACCAACCCGTTCAGCTACTTCATCATCGCTACGGTCAACGCTTCGGTCATGGCAATCTCGCTGCTTTGTGTGTACCTGTCCACGTGGGAGCACACCCCCGAGGAGGTCGCTCAGGAGAAGATCGAGAGCGTCGGCGAGGGTATCAAGAAGTTCTTCATCGACGTTATCTCCACCTTCCGCAACAAGTCCTTCCGCAAGGTCCTGTACGCACAGGTCTCCACGAAGCTCGCTGCTGCCTGCTGGTCTGCCTGCCTGTCCTTCTTCATCGTCTACTGCCTGCAGATTCCTAAGTCCTACGAGTCCGTGATGGAGATGCCTGGCAAGGTCGTCGCTATCGTCTGCACCGCCATCTGGGTCGCCCTCATGGCCAAGAAGGGCTTCCACAAGTCTTGGTACCTCGCAAATGTCGGTTGCGCTGCGTGCATCATTGCCTACAACTACTTCGCCTTTGGTCAGATCAACGGCACCTCCACGGTCGCCATCGCCATGATCGCCTACCCCATCATCTTCGCCATCTGGAAGTTCTTCTACGTCGGCTTCCAGTACCTGCCCGATGTTCTGCTCAACTACATCCCCGATGTCGATGAACTCATCACCCTGCGTCGTCGCGAGGGCATCTACAGCTCCGCGCAGCAGCTCTGCCAGCAGATCGCCCAGGCTATCGCCGTCAACGTGTGGGCTATCGTCCTTGCTGCCTCCGGCTTCATTCAGACCGCCGGCAATAGCGACGCCGTGACCCAGCCCGCTACCGTGCCTCTGTATATCTGCGGCTACATGATCATCGGCTGCGCCGGCTTCTTCCTGCTTGCGGCCGTCCTTGCCCGCGGCATCAAGATCGACAAGGAGCAGTGCGACGTCCTTTGCGACGAGATTCACCGAGTCAAGGAGGGTGGCAAGATGGCCGACGTCAAGCCCGAGGTCAAGGCGCTTTGCGAGGAGCTCTCCGGCTTTAAGTACGAGGACTGCTTTGCCCACAACAACGTTGGCTTCCAGGACGGTAGCGTAACTCCCGCCGAGTAAGGCCGACATATCGTCCAAATCACAGGGCCGTGCCACCGGAATTCCGCCGGCAGGCACGGCCCTTTTTCAACAGCGTACAATTTGCCTTTAGAGCATCTTTTTGAGGGAGAAACCCATGGAGACGAACGTTATCTGGCGCAACGCGCGCGCGGCGGTTATCGAGCTTGACGACGGCGGTTACTTTACCTGCGCCGATACGTGGGAGATCTTTGTCAACGACGAGCCCGCCGGTACCACGAATACGGTCGAGACCTATGTCGACGGCCTGATCCCCGGCAAGCGCAACCTGGTTCGTTTTGTTTGTGGCGAGCGTGAGCTGAGCGTAGGTGTCACCACGCCGGCTGAGCCCTTTACCATCAACGTTCGCGACTGTGGCGCCAAGGGCGATTCCGAGCACGACGACACCACCAACATCCAGGCTGCCATCATGGCCTGCCCCAAGGGCGGGCGCGTGCTGATCCCCGCCGGTAGTTATCGCATCAAGTCCCTCTTCCTTAAGAGCAATATCAACATCGAGCTCGCCGAGGGAGCGGTGCTGTTGGCCCGTCACGATCGCGCGGCGCTTGCCTACATTCCGGGCACGGTCACAGGCGACGAGGGCGCCGGGTATGCCGGCACCGATATGCTGCCCCTGGGCCGCTGGGAGGGCGAGAGTTTCTCGACCTACTGCTCTACCTTTACGGGCCTGAGCGTGCACGACGTGTGCATCTATGGTCGTGGTGCCATCGACGGTCAGACCGATTTTGCCGAGGACAACTGGTGGAACAAGGACTTTAAGAACATCTTTCGCCCGGAGGAGGGCCGCGAGGTCGCCCGCCCGCGCATGATCTTCCTATCCGAGTGTGAGAACGTGAGCTTGGCCGGCTTCACCGTCCGCAACAGCCCGGCGTGGAACATCCACCCCATCCTGTGCGAGCACGTCGATGCGCTCTGCCTGTCCATCGAGGGCCCCAAGAACTCCCACAACACCGACGGCTTCGATCCCGAGAGCTGCGGTTTTGTTCGCATCCTTGGTTGTCAGTTCTCAGTGGGTGACGACTGCATCGCCATCAAGAGCGGCAAGCTGGGCATTGAGCCCGAGCTTCGTCCCACCACGCACGACGTGCTGATCTCTCACTGCTACATGCACGATGGTCACGGCGCCGTGGTCCTGGGTTCAGAGGCTGCCGGCGGCATCAAGGACCTTACCGTGAGCAAGTGCCTCTTTGAGCGCACCGACCGCGGCCTGCGCGTCAAGACCCGCCGCGGGCGCGGCAAGGATGCCGTCAACGAGGGCATTACCTTTGAGCACATTCGCATGGACGAGGTGCTCACGCCCTTCGTGGTCAACTCCTTCTACTTCTGCGACAAGGACGGCAAGACCGACTACGTGCAGTCTCGCGAGGCACTGCCCGTCGACGACCGCACGCCCGGCTTTGGTGCCACGACGTTTTGCGATATCGAGGCCACTAACTGCCACGCGGCCGCTGCCTACATCACGGGCCTGCCCGAGAGCAAAGTAACGCGCCTGACGTTCCAGGATGTCCACGTGACCTTTGCCGACGATGCTGAGCCCTTTGTTCCGGCCATGGCCTGCGGCGTTGAGCCCATGGTGCGTCAGGGCATCATTGCGCAAAACGTCAAGGTGCTCGACCTGCAAAATGTGGTGATCGAGGGCCAGGACGGCGAGGAGCTGCAGCTCCAGAACGTTGACAAGGTTATCCGTGCGTAGGCGTTTGCTCCTAAACAATTAAATTCGGTATGTCGTGGCGCGCGATGGGCAGGGCCTTCCCGACCCATTGCGCGAACTTTTTATATGCCGAAACTGCAACGTAGACGGTCTACGACGAAAGGACGCGGTGACTGATGATGAGTGAGAGACGATTTTTTGAGGTTTCGCCCGAGCGTGCGGGGGCATATCACAGTATCTCTAAGGCCTTGGAGGCAATTGACGAATCCTGTCCGAATGACGGACGGCCGGTGACAATCCATATCGAGCCGGGTGAGTACCGCGAACGGGTCGAGATTCATCGCTCGCATGTGACGATTGAGGGAGAGACGGCCGACAGCGTGCGTATCGTGGGCAGCCTGGGTGCCAAGATGCCTTCGGAGGACGGCTCGGGCGTGGACGGCACGCTCGGCACGTTTAGGACCTATACCGTTTTGGTCGATGCCGACGACGTATGGCTCGAGAACCTCACGATCGAAAACGATGCGGGCGATGGGCGCGAGGTCGGTCAGGCGATTGCCCTGTATGCCGATGGCGACCGTCTGGTTGTCGATGCCTGCTGCATTAAGGGGCGCCAGGACACGCTGTTTTTGGGCCCGTTGCCCCCGCGCGAAGTCAAACCGGGCGGATTCATTGGACCCAAGCAGTTTGCGCCGCGTCGGGTGGGCCGTCAGTATTTTCGACGCTGCCGGATTGAGGGCGACGTCGACTTTATCTTTGGCGGCGCGTGTGCCTATTTTGAGGGGTGCGAGATCCGCTCGCTCAACCGCAATATGGACGTGAACGGTTACGTGACGGCGGCATCGACGCCCGAGGGAGAGCCATACGGCTTCGTGTTCCACGGCTGCTCGTTTACAGCCGCGCAAGATGTGGCACCGGATTCGGTCTATTTGGGTCGTCCTTGGCGTGAGTGGGCGCAAACTGTGCTGATCGATTGCTGGCTGGGGCGACATATCAAGCGCGAAGGCTGGTGGGATTGGAATAAGCCGGCGGCGCACAACTGCGTGCAGTATGCTGGCGCGATTCTGCATGGGCCGGCGGGTGATACTACCGGCTGGGTGCCGTGGGCGAATGAACTCGATGTGATGGCTGCCGCCGGGTACGCTCGCGAGCAGGTGCTTGCCGGTGGGGATGGCTGGGATCCCGAGGGCGGCGACGGTGATGCGGTTGAGACGGCTGAACTGTCTGCCAACGGCCGCACCGTGCACATCGAGACGTACTGCGAAGACGAACCTGCGCTGCGTGCCCGGCTGAAGCGCGAGGGGCGTTCGGCTGCTTTTACGGGCAAGACTCCTGCAGATTTTGAGGCATGGAAGATTGCGACCAGGACTCGTCTGTACGATGTTTTGGGCCTTTCGCTTATGGACCGCGTCCCGATTGAGATTCGTGAGCTCAGCCGCGTGCGGGTTGCCGGCGGCATCGTGCGCACCCATGCGATGTTGCAGGTCGAGCGCGATGTTTGGATGCCGTTCTACCTGCTCGAGCCGCAGTCGCCTAAGCTCGATGCGCACGGCCGCAAGTGTTGCTATATCTGCCCGCATGGCCATCAGGGAGCAGGCGCCGCAAGTGTTGCGGGCGTGACGGGCGTGCCGGCGGTCGATGATGCTGTGCGTAAGTTCAATTACGACTACGGTCTGCGTTTGGCGCGTATGGGTTACGTGACCGTCTGCCCCGACGCACGCGGTTGGGGATACCGTCGTGACTGGAAGGGCCAGGGCGATGACGAGAACAGCTTTCTGCGCGGCACGTGCCTAAACCAGGCGCGCATGGCCGAGCCGCTGGGACTTACCGTTGCGGGTCTCAACGCCTGGGATAACATGCGTCTGATCGATTACCTAGAGGCGCGCGGCGACATTGCCATGGACGACCTGGGCTGTTTTGGCTTTTCGGGCGGCGGATACATGACGCTGTATCTGGCGGCGCTCGACCCACGCGTATGCAAGACGTTTGTCTCGGGCTACCTGTACGGTGTCGATGATTCGCTGCTGCACCTCAACGGCAATTGCAGCTGCAACTACACACCCGGACTTTGGCGCTTGCTCGACATGGGCGATATTGCCTCGCTTATTGCGCCGCGCCCGTTGTTAGTGCAGAGCTGCGAAGAAGATCATCTGAACGGTTCGCGCGGGCTGAAAAATGTCGATGAACAGCTCAAGATCGTGCGCGATGCCTACAAGTTGCTGGGCCGCAGAGATGCTCTGCGGCACGAGGTGTGTCCGGGTGGACACCATCTGGGCGTGGCACATCTTGTCGAGGATATCGAATGGCTCGATTCGCACGTTGCGAAATGCGACCGTGCATAGCCCCTCGGCATGCTGCAAATAAACGGTACGTACCTGTATGGCCGCCAATGGGCGGATGAGGAGAAGATTATGGAAACGAAGAACTTGAGTGAATCGACCATTTGCTGCTTTGGCGATTCGACCACATGGGGGGATAACGGATGCGGCGCAGGCGGCAACGACATCTCTTGGACTTCGCATCTGGGCGCGTTGCTGGGAGGTGCAGTCGTCGAGAACTTTGGCATCAAGGGTTCGCGTATCGCCATCAAGGCCGACCGTACCGATTCATTTGTCGAGCGCTTGGACGGCATCGACGATGCGGCCGATATCTACATCGTCTTTGGCGGCGTCAACGACTTTAGCCGCAACGTGCCGCTTGGCGAGTTGGGCAGTACCGATGTGCATGAGTTCTACGGTGCGCTCGATTATCTGATCCGCACCATCACGGCACGCTCGCCTCGGGCAAAGCTCGTGTTTATGACGCCGTGCAAGACGAGCGGCAAGCACGAGAAGGATATCCCTGCAAGCGACGAGCTCAACCATTTGGGGTTGACGCAGGTCGCCTACGTAAAGGCGATGCTCGAGGTCTGTGACCGTTACTCCGTTCCGGTGATTGACCTGTATGCGCAAAGCGGCATCAGCCCGTTTTTGCCGGAGCACCGCGAGCTCTATATGCCGGACGGTCTGCATTACAGCCCGGCTGGCTATGAGCGCCTGGCGCATCGCATCGCCGCGGGCTTAGCCGCCGTTTGCCGTTAAAAGTCTGCCGTTCGCGGGGAATATAGGGTTAACGTTCACTCTATATTCCCCGTTCGCGTTACACTAGGGTTAACGTTCACCTATCATTAACGTCAGAGGGGACAGCAATGGGCTGCAATCAGATTCTGGACCGCTATATCGAGCAGTTGATCGAGACCTCTACGCCGCAGGCACCGGCCTGGAACATCGAAAAGCTCCGTGCCGGCAAGGAGAACACCTGGAACTATATCGATGGCTGCATGATCAAGGCGCTCATCGAGCTGTACGAGATCACGGGTGAGCAGCGCTACCTGACCTTTGCCGACGACTACATCGACTTTTTTGTCCAGGAAGACGGCACCATCAAGCACTACAAGCCCGAGGAGTACAACCTCGACAACGTCAACGCGGGCAAGACCCTCTATAAGCTCTACGATTTGGTGGGCAAGCCCAAATACCGCGCCGCCATGGACACCATTTACCGCCAGCTCGAGACCCAGCCGCGCACCAAAGAGGGCGTGTTTTGGCACAAGGCCGTCTATCCCAACCAGATCTGGCTCGACGGCATGTATATGGCGCAGCCGTTCTATATGCAGTACGAACTGAGCTTCCACAACCGTCGTGCCTGCTCGGACAGCTTCCATATGTTCCAGGTCGTGCATGACCTGATGCGCAACCCCCTCAACGGTCTGTACTATCACGCTTACGACGCGAGCCGCAAACAGTTCTGGTGCGACCCGGTCACCGGCCTTTCGGCTAACTTCTGGCTGCGCGCCGAGGGCTGGTTTGCCATGGCACTCATCGATACCTGGGAGCTCATGCCGCCTTCGATGTCAGCCGAGAAGGACGAGATTCGCAAGATGTTCCACGACCTGATCGACGCCATGCTGCCGTATCAGGACGAGAAGACCGGCATGTGGCATCAGGTCATCAACCTGCCCAATATCGCCCCCAACTACCTGGAGGAGTCGGGCAGCGCCATCTTTGCCAACGCCATCATGAAGGGCGTGCGTCTGGGCGTGCTGGGCGAGCGTTACTACCAGTACGGCCGTCGCGCCTTCGACGGCATCTGCGAGACCTGCCTGTCCGAGCATGATGGGCAGCTGGCGCTCGACAACATCTGCCTGGTTGCGGGCTTGGGAAACACCGCGCACCGCGAGGGCACGTTTGGTTACTACATGAGCGAGCCTATCGTCAAAAACGATGCGAAGGGCGTGGCGCCGCTGGTGCTTGCCTATATCGAGACCATGCATCACGACAAACTGGCCGGCAGGCATGACCCGCTTGCTCCCTCGGGCGTGTGCTCTATCGAGGACCCGTTTGGCGGATACACCCCGGGCATCAACGCTCATAAGGGATGTGAATAACGTGGGGGCTATTACTCCGGGTGTGCGTTTGCACGACCTTCCACAGGGGACCGTCGAGGAACGCATCCGCATGGCGGGAGAGCTGGGCTTTTCGTGCATTCAGCTGCCGAGCAAGGTGCTCTACGCATCGATGGGGATCGATCGAGGCGGCCTGACCCGCGAGCTTGCCGACCATTTGCGTGCGGTGCTCGACGAGGCGGGCGTTTCGGTCGCCGTGCTCGGCTGCTATAAGAATTTGGCGACGCCCGATCGCCAACAGCTCATGGATAACATTGCCGAGTACGAGGCATGCCTGAACTTTGCCCAGATGCTCGGCGGATGCCCGGTTGGCACCGAGACCGGTCGCCCCAATGCGCAGAACCGCGTTGCTGACGACCGCATGACCGATGGGGCACTCGAAGCGTTTACAGACGGGCTTGCACGCGTCTGCGATCGGGCCGAGGCCGTGGGCGGGCAAATTTTGATCGAGCCCGGTTGGAACGAGACGGTTAATACTCCGGACCGCTGCCGTGAGGTGCTGGAGCACGTCTCGAGCCCGTCGCTCGGCGTGATCTACGACCCGGTATCGCTGCTGCACCCCAGTGTCGTTGACGAAGCGCAGGAAATCACCGCGTGCATGCTCTACTTATGCGGCAGTAAGATCCGCGTGCTGCACGCCAAGGATTTTGAGGTCGTTGATAACGAGGACGAAGCCGGATGGTGCGACGGTACGGGTTCACGCCTGGTGTGCCACGGCGTGGGCGAGACGGGCCGCTATGACTTTGAGCCCGTGGTGGCCTGGGCTGCCGCCGCCTGTCCTGGGATTCCCTGCGTGGTCGAGAACAGCGTGCCGGCGACGGCGGCTGACTGCCTGGCGACACTCGAGCACATGTCCGCTCGCTGCGGGGCTTCGCATCGCGAGCTATAGCATTGGCTTTTGCCGTGTCGGCAGATTGAGATTACCTGCATGGGGGCGGCGGTGAAGGGTCTTTATCGTCGCCCCATTGGATTGCATTAAAAAGGGGAGTTGCGTGGCTATCCACATTGTCGAAGAGGCGAATCGTTGCCTAGGTTGTAAAAGGGCGTTCTGTCAGATTAAGGGCTGTCCGGTGCAGACGCCCATTCCGCAGGTTATCGACCTCTTTAAGCAGCGCCGTCTGCAAGAGGCGGGCGAGCTGCTGTTCCAGAACAATCCCATGAGCGCGGTCTGCTCCATGGTGTGCAACCATTCGGGCCAGTGCGAGGGTGCTTGCATCCAGGGCCGCAAGGGCACACCCGTGCATTTCTCGAGCATCGAGAACTATATCTCGACAGCGTATTTGGATCGTAAGGAGTGGACGTCTGCGCCGTCGTGCGGCAAACAGGTTGCTGTGGTCGGTTCCGGTCCCGCCGGTATTACCGTGGCCATTAAGATGGCCCAGCTAGGCTGTGCCGTCACGGTATTTGAACAGCGCCCCGAGATCGGCGGTGTGCTGGAATACGGTATCCCCGAGTTCCGCCTGCCCCGTGCGCTCGTGCAAAAGTACCGTCATGTGATGTGCTCGCTTGGCGTGCGCGTGCGCCCCTCGACCACCATCGGTGGCGCGCTGCATATCGACGACCTGCTGCGCGACGGCTACGATGCGGTCTTTGTTGGTACCGGTACCTGGCGTGCCCGCAAACTGGGCATTCCCGGCGAGTCGCGCGGCAACGTGCTGTTTGGTATCGATTACCTGGTCGATCCCTCGAGCGTGGCGATCGGGCAGAACGTGGCGGTCATCGGTGCCGGTAATGTGGCCATGGATGTGGCCCGCACGGCGCTGCGTTCGGGTGCTCGCAAGGTCACTGTGTATGCACGCTCGCGCCATATCTCGGCCATCGACGACGAGGTCGAGCTGACCGAGCTTGACGGTGCCGAGATTGTGTGCGGCAAGGCGATCTGCGCCATCGACGATAACGGTCCGGTGTTCGAGACGGCTATCTTTGACGAGGACAACAACGTGGTGGGCTACGAGGAGGAGCTCGACCATGCGTCTGCCGACACAGTTGTGATCGCAGCTTCGCAGGTGCCCAAAGACAAGCTTGTGCTTACAACGGGCGGCCTAGAGACCGACCATCGTGGCCTGCTTTCGGTCGATGAGAACGGTATGACCACCGTGCCTGGCGTCTTTGCCGCCGGCGACGTGGTCAACGGCCCGCTCACCGTGGTCCACGCCGTAGCTGGCGCCAAGCTTGCCGTCGAAGGCATGACTACCTATCTGGGTCTCTAACACATCCCGCCCATCGGTTGCGGTGAAATACGGACTGTTTTGGCTGTCAAAGGTCTTATCTACTCCGTATTCCACCGCAACTTTTTGTGGGGATTGGATTAAAGGCGGGGGAGTGCGAGCGGGGACGGACGCGGCGGTTGCTGATACGATAAGTACGTTAGCAACTGCCGCCGAGCGGCTCAAACGAAAGGAAGCCTGTATGGAGTCCTCTGCCTACCCGATGCTCTTTAGCCCGATCAAGGTCGGTACAACCGAGGTCAAGAACCGCGTCTTTATGCCGCCGGTGTCCACCAACCTGGCCGATCATGGCTATGTGACCGACGACTTGGTCGATCATTACCGTGCCCGCGCCAAGGGCGGCGTGGGCCTCATCATCACCGAGGTCGTGACGGTCGAGCCTACCTATACCTATCTGCCGGGTGACATGTGCTGCTACGACGACACGTTTATCCCCGGCTGGGAAAAGCTCGCCGCAGCCGTCCACGAGTACGGCTGCAAGATCATGCCGCAGCTCTTCCACCCCGCCTACATGGCCTTTAACATTCCGGGCACGCCGCGCCTGATCGCTCCGTCCTTCGTGGGACCGTCCTATGCCCGTGAGGCACCGCGTCCTATCACGGTCGACGAGATTCACGAGCTCACGCATCAGTTTGGCGACGCTGCCGTGCGTATGCAGAAGGCCGGTGTCGATGGCGTCGAGGTCCATGCGGCGCACGCCCACGGCATGCTCGGCGGTTTCTTGACCCCGCTCTATAACAAGCGTACCGATGAGTACGGCGGCTCGCTCGACGCCCGCATGCGCTTTTTGCTCGAGGTCATCGCCGAGATTCGCGAGCGCTGCGGCAAGGACTTTATCATCGACGTCCGCATCTCGGGCGATGAGTACACCGATGGCGGTCTGACCCTCAACGACATGATCTACGTCTCGCGTCGCCTGGAGAAGGCCGGCGTCGACATGATTCATGTGTCGGGCGGCACCACCATCAAGCGCGGTTCCGCGATTCCTGCCGCCGGTACCCAGCAGGCCTCGCACGCCGCCTGTTCGCGCGAGATCAAGAAGCACGTCAACATTCCCGTCGCCACCGTCGGACGTATCAACGAGGCCTGGATCGCCGAGGAGCTGATCGAGGACGGCGCTGCCGACATCTGCATGATGGGCCGCGCCAATCTGTGCGATGCCGAGTTCTGCAATAAGGCCGCTGCCGGCAACGCCGACGACATCCGCCCCTGCATCGGCTGCCTGCGCTGCCTGAACGGCATTATGTTTGGCAAGCGCATCTCCTGCACCGTCAATCCCGATGTTGAGCGCGACGAGGCCGGCTACGAGCCTGCCGCCGAGGCTAAGAACGTGCTGGTTGTGGGCGCTGGTCCTGCGGGCATGGAGGCAGCCTACATTGCTGCCAAGCGCGGCCACAACGTAGTGCTCGTGGATAAGCAGGACGAGCCGGGTGGCGAGATGCGCATCGCGGCCGTTCCGCCGGCAAAGCAGGAACTCACCCGCGTGATCAAGTATCAGTACCGTCGCCTGGCCGAGGCCGGCGTCACATGCGTATTTGGCACCGAGCTTACTGCCGAGGACATTCAGCGTGACTACGCCGGCTACGAGGTCGTCCTGGCCTATGGCGCCGAGCCCATCGCCCCGGCCTTCATGCAGGGATTTAAGCAGGTCATGACGGCTGACGACCTGTTGGGCGGCAAGGCTTTCCCGGGTAAGAAGATCGTCATCGTGGGCGGCGGCACCGTCGGCTGCGAGACGGCCGACTACCTGGCCCCGCTGGTCAACGACCTGTCGCCGGCCAATCGCGATGTCACCGTTATCGAGATGACCAAGACGCTCGCTGCCAACGAGGGCGGTGCCGGTCGCGCGGTGCTCATCACGCGCATGCTCTCCAAGGGCGTCCACGTGCTGACCGAGGCCAAGGTGACCGAGATCACCGAGGACACCATCAGTTACGAAAAGGACGGCGAGGTCCACACCATCACCGGTGCCGATACGCTGGTGCTTGCCATGGGCTATCGTTCCAATACCAAGCTGGCCGACGACCTTGCCGCTGCCGGTGTTGCCACCCACGTGCTGGGCGACGCCAACAAGTGCGGCAACATTCGCGACGCCATCGGCGATGGCTATAAGGTTGCCTGCGAGCTCTAGTCAACTCCTTGATGCATGGGGGACCTGTCTCCGTGGCGTCAGTCGGTAAATAGCAAAAAGCGACGGCCGTCCCGTACGTGGGACGACCGCCGCTTGCGTTAGCTGCAATGAGTCGTGCGATTAGAGCCCCAGGATCTCCTTGACCTTGGCGATGATGGTCTCATCGGTGGCGTTGGCAAAGAAGTACTCCTGGAAGTGCTCGCCAGCCAGGGCGCCGCGGACCAGGTCCTGATCGATCTCGCCCAGGACGTCGACGAGCGGACGCATAGTCACAGCGCGCACGCCGTCGAGGATCTTCTTGTTGCGCTGCTCGGGCTCAACACGCTCGGCAGGATAGCCGTTGCCCGAACCAAAGCCAAAGAGCTTCTCAAAGGTGTACTCGAGGTTGAGCTCCTGGCCCCAGCCGTTCTTGAGGGCGAAGGGCATGGCGACAGCGTTACCGTCGTTGACCTGGGCAAAGGTGTAGGCATCGAGCGGGTCGGCAACATGGCCGCACAGCACGCCGGGGAAGGAGTTGCAGGCGAGCATGGCGCCCTCGCCGGTGCCACAGCCGGTCACGACGTAGTCGGCAGCGCCGGAGTTGAGCAGCACGGCGGCCAGGATGCCGTTCTGCACATAGGTGAGGGGCTTGGAGTCGGCGTCGGCATACATGCCATAGTTAAAGACGGTGTGGCCCATGGGCTCGACAACCTTCTTAAGGGCAGCCTCGATCATAGGGTTCTTGGAGTTCTGAGAGTTTTCGTTGATCAGAGCGATTTTCATTGCGAATTACCTTCCTATTTCTAACTTGCGGTGGAATACGGACTGTTTTGCCTGATAGAAGCCAAAACCAATCCTTATCTCACCGCAACTCAAATGAAAAACGAGTGGATGAAACCTGATGTGGGCAGTTGCGGTGACGCTTATTGAGGCTGCTTTCCAATGTATGCGAGGATGCCGCCGTCGACGTAGAGGATGTGGCCGTTGACGAAGTTCGACGCGTCGGAAGCCAAGAACACGGCGGGGCCCTTCAGATCCTCGGGCGTGCCCCAACGGGCGGCCGGCGTCTTGGCAATGATGAACTGGTCAAACGGGTGGCGGCTGCCGTCGGGCTGCGTCTCGCGCAGCGGTGCGGTCTGCGGCGTGGCGATGTAGCCGGGTCCAATGCCGTTGCACTGGATATTGGCCTCGCCAAACTCCGAGCAGATGTTCTTGGTGAGCATCTTGAGTCCGCCCTTGGCCGCGGCATAGCCGGCGATGGTCTCGCGGCCCAGCTCGCTCATCATCGAGCAGATGTTGATGATCTTGCCGTGGCCCTTGGCGATCATGCCGGGCAGGCAGGCCTTGGACACGATAAACGGTGCGTTGAGGTCAATATCGACGACGCGGCGGAAGTCCTCGGCGCTCATGTCGAGCATCGGGGTACGCTGGATGACGCCGGCGTTGTTGACCAGGATGTCGGGCGTGGTGCCAAAGTCGGCCTCGATCTTGGCGATGAGCTCGGCGACGACAGTCTCGTCGGTGACGTCGGCAACATAGCCGTGAGCGTCAAAGCCCAGCTCACGGTAGTGCTTCTCGGCTTCGGCGACTTTGTCGGCGTGACGGGCGTTAAAGGCGATCTTGGCGCCGGCCTCTCCGAGCGCCTCGGCGATAGCCATGCCAATGCCATAGGTGGCGCCGGTTACCAGTGCGACCTTGCCGTCCAGACGGAAGCTGTCCATAAGATCAGACATAGCGATCCTTTCAAAAGAAACGTTCATCTATATAAGTCTTGCTTTTCATACAAGGTCAGTATAGGAGAAGAGGAGGATTTAAAAATCAGATTCTCCTAAAATCAGGTGAACGTTCACTTTTAAAAGGTAAACGGTGATCTCGCCCTTGCCGCACGGACGTTTATTCGCCCTGTTCCTGCGTGCCCTCTGCGATCATGTTGCGGTTGTACACCAGATGCAGGTACATCGCGTCGTGCGCCGCGGTGGGATTGCGCGAGGCGATGGCGTCGGCCACATCGCGGTGCGTGCGGATAGTTTCCTCGACGAGCTTTTTGCCGGTCACGTCGATAAAGAGGGGGACGGATGCCTTGAGCACGCCCATCAGGCGGGGAACGACGAGGTTTCCGGAGCTCTCGGCAATGGCATTGTGGAACGCGGTGTCGGCGGCGGAGTAATCCTCACCGGCCTCGGCCAGGCGCTCGGATTCGTCGCAGAGCTCTTTGATACAGACGACCTGGTCGTTGGTTGCGTGCTCGGCCGCCATGCGCGCCATCTGCGGCGGCGCCACGGCGCTCTCGCACGTCAACGATGCCGGTTTTTGGATGTGCTCCTCGTTCCTGGAGATTGACGAGAAGACCACCCTCAAGTCCTGGACCGTTATGGAGACGCTCATCGGCCTTTCGGGTCTTGCCTGCGCCTTGGTGATTTCGTTCTTCGCCTAGTCGGGCATCTTTTGCCGAGCACATCGCTCGGCAGCCACCTACACCAGATTTATTCACCAACGATTGGTACAACCGTTCAATCCAAAAGAGGAGAACATCATGGACGAGAAAACCAAAGCACAGATTCAGCAGGAGGCCGCCGACCTGGTTGCCAAGCTGCAGCCGCGTTCTGGCAAGTTCCGCACCATCAGCCCCGAGATGGACCCGCTGCGCCTGGGCTCTGGCTGGAGCATCGAAGACCTGGACAAGCCGCAGGTCATCATCGAGTCGACCTTTGGCGATTCGCACCCGGGTTCTGCCGGCCTGCTCGAGCTGGTCGAGGAGGTGCGCGCTGGCGTTGCCGAGGCTGGTGGCCACGGTGCCCGTTACTTCTGCACCGACATTTGCGACGGTGAGGCCCAGGGCCACGACGGCATCAACTACTCGCTGCCCAGCCGCGACATGATCGCCAACATGATCGAGATCCACGCCAAGGCCACCCCGTTCGATGCCGGTGTCTTCGTTGCCAGCTGCGATAAGGGCCTGCCCGCGAACCTCATGGCCATGGGCCGCATCAACATCCCCTCGATCGTCGTCACCGGCGGCGTCATGGATGCAGGCCCTGACCTGCTGACCCTGGAGCAGCTCGGCGCCATCTCGGCCCGCTATGAGCGCGGCGAGATTTCCCGCGAGGAGCTCGAGTTTGCCAAGCACAACGCATGCCCCAGCTGCGGCGCCTGCTCCTTTATGGGTACCGCCTCGACCATGCAGGTTACCGCCGAGGCCCTGGGCCTTATGCTCCCCGGCACGGCTCTGCTGCCCGCAACCAGCTCCGATCTGCGTGAGTTTGCGCGCGAGGCTGGCCGTCAGTCCGTGTGGCTCTCCGAGCACAACCTGTGCCCCCGCGACATCGTGACCAAGGAGTCCTTCGAGAATCTCATCATGGTCCACGGCGCCATCTCCGGTTCCACCAACTCGCTGCTGCACATTCCCGCGATCGCCCGCGAGTTTGGCATCGAGATGTCCGCCGACGATTTCGATCGCCTGCACCGTGGCGCCCACTATCTGCTCAACGTTCGCCCCGCAGGCGAGTGGCCGGCGCAGTTCTTCTACTATGCGGGCGGCGTGCCGCGCATCATGGAGGAGATCAAGTCGATGCTCCACCTCGACGTTATGACCGTCACCGGCAAGACTCTCGGCGAAAACCTCGAGGACCTTAAGAACAATGGCTACTACGAGAAGTGTGGCCGCTACTTGGAGAAGTGGAACCTTAGGCGCGAGGACATCATTCGCCCGTTTGACCAGGCTTTTGGTACCGACGGCTCCATCGCCATCCTCCACGGCAATCTTGCTCCCGAGGGCGCGGTCGTCAAGCACACCGTCGTTCCGCGCGAGATGTTCCAGGCTACGCTCAAAGCCCGTCCGTTCGACTGCGAGGAGGACGCCATTCACGCCGTCCTGACGCACGAGGTCAAGCCCGGCGATGCCGTTATCATTCGCTATGAGGGACCCAAGGGTTCCGGTATGCCCGAGATGTTCTACACCACCGAAGCTATCGCCAGCGACCCCGAGCTGGGCGCGAGCATTGCCCTGATCACTGACGGCCGCTTCTCCGGCGCCTCCAAGGGCCCGGCTATCGGTCACGTTTCGCCCGAGGCCGCTGTGGGCGGTCCGATTGCCCTGATTGAGGAGGGCGACCTTATCCGAATCAACATCCCCGAGCGCTCGCTGTCCATCGTGGGCATCGCCGGTAAGGAGATGGAGCCGGCCGAGGTCGACGCCGTCCTGGCCGAGCGCCGAGCCGCTTGGAAGCCCAAGGCTAATCGCTATACCTCCGGCACGCTCAAGTTCTTTACCGAGCATGCAGTTTCCGCCATTCAAGGGGGCTACATGGAGTAGCGCCCATGCGCATCAAATATCTCCTCTCATAGATGAGCGGCACGAAAAGCTCCGAGCTTGCACGAGCTCGGAGCTTTTTTCGTCTGGATTGGGGACGCATAGCCGGACGTAAACAATTTGCGTCTGGTAATAAGCGTACGAAAGCGCAATTTACGTCTTAATTTCGGACGCAAATCAAGACGAAAACCGTTTACGTCTGCTTTAAATCCGTACGAAAACGGTTTTCGTCTTGCAGGGCAGTTGTCGTTTCTACAGTTCAGCTTCCAGTTCGGCTTTGTGCTCGTAGAGGTAGTCGCGCATGTAGGGGATGGCAAATGAGACCTTGCCGTACGAAGGAGCCTCGATAATCGATTCTCTTAACAGGCGGCTGCGGACGGAGCTCACCTGTTGAGGCGTTTTGTTTAGGGCGTCGGCAACCATGCTGGTCGAGCTCGTCTGCCCCAAAGACGCCATGCTCAGCAGATAAGCGATGCACGTGGGCGGAATGCGCTGCAGCGCGGGCTCAATCACCATGCCGCAGAAGCGTTCGCGTGCCGTTGCAATGCCACGCTCGGCTTCTTCTTCTCCAATAATCGCTGTATGTGCGCGTCTTGCCAACTGCCATGCGTAGTATCCAACGAGTTGGATCATGAAAGGATAGCCTTGCGTTGCCTCGGCAAGTTGGCCGGCAATACCTGGCTGCAACTCCATGCCAGACGCTTCAATGGTTTCCTCGAGGGAGTACGACACTTCGGTTACTGCCACAGCCTTCAGGTCAAAGGGGAGGGCACGGCGCAAAAACGTAAGTGTCTTTCCGTTGATGATGCTTTCAATCATCGAAGGCAGCCCAGCAAAAACAAAGGCGATATCAAGGTCTTCGCCGATAACCTGCTGAATCGCAATGGAGAGCGTTCGGACCTCATCGAGCTCTGCGTCTTGAACCTCGTCGAGAGTGATGAGCAGGCCATTTCCATTCTTGGATATTGTCTGTCTCATGGCGTCGCGTAGCGATGGGCCGATTCGCTCAATGTCTATGCTGCCGATGGATATGCCAGCTACGGTGGGCTCAAACCTGGCGTGTTTGGCCTGGAATTTGGGCTGCAGCTGTTCGAGAATGCGCTGGCAAAGTCCCTCGGTTGCGACCTCTTTTATGACCGTCCAGCCACGGCTTTGCGCCAAACGTGAGCACTCGTCAAGGAGGACCGTCTTGCCCGTTCCACGGATGCCGGCTATGCGCATTAGGCGCCCAGGGGCACCAGGCCCGTTGACGAGGCCTTCACTGAATTCTTCGAGCACATCTTCGCGGCCGATAATCGTGGAGGTGTTTTACCTGCTGTGGGCTTAAAAGGGTTTGTTTGCATGTGAGCCACCTTTGCTCAAGATATAGCAAGATATAGCAAGATATAGCAAAGTATAGTGAGATATAGCAACGTATAGCGCTGTTTGCGGGTTCTTACGGTGGTGCTATTTCCCGAATGCCGCGCGGATAAAGCGCTGGGCGAACAGCTTGTTGGCGACGTTGATGACATGGCCCAGGAACAGTGCCGAGATGGCGGTCGTGACGCCAAAGCCGCCCAGGTTGTACATAAAGATCAGCGACAACGCGAGCGAGGCGGCGACATGTGAGCAATCAAACACGACTTTTACGTCACCAAAGCGGCGTTTAAGCTTTTCGGCAATGACTTGCACCAAGCCGTCGGGCGCGTTGGGGACAACGCCCATGTTGACGACGAGACTTACGCCAAATGCGGTGACAGCGAGGGAGAGCAGCATGGTCGCAATCTGTGTGGGGAGTGCCGTGGGATGCAGTGGGTTGACCGCCATGAAGAGGTCGGTCAAGCCGCCAATCAGCGTTGAGAAGAACAACTCGAGCAGGATGCGCGGCTGGAACTCGCTTCGCAAGATGGCTAATTGCGCCACGATGTAGGCGACGTAGGTTGCGGTGATCCAAAAGCCGAGCGTCTTGCCAGTGAGCATGGATAGGGTTGTGGCAAAGCACGTGAGCGCGGCGACGCCCAGGCCGGATGCCGTCTGGAGACTCATACCGAGTGCCAGTACTGCAACGCCCACCAGATACATCAGCATTCTGATGACGGTATGGCACCAGTCGATGTTCTCGCCATGCATGATGATGAGCGGTCGCATGTTGCTACCCGTCCTTTCGGTTGTGTGAAAAAGCTGACCCGGGCCGGCAAAAGAGGGTTATCGGAGGCACTGCTGCAAAAGCAGAAAAGCCGGCCCCACGGTCAGTCGTCTAGGAAGTGTCTCGCTGTGCCGGAATGGGACTAAAGGTCCAACGAGACGGGAAGAAAGCAAATGGCATTGCGTGGGCGATAAGATGCCAAGATGGTAGGGTGCGTCTTAGCATCCTATTGCCCACGCTCAACGAAATCGGTTTCGTTTGAGCCTAAGTATACGCACGGGATTTTATTTGCGAAGAGAAAAACAATAAAAAGGTGAACGTTCACCTAATCGCAACAACTCGTTGGCTGTATCATGGCGGTAGTCGATACGAAACCGATTTCGTATCGACTACGCATGCGTTGTATCTGTCCATTATCTGGTGGTGTAAACGAGGGGTTACACCTGCCGCAAAAGCGGCATTCATCATTGTCCAGATCGAAAGGATCACCATGGAACAGCATACCGATTGCTCGTACTGCATGTGCGGGACCGACAACACGCTCGTCGATGCCTTTGGCATCCCCATGCTTGACCTGCCTGCCAGCAAGCTCATCTTGTTTAAGGAGCAGAGTCATAAGGGCCGCGTAATCGTGGCCTCCAAGCAGCACGTCGATGACATCTCCTGCATGTCCGAGGAAGACGCCGCCGCCTTTATGGCCGATGTCCGCCACGTCGCGGCAGCGCTGCACAAGGCGTTCAATCCCGACAAGATTAACTTTGGTGCCTACGGCGACACCATGCATCACCTGCACGTGCATATCGTCCCCAAGTACAAGTACGACCCGTTTGAGTTTGGCGACGTGTTTGCCATGAACCCCGGTCGCGTCACGCTCGAGTCGGCTCAGTACGACGAGATCGCCCAGGCAATTGTCGCCAACCTGTAAGCGAGTAAAAGCTGCTATTTCGAATAGAAGCACTTGGCTTCATTGCCAGTTAAAAGGAGCTTATCTATGAATGCAGGAGTTGTTTCACTCCTTTGGGTGCTGGTGGGCGTAGTCCTGCTGGTCGCCATGATCGTTAAGTTTAAAATCAACAGCATCATTGCGCTTATTCTTTCCGCCATTTTTATCGCCCTTGCCGACGGCATCTCTGTGGGCGACCTTGTCACCACCATGGAAGATGGACTGGGCGGAACGCTTAAGTCGCTTGCGCTGATCATTATCTTTGGCGCAGCCATCGGAAAACTGATGACCGATTCGGGTGCCTCGCAGCAGATTGCCGACACTATCGTTGACAAGCTCGGTATTAAGCTGCTGCCTGTTGCGCTTCTGATCATCGGCGTTATCTTTGGTATGAGCATGTTCTACGAGGTGGCGTTCCTTATCGTTACGCCGCTCGTTATCAGCATCGCCAAAGAGGCCGACATCCCCTATATGCGCCTGATTATCCCGGCTGTTTCTGGTACCACGATGGGCCATTCTCTTTTTCCGCCGCAGCCTGGTCCTATGGCGCTGGTGAGTGCCTTTGGTGCCGAGGTTCCGCCGGCCTACATCTTTGGTCTGATCGTCACGATTCCGACACTTATCTGCTCTGGTCTTTTGCTGTGCCATTTCATCCCCGGTCTCGATGACATGCCGCTTGGCAATGTTATGAAGCCGGCGGAGCGCAGGCCCGCGGACGAGCTTCCGCCGTTCTGGCTTTCCATTCTGGTGCCGCTGTTCCCGGCAATCATCATGATTGGGGCTTCGATTATCAAGAACACGGTGGGCGAGGGTTCCTTTGCATACGATCTTGCCAGCTGCATCGGTAGCGCAGATATCACTATGCTCATCACGATGATTCTTGCCATGGTTGCGTATGGTTATACGCGCGGCATGGATGGCGGAGAGATCTCTAGCTCTATGTCCGATGCTATCAAGGGCGTCGCGAACGTGCTGCTCGTTATCGGTGCCGGCGGCATCATGAAGCAGGTCATCATTACTTCTGGCGTTGGCGCGACGCTTGCCGACATGGTGAGCCTCATGCCGGTGTCGCCGCTGATTTTGGCTTGGGTGATCACGGTGGTCCTGCGCCTGCTCACCGGCCAGGGTACCGTCTCGGCCATCACCGCCGCCGGCGTCGTGGCACCTATGGTTACGCAGTTTGGCATCAACCCGGTGCTTGCAGTACTGGTCTGCGCCTGCGCATCCAATACCATCACGCCTATGTATGACGGCGGCTACCTGCTGTTCCAGCAGTCGTTTGGCCTGTCGATGAAGGATACCTATAAGACATGGGGCCTGTTGGAGCTCGTCAACTCCGTTGTCGGCCTCATCATGGTTCTGATCCTGAGCCTGTTTATCTAGGCGAGAAACGCATAAGACAAGCGTGTCTCACCGCAAGCCCGCGGACAGT
>CABVCJ010000002.1 GCA_902496845.1 uncultured Collinsella sp.
CAAAGGCGCGACCAGAAGGTCAGCGCCTTTTCATTTCACGGCACCTTGGCTCAAACGGCAGACTCTCGCTGACTTTTGCTCAACCTGTGGGGTCTTCAAATTGTTAGAGCGTTGCTAAGTAATTCTTTGCGTCTTCTACGCTCATTGCTGCGACAGGCGCGTGTGAACAGAGTTTGACATCGTTGGTGACCAGTAAATCTGCTTGGGAGCGCATCGCTGCCGCAATGATTAAATCGTCTTCGTAATCGCTATGGAGATTACGCTGCTTGCTCGCCATCCATATGTCACTCAGGTCGCAGGGTACCGGCGTGGCAAGTTGCGACAACACGTCGAGGCAATCCCATGCAAGTGATGTCGCCGCCACGGCGGCATCTTGGGATAGTGAGCCATGCTCGCGCCGATACCATGCCTTATGTTCGCTTGAAATCAAATAGAACAGATCTTTGGACGATGTCGCCGCATACAGCAAATCCACCTGCGCCGTGCATGCATCGCGTAAAAACTCAATCGCCACCGAACGACCACGTCGTGAGGGAATGAAGTAATCGAGCCACACGTTGGTGTCAACCAAGATGCGCTTTGGAGCCTCACTCATAGAGCCAGCTCATCTCCTCGCCATAGCGATCCGCATAGGCATTCCGTTTGAGCTCTTCGTCGTCCGATGGCTGAGCCCTGGCCATATCGATTCCCGACTCACGGCAAGCGGCAGCGAACAGCTTCGACCCCTGATCCATGAGCTCGAGCTTACGTTTGGCGGCCTTTTCGCGCTCGCGCTGTTCCGCCCGGGCACGACTGGGCAGCAGGATATCCTCGAGCGCACCGGGGCGATCGGCCAGCGACGCTGCAAGCTGCCAGAGCGCTCGCACCGCTTGGCTCGGCGTCATACCGGCCCTGGAGAGAGCGGCGTCCCCACTCCTTTTAAGATCGGCATCGAGACGTACGTTGATCTGAGCGGCTGTTGTGGTCATGACCCCTCCTTAATACTTTAGAACTATCATAAAACTCTATGGTAGATACGTAAAGCATGTATAGCATTTATTAGCATTAGCCGTACTCCGTACACAAAAAGCCGCCGAGGCACACTGCACCTCGGCGGCTACGTATCACCGATCTAGTTCGGTTTCACCCTTTGCATTCGCCCAGATAAAACCTGCCGAAATCAACATCCCTCTTTGGCAGGTTTTAGAGCTCCGCGCTTTCGGCTCCGTTGATATGGAGGTCGCGCTCGTAGAAGGCGGTGAGGGCGCGGATGGCGTACATCACGTCGCGTACGCCGCCGGTCTCGTAGCTTGAGTGCATGGCCAGCTGCGGCAGGCCCACGTCCACGGCATGCATGCTCGCCTGCATATTGGACAGGTTGCCGAGTGTGGAGCCTCCGGCCATATCACTCTTGTTGGCGAAGGCCTGTGTGGGTACGTCGGCGTCATCACAGATGGCCTGGAACACCGCGCGGCTAAAGGCATCGGTGCAGTAGTGCTGGTTGGCGGCTTCCTTAATGACAATGCCGCCGTTGAGCACAACCTGATTGCGAGCATCGCACTTCTCGGCGTGGTTGGGGTGCACGGCATGCGCGTTGTCGCAGCTCACAAGCATCGATGCGGCAAGTGCGCGATGGTACGACTCGTCGTCAAAGCCCAGCGATCCGTTGATGCGGCGCAGCGCGTCGGCCAAGAACGTCGACATGGCGCCCTGCTTGGTCTCGGAGCCAACCTCCTCGTTATCAAAGCAGCAAAAGACCGAGATGTCATGCGCATTCTCGGCACCCAAAAATGCCTGCAGCGAGGTGTAGGCGCAGGCCAGGTCGTCGAGCTTAGGCGTCGAGATAAACTCGTCGGCCCAGCCCCAAATGCGCGCATCCTGACGATTGACCAGGAACAGATCGCGACCTAGGATCTGCTCGGGTTCAACGTCCAGTTCGTCAGCGATCAGTACGTCAAAATCTCCCTGTTTAAGCTCGCCGGCGCTGATGAGCGGGCACAGGTCGACGGCTCGGTTGGGAGCAAAGCCCTCGTTAACGCCGCGGTTCATGTGGATGGCAAGGCTCGGGATAATAGCGACCTCGCGCTCGGTGGCAAGCAGGCGGCTCTCAATACGGTCGCCCTCGCGCACCAGCACACGTCCGGCCAGCGCCAGCGGGCGGTCGAACCAGGTGTAGTCGATCATGCCGCCGTAGGCCTCGGTGTTCAGGCGCAGCGTCTCGCCTGCGCCATCGAGCTCGGGCACGGCCTTGACCTTAAACGTCGGCGAATCGCTGTGCGACGCCGTGAGCTGAAAATGATAGTCACCGGCGACGCCGTCCTCGCCCCACGTCGCGGCCAGGTCCTCGCCCACCTTAAAGGCAACAACGCTCGAGGTGTTGCGCTGCGTGTAATAACGCCCGCCCGGTTCGATGTCCCACGCCGCATTCTCGGGCAGGTAGGTAAAGCCCGCCTCGTCGAGCTCGGCCATAATGGTCGCCGCCGTATGGAACATACTGGGGCATGCCTCGATAAAGTCGATAAGGTCGTTGGCGGCCTCGATATCATCGGCCGTCACATGCGCGCGCTCGGGCGTTTCCTGATCCGTCATGCTCTCCCCTTTCGCTGGGTTGATGGTCCCCTCCAGCATACCCCGCCACGCCAGCGCCGCACTCTTCATTCCGTGCTTAATTCCGCGCCACTCACCAAGTTGAGCCATCATGCCCGCGCTCCTTTTGCGACAATTGCGCTAACAGGACGAGAGGAGCCGTCATGAAGCCACGTAACATTGCCATCACCTGCGGTGTCGCGGGAGTCGCCGTCGGCCTTGCCGCTGCCACCGGTATCGTTTATCACAAGCAAATCATGTCCGCCGCGTCGCTCAAACGCTTGACCGGCTACGCGGATGGCTATGACCTGTACGCAATCGACATCGCCTACGACTACGATCTTGATCGCATCATCGCCGCTGGCGTGCGCGACGACCAAGCCTACATCGATGCCGTGGTGGCGCAGGTGCTACCCGGTGTGCCGGCACATGTCCAGGCGCCCCAGTTTGCCTGCAGCGCTTTTGTCGCCGTAGACGCCAAAGGCCGTGTGCGCACCGGTCGCAATTACGACTTTAAGGATGACACCTCGGCGCTGCTGGTGCGCAATCACCCACGCGGCGGCTATGCTTCCATCGGGCTTGCCGCCCTTAACAACCTGGGCGATAACACTCCGCTTGACTCCGTCGCCGGACGCGCCGCGGCACTCATGGGCCCGTTTGCCCAGCTCGACGGTGTTAACGAATGCGGCGTGTCCATTGCCGTACTCACTCTGGATTCCAAGCCCTGTGACCAGGACACGCAACGCCCCGTCATCAATACCTCGCTCGCCATCCGTCTGGTGCTCGACCGTGCCGCCACCACGCAAGAAGCTGTCGACCTGCTTTCCGCCTACGACATGCACGCCATGGCAGGACGCGATTACCACTTCTTTATCAACGACGCCGCCGGTGACGCGCACGTAGTAGAGTGGGATCCGCGCGATCCGGACCGCGATTTCAAAGCGACTCCCGTACGCCAGGTTACGAACTTCTACGCCTGCTATGGCGACGAAGTGCTGCCCAACCAAAAGAATGGCGACCTGGGCCATGGCAAAGAGCGCGCCGTCGCAATCGCCGATGTCCTTGACGCCCATGTCGGTGCCCAGGACGAAACGATTGTCTGGGAAGCCCTGCGCGCCGCAGCGCAAGAACCCAATCCGGAAGACATCACCAGCAATACGCAATGGTCGGTCGTCTTTGACAATACCGAACCCGCCGCCGCCATTACGCTGCGCCGCCACTGGGGCGACGTCGACGCCTTCGCACTGTAAGGAGCCAGACCCGTCGGCCTTACGCTCGCCTGACGTTGTTTACATTTCCATACGCTTGAGCTAACACGTTTTACCCCCGTATCAACAGTGTGCGGGGGTAAACTTATGCGCATGTTATAACTTGCCCGGAAGGATTCATCATGCTTAGAATCGGTCTTCTTACCAGTGGCGGCGACTGCCAGGCACTCAACGCCACCATGCGCGGCATCGTCAAAACGCTTATGACCAATAGCGAAGAACCTATCGAGATCTATGGTTTTGAGGACGGCTACCAGGGCCTTATCTACAGCAGATTCCGCGTCATGACGCCCGCCGATTTTAGCGGCATCCTCACCCGCGGCGGCACCATCCTGGGCACGAGCCGTACGCCGTTCAAGCGCCTGGATGTTCCCGAGGCCGATGGCATCGATAAGGTGCCCGCAATGGTCCACACCTATCATAAGCTGCAGCTCGACTGCCTGTTTATGCTGGGTGGCAACGGATCCACCAAGACCGCCAACCGCCTGCGCGAAGAGGGCCTCAACGTTATCGCCCTACCCAAAACCATCGATAACGACACCTGGGGCACCGAGTTGACGTTTGGCTTTACGAGCGCCATCGACGTCGCTACCAAGTGCATCGACGACATCCACACCACCGCTTCGAGCCATGGGCGCGTGTTCGTTATCGAGATCATGGGTCACAAGGTTGGCTGGATTCCGCTGTATGCTGGCGTCGCGGGCGGCGCAGATGTCATCTTGATTCCCGAGATCCCCTACGACATGGATAACGTCATCAAGACCATCGAGCATCGCATGGAGACCGGCAGCCGCTTTACCATCGTGGCCGTCGCCGAGGGCGCTATCTCCAAGGAGGACGCGGCGCTGTCCAAGAAGGAGTACAAGAAGAAGCTCGCCGAGCGCACGAGCCCGTCAATCGTGTACGACATCGCCAAGGAGATCGAGGCCAAGACCGGTCGCGAGACCCGCGTCGCCATCCCCGGCCACACGCAGCGCGGCGGTCAGCCCGACGCCCAGGACCGCATCTTTGCGACTCAGTGCGGCGTCGAGGCAGCGCTCGGCTGCCTGAGCGGCGAGTTTGGCTACATGATTGCCCTGCGCGACGGCAAAATGTGCCACATGCCGCTCGAGGATGTCGCCGGCAAGCTCAAGTTTGTCGACCCCCAGAGTGATCTGGTGCGCGAGGCCAAGGCGTTGGGCATCAGCTTCGGCGATGAATAGCCTCGGCTGGAACCGCCCCCATCGGAGGCCCTAGGGTTTACCTCCCAAATCGTCCTCGGACATGTCAGGACCCCGCCGTGCGCTTCGCGCGGCGGGGTCCTTCCGTCCTGCGGAAAGATTTGGGAGGTAAGCCCTAGGGCCTCTTGCGGTAACTAGGGAGGCCGAGGCTATTCGCCTTCTTGCTGCGGGTGCCTAGGGTGGGGTGCAGCGTGCACTTTTGGGAGTTTTCAGCAGCCGTGGGTGTCTGCATACTGGATTTTGGGCGAAAAGCAGGCGCCATAAGCCGCATACTGTAAAAATGAGCGATCCTTGAGGTGCCGAGGGCTCATAATCAAGGCTTTCAACGCGGTTTTGTGCACCCATTCCCGCGCCCGCGGACTCCGGGATGCTGAATACTCCGGGATTTGCACGCCGCCCCCTGGGGTACCCGTGGGCAAAAAGCAACCACCCAGCCGAAATATGCATCCGGCGGGGCGGTTTATGCAGTACAGCGGCTGTGGATGCGCATGTCGTTCAGCGTTCTTGCCGACCGATGCAACGTCGTGCGTAGCCCTTAATGTCTTCGGTGAAACCGTCAAGGTCGTCGAGCGTGATAACGTTATCGGAAAGCAAGTTGGCTATCTCATAACGCATGGTGCTGCGGCGAATATCGTTCACAAGCACTCCTGAGGACAGCTTGTCCCTATTGATACGCTCTTCTAACGCCCAAAATCTACTGGACGCTTCACTGCCACCGTTCAGTATCTCGATGTACTGGCCGATGAGCATTTCCATATAGCTTTCTTGCCATTTTGGGAGCAGCTCTTTAAACAGCTTCCAGTCGCTTTCAGTTACCTCGCCCATATTGCCTCCGTTCACCAAACAGACTTAGCCATTCGATTTTTATTCTATTTGGTATTTTCGCTCACAGCCGTGGATGAGGGGACCATCGGTCTTCGAGTTCGAGCTTGAATGAACCGTTTGCTACAAAATGCGCCTAATTACTACGATGATTCGAATGCCTTCGACCATGCCGAAAAGGGTGAAAGTAAAACCGCAGGTAGAAAGCTTGCCGATTTTTGAAAAAGATGGGTGTGGTCGGCCTCATCGAGTTCATCGTAGTAAATCGGCCTTTTTCTTGGCATGCGGCGAGTTAAATGCCAGTTCCCGTGTTGGAATTGCCCTGTCCATTCGTGAGTTGCGGTGAAATCGGGACTGTTAGACGCTCCAAGGTCCTCAACGGTCCGTATTTCACCGCAACTTGGAAGGGGCGAGCGGCGTTGGCCAAGCATTGTTGACGGGTTGGAACGGCTTAGGCTTGTTTGCGGCGCTTCCATTGCTTTCGGCACCAGCACATGAGTGCCTCTATGAAGGGAATCGTGATGAGGATGACCCATGCGGGATGGGGCTGTGCCAAACAAAGCCACATATAGAGGAACCAGGCAATGGCGGCTGTTGCATAGACGACGCCGATCAGCTTGGAGAGATGATGTCGGTCGATAAAGTCGCCCATCGCCTCGTAGACGGGAATCAGAAAGACCAGAAAGAGCCCCATACCCCACGTGCCGCAGATGATGCCGAGCGCGAGATAGGCGAGGACGACAAGTGCAGGAAAGGGAAACTCGTTCCATGCGCGACCGATCTTGGTGTGGAAATGCTTGCCATGATGGTCGAGCTTGTCGTGTGCCTCTTTCCAGCTGGAAAACGTCTCGCCGTCGATGGTGACGGTGCCGTCGGCATTGGTATGTACGCTGTGTCCATCGTCCTCTAGCGTATCGATATGCAATCCGCCCGGCCCCACATGGACCTCTTCACCCTTGCGCTCGTTAGCCACGTGGATGCCGCTCCAACCAACATGAACCTCTTCACCTTTGTTGGGGTCGACGACGTGAATGCCGCGTGCAAGGGAAATGTCGACAAGTGGCTTGCCGTCAGGATCCACGTGCTCGGTAGAAGACTCGGTGCCTTCAGTCTCGTCGTAATTATTTGCGTCAACGTCATCGTCGGCCGAGGTGTCGACATCGCTAGCCGCTTCCCCATATAGCAACTCATCCAGTGACACACCATACAGCGCGGCGAGTGCAATAAGGTTATCGGTATCGGGGGAGGATTCGCTGCGTTCCCATTTGCTGACAGCTTGGCGGCTTACGCCCAACTGGGCAGCAAGAGCCTCCTGGGAAAGACCGGCAGCTTTGCGGCGATCGACGAGGCGCTGTGCCATCGCAAGATCCATAGTGGTTCCTTTCATGTGGCGACCGTAATCGAATGAGCCGAGTATGCCGAGAATAACCGGTAGCGACCACCATTTCTAGTTAGAATCTGTCCCAACCCTACCGCAACTACGAGTAGCAACCCCCTAATGGCCTGCCATTTCATGACAAATGTTAGTACGCATAACAGCCAAGAGCCCTCTCAATACGTTGCGGTGGAATAGTTCCTGTTTCATGGCTCTGCTATGCCAAACAGGAACTATTCCACCGCAACTTACTATCAGGCCACGCACCCGCAGAGTAGCTACGGGTGCCTAGGGTAGGATGCGGCGTGCATTTTTGGGAGTATTCAGCAGCCGAGGGTGCCTGCATACTGGATTTTGGGCGAAAGGCAGGCACCATGGGCCGCATCCTGTAAAAAAACGAGCGGCTCTAGAGGCGTTGGGGCTCAGAATCGGGGCTTTCAGCGCAGTTTTGCACCCCCGCCCCCGCGCCCGCGGACCCCGGGATGCTGAATACTCCGGAATTTGCACGCCCCCCCCTGGGGTACCTGTGGGCAAAAAGCAACCGCCCCGTCAAAGTATGCATTTGGCGGGGCGGTTTATGCAAAAATGCTGCTGCGGGCGCGTCCGCAGCTCGCAAGAACTTGAATCCCAGGACAGGTTACTCGGCACTCTTGAGGGCGCCGACCATGTCGATCTTGTTGAGGGTACGATTGGTGGCGAGGTTGACGATAAACGTAAAACCAAAGGCCAGCACCACGGCGAGCACGTAGCTTAGCGGCTCGACCTCGACGTCAAAGTACAGCGACGGCATCTGCAAAATGTACGTAAAACTCTCGGCCAGCAAGCCGCCCAGCGGCACGCCCAGCGCAGCGCCGATCGCCGTGAGGATCAACGTCTCCTTGTTGACGTAATGGTGCACCTCACCGCGACGGAAGCCCAACACCTTAATGGTCGCCAGCTCGCGCTCGCGCTCGGAGATATTCGTGTTGGACAGCGTAAACACCACCACAAACGATAGGCACGCTGCCATAAAGGTCACGAGCACAACGACCGAATTGATAATCGTAAAGTTCGCCTCATAGTTTTCCCAATGCTCGGCCGTACTCGAAATCGTAAGCCAACCGTCACTCTTAAGATTCTTGCTAAACGCAATCTGGTCGGCCGACGAACCCTTAAGCAGCACAAAGACGCCGTTAAGACGTGCGCTTCGACCGAACGCACGCTCATAGGTGCCCTGCGTCATGTAAAGCGTGTTGCCCAGATAGTTAAGCGAAATGTCGCTGACTTTGACCTTGGCAACATTGAGCGACGAATCCTGGACGTGAGCCGTATCGCCCGGCTGAATCCCCAGCACCAGCTGTGAACTTTTGCTCAGATACACGTCTCCGTCACGCAAAGGCAGCGGCTCTTTGGACTCATCCTCCAGGCGCACGTAATCGCCCAAGTCACTCGTGCGGTCATCGGGCACCACGATCAGCTGCACGGTCTCGCTCTTGCCGCCGAATGTAAAGGTGACGTTGTCGGTCATAATCGGCAGGGTCGAGGTCACGGTCACGTTGAAATCATTGGCCGCGCTGCGCTCATCCAGCGCCGCGCACGTCTGCGAAAAATCGTCGGGATTGGCGACCGCCAGCAGGTCGTAGCGCGTGATATGCCCGTACTGTTTGGGCGAAAGCGCCACCGACGTATCACGGATGCCCATTCCGCAGATCACGAGCGCCGTGCAGCCGGCGATACCGAAGATGGTCATAAAGGCGCGCTTTTTGTAGCGGAACAGGTTACGCGCCGCCACCTTGTTCAAAAAGCCCATGCGACGCCAGATAAAGCCGATACGCTCAAGCAAGATGCGCGAGCCAGCGCGCGGGGCCTTGGGGCGCATGAGTGAGGCTGGGGTCTCGGCCATCTCGTGGCGGCAGGCAATAATCGTAGCGCCCACCACGCCCACGGCAAACAGCGCCACCGAGACGATTGAGGACACGATGTCGTACGAAAGCAACATCTGGGGCAGCGAGTACATGTCATCGAACACCGTAAACAGGAACAGCGGCAGGCCCACAAATCCGATGATGTTGCCGAGCACGCCGCCGATCAGACATGCCCACAGCGCATAGTCCACGTATTTGGACAGGATGCGCTCGCGTGAATAGCCAAGCGCCTTGTACAGGCCAATAAGCGTGCGCTCCTCCTCGACCATGCGCGTGGCGGTGGTAAGACTGATGAGCACAGCAACGACAAAGAAGATAAATGGGAAAACCGTGGCGATGGCCTCGATCGAAGAACTGTCGCTCTCGACGCTCGAGTAGCTTGCGATGTTACCGCGGTCCTGAATGTACCAGGTGCATTCGCCCAGATCGGAAAGCTCGGCGCGGGCATCGGCAAAATGCTGGTCGGCGGCGGCGCGGCGCTGGTCCAACTCGGCCTGAGCCTGGACGCGCTCCTCGCTGCCCTCGGCCATACGGTTGATGTTATCCTGCTCGATCCCAAAGAGCATGGCGGCCTGACGCTCGGCCGTATCCAAGCTTGTCGGCGTGTCAACCGTCAACTCCTGGACGCGCGCCTTCTCACGCTCCTCGCGGATCTTCTCGATGTTGCCTTTGACCTCGTTGATCTTTGTCGTGTAGGCATCTGAATAGGAGTTAAGACTCTTGGCTCCCTCGACGATCACGTGGACCGCAGAGTAGGAAGAAGATGTCGCGGCGTCCTCGCTCACATAGAACTTATAGTCCGCCGCCGAAGCAGCGCGAAAGGCGTTGACTGTCGAGTCGGAGCTCACGTCGGTAGGATCGAGGACCTCGGCCGTAATGGTGTAATCGCCCGCGGCAAACTGATCCTTGGCACTTTGGTTGGACGAGCTCGCGTCATTGGCGGCAAAACTCACCGTATCGCCGAGCTTTTTGCCCGAAGCCTTCAGGAACTTCGAAGTCACCGCGACTTCATCGGCGCTCTCGGGCAAATCGCCGCTCACCAGCACCGGCTGATCGATGTTCTCCTTGGAGAGACTTTGCACGACCACGCGCTCGCGCGTTGTGCCCACGGCGGTGTAGGCGGTCTCGGTGTAGATGCCCTCGACCGTCTCGACGCCGTCAACCTCTTGGATAGCCGCGAGATCGTCGCGCGTAAGGCCATAGGTCGACTGCACGTTAATGTCATAGACATTCTGCTGGTCAAAGTAGGCGTCAACCGAATCGCACAGGTCCTCGCAGCCCGCCTTAAGGCCGCACATCACGCTCACGCCGAGCGCGGTGATGACCACGATAGATAGGAAGCGCTTAAGACTGCCCCGAATCGTGCGGTAGATGCCACGGCGAAAAACCGTCGGCACCATATCGTTTGAGCTTTGAGCGGTACGGTAGGTCGCGAACTCCCGGTCGCGGCCCGCGTGCTCCGTATCGTGGTTTTGGCTGTTTTGGCGGTCCTGGTCCATGGGCGCTACCACTCGATCGTCTCGATAGGCACGGGATTTTGCTGGACCGTCTCGCTCTCCACGCGGCCGCTCTTAAAGCGGATCAGGCGATCGGCCATGGGCGCCAGCGCGGAGTTGTGGGTGATGATAATGACCGTGATGTCCTGCTTGCGGCAGGTGTCCTGTAGCAACTGCAAGATCTGCTTGCCGGTTTTGTAGTCGAGTGCACCCGTGGGCTCGTCGCACAAAAGCAGCTTGGGGTTCTTGGCCAGCGCGCGGGCGATGGACACGCGCTGCTGCTCGCCGCCCGAAAGCTGCGCGGGGAAGTTGGCGAGGCGCTCGCCCAGGCCAACCTGGCAAAGCGTTTGCTCGGCATCGAGCGAATCGGGGCAGATTTGCGCCGCGAGCTCGACGTTTTCGAGCGCCGTCAAGTTGGGGACCAAATTGTAGAACTGGAAGACAAAGCCGACGTCGGCGCGGCGGTATTCCACGAGCTGCGCCTCGTTGGCAGAGCTCACGTCGCGCCCGTCCACCGTCACGGTGCCGGAGGTCGCCGTATCCATGCCGCCCAGAATGTTGAGCGCCGTGGTCTTGCCGGCACCCGAAGCACCCAGAATGATGGCGAGCTCGCCGCGCTCGACCGTAAAGCTCGCGCCGTCGAGCGCATGAATGCGGGCATCGCCCTCACCGTATGCTTTGACGACGTCTTTGAATTCGATATAGGCCATCAATCGGCTCCCATCTGGTCGGATAACTCTTTAGTATTACCCATTTCGCACCGACCAAAAAGGGACAGGTTTATTTTGGCAGGTTTTATATGGGGAAACGGCAGCTATAGATGAGGCGCCGGAGAGGCAGAGACATCATCGACGGGGTCAGGCCGACCGCCAAACACAACGCACGCATCTCTATCTGTCAGCCAAATCATTCGAACAGCTGTTCGTTTCTATGATATGATTCCGCTATCTAAGCAGGCCAATACGCAGAAAGGCGGCCAACATGGCGTTCGACTTTAAGAAGGAATGCAAGGAGCTCTACAAACCTGCAAGCAAGCCGAGCATCGTAACTGCCCCGCCTATGAGCTACGTTGCCGTTCGCGGAAAGGGCGACCCAAATACCGAAGGTGGCGAGTATCAAAACGCCCTGCCGCTGCTTTACGGCATCGCCTATACCGTCAAGATGTCGAAGAAAGGCTCAAGGAGTATCGAGGGCTATTTCGACTTTGTGGTACCGCCGCTCGAGGGTTTCTGGTGGCAAGACTCCCCGAGCGGCGACATCGACTATGTACGCAAGGACGATTTCAACTTTATCTCGTGCATCCGCCTGCCCGATTTCGTCACCCAAGATGACTTTGACTGGGCAGTCGCGGAAGCCACGACCAAGAAGAAACTGGACTTTTCCGCCGTTGAGCTGCTTAAAGTTGACGAGGGTCTCTGCGTTCAATGCATGCACACCGGGCCCTACGACAACGAACCGGCGACCGTAAACGCTATGCATGAATACATGACCGAGCAGGGCTATGTCCCCGACTTCTCAGACACCCGTTTACATCACGAAATCTATCTCTCCGATCCACGCAGATGTGCACCGGAGAAACTTAAGACTGTGGTTCGTCATCCTATCAAGCGCGCTGAATAGCGTGGGGCGCCGTCCCGCGCATCAGGTTTTAGGCCAGGCAATCAGCCGCTCCAAGGTCATCTGGCAGCTTCCTTGACGCAGGTCATCGCATCTTATAATTATATGTCTCTAAAGCTGGAAAGCCTCTCAACGATGCGCAACTCCAGCTCTTTTTATATCAAGAGGCTTAAATGAAATACCAGAAGTCGTGGATATCCATCAACGAACAGATAGCACTATTGACAGAAAACAAGGGTCTTAAGTGCTCTGATCAAAGCGAACTCGAGCGAGCTTTGGTCGAAGTCGGCTACTACAGGCAAAGTACTCGAGCGTCACTCCTCGTACGCACCCGCAGCAGCCACTCCTTGCGGTCAAGGCCGCCGGCATATCCGTTGAGCGAGCCGTCGGCGGCAACCACGCGATGGCACGGCACGATAATCGAAATGGGATTGCGTGCAACCGCAGCCCCCACGGCACGCGGGGACACAACGGGAGCCTCGTTTCCCGGCACACGATGTCGAGCGGCAACACGCTGGGCGATCTCGCCATACGTAGTGACCTCGCCACGCGGAATAGAAAGCAGCTCAAACCAAACCTCGCGCTGAAACGCCGTACCAATCATATGCAACGGCGGCGTAAACCGAGGTTCCTGCCCTGCGAAATAAGCATTCAGCCAAGCCCAGGAACGCTCAAGCACCGAAGAGGCCGCACCATTTACCGGACTCACCGGCGACATGCCACCAGTACCGGAAACCGCATCGGCGCCTTCAACGTGCTCCACATCTTCTTTGAGAAGCGTGGAGCCAAAGTGCTCCTGCCCCTCAAACCAAAGTCCCGTCAGACCGCGGCCATCAGCGGCAAGCAAGATTTCGCCCAAAGGCGAAGCAAACGTCGTCGTGACCACCAGCGGCTCCTTTCAAAACTCCGCACCATAATACCGCGAATTGTGCAGACAACCCCGCAGATACGTCTGGGCGGGCTGGCAATTGCTTAAGCGAGGTTGTTTTCCCCAATCAAGCGAAGAAGACGCGGGGTATCGACGCCAGAGCGGTACCTCTATCAGCTGAGCTCTAATACTTTCCCGAGAAGTGAACGAGTAAAAACGAGGCCCCGGAGCATCCACACCTTTAGACCAAAAAACCGCAGGATTCGCGCAGCAAAACCGCAGGAAATAGCGGTCAGAATTTGCCAATACTTCGGGGGTCAAAATAAGGTCGTTCACTTCTCGGGAAAGTATTAGACCCCGATTCACCCCAACCCCAAAGTCACCCCAGGCAGCAGGCGCGACAGCGCCGCGGCTGCCGTCACGGCCCGCAGTCACCTCAGGCAGCAGGCGCAACGCGCCGCAGCTGCCGGCGGCGCCCCACAGTCCCCAAAGGCGGCAGGCGCAAAGCGCCGAGGCCGCCGCCGGGACCAGGGCCCGCAACGGCCACGCGCCCCCACATCAGCCCAGCGGCCCCAACCAACAACGGCCCCATCGCAGGCCGCTCGCAGCAGCGTCACCGCAGGCGGGGGCCGGGCTTAGTTTTCAGAACACTCCGCAGACCAGTGTGGCGCCTTGTCCGCGGCTCCGAAGGAGCAGGACAAGGCGCCACACATGGTCGAGGACGTTCTGAAAACCAAGCCCGGCCCCCGCCGGACAGGTCACACTACTCGCAGAGCATCTTGGCGATTTGGACGGCGTTGGTTGCCGCGCCCTTACGGATTTGGTCGCCGCAGCACCAGAAGGTGATGCCACGCGCGGCCTCGAGGTTCGAGATGTCGCGGCGCACGCGACCGACCCAAATCAAATCCTGGTCGGACGTATCCATCGGCATGGGGAAGCGGTCGTGTGCATCCTCGGCAGCCATATCGTCAACCAGCTTGACGCCAGGAGCTGCAGCCAGCGCAGCACGGGCCTCCTCGACCGTAATATCGCGCTCAAACTCAAGCGTAATGCTCTCGGAGTGCGAGCGCAGCACGGGCACGCGCACGCAGGTGCAGTTCACGCGCAGCTCGGGCAGGTGCATGATCTTGCGGCCCTCGTTTTGCAGCTTCATCTCCTCGGAGGTAAAGCCCTCTTCCTTGACGCCGCCAATCTGCGGAATCAGGTTGCTCGCAAGCTGGGCGGCAAACGCGCGCGGCTCGGGAATCTCCTCGCCGCGGCCCAGGGCGGCCAGCTGGGCCTCGAGCTCGGCCATACCGGGAGCGCCAGCACCCGAAGCCGCCTGATACGTCGAGACGATCATGCGCTTCACGCCGGCGAGCTGATGCAGCGGCCACGTGGGAACCAGGCCGATGATGGTCGCGCAGTTGGGATTGGCGATAAGGCCGTGATGCCACTTGATGTCGTCGGCATTGATCTCGGGCACGACCAGCGGCACCTCAGGATCCATGCGGAAGGCGTGGCTGTTGTCGACCACGACGGCGCCGCGCTTGACGGCCTCGGGCAGTAGCTCCTTCGCGATGTCGTCGCCGGCGGCTCCAAGCACAATGTCACAGCCCTCAAAGGCCTCGGGACAAGCCTCTTCGATCACGATCTGCTCGCCGCGGAACTCGACGGTCTTGCCCGCAGAACGCGCGCTCGCCAGCAGCTTGAGCTTGCCAACCGGGAACTCCTGCTCGTTGAGGCACTCGAGCATCTGGGTGCCCACGGCTCCCGTCGCGCCCAAAATAGCAACCGTGTACTGTTTCATGCTTCCCCCTTTAAAGGTTATGGCTTTTGCCCGCACGCCGAGCAGGCCGATTATTGTTGCCAGTGTATACAAGAACGAGGCGGGCACGAAACCCGCCCCGTCGAAACGAAACCGAAACGAAACGCCCCGCCGTAGATTTTTGAGACATGACCCAAAAAATCTACCGAGCAGTCGCTACTTTTTGAGCGCAGCCAGGGTGGGATCGACCGGCGTGGGAGCCTCCAAGTCGGAGACCTTCACAATGCCGTTCTCGTCGGAGAAGGCACGGTAAATGGTCTGAATCGCCAGGTCGAAGTCCTTCTCCTCAACACCGATAATGATGTTGATCTCGTCGCAGCTCTGCGAAATCATGCGCACGCTCACGCCGGCCTGGCCAAGCATGCCAAACAGGTGGCCCGAGATACCCGCGCGGCCGCGCAGGTTACGACCGACGGTAGCGATGAGCGCCAAGCCCTCGACAACCTCGATCTCGAGCGGCTCGACCTCCTGTTGAATGTCGCCCACGAGCGAGTACAGCGAATCGTGAACGTCCTGCTCCTGCACCACGGCGCCAAAGCGGTCGACACCGGTGGGCATGTGCTCGACGGAAACGTCATAGCGCTCGAACACCGAAAGCGCACGGCGCATAAAGCCGACGCGGGGCTTGGTGCGGTCGCGGGCGACGTTGATGGCGACAAAACCGCGCTTGCCGGTCACGCCGGTAATGATGGGCTCCGCCTCGCCTTCATCAGCCGTCTCGCTAATGATGGTGCCGGGGTCCTGCGGCGCATTGGTGTTCTTGATGACCAGCGGAATGCCTGCCTCGCGCACGGGGAACACGGCTTCCTCGTGCAGGACGCTTGCGCCCATGTACGAAAGCTCGCGCAGCTCCTCGTAGGTAACGCGCGCAATGGGCTGAGCCTCCGGAACAATACGCGGATCCGCAGAATAGAAACCCGAGACGTCGGTCCAGTTCTCGTAAAGGTCGGCGCCCAGGCACTTGGCCAGAATCGAGCCCGAGATATCGCCACCGCCTCGATCGAGCAGCTTGATCTGGCCCTCACGCGTCGCGCCGTAGAAACCAGGCATAACAAAACCGCCCTGCTGGCCGTACTCCTGCACCAACTCGGAGGTGCGGTTCATGCTGAGCGTACCATCGTGATGGAACGCCACAACCGTCGCGGCGTCCAGGAACGGCAGGCCCAGGTACTCGGACATCAGGCGAGCGGTGAAGTACTCGCCGCGGCTCACGAGCTCCTCGGTAGAGTAGCCGCCCGAGCGGGCGCGCTCGGCAAAGGCCGCGAACTCCTCGCGTATGGGATAGGTGAGCTCCAGCTCGTCAGCGATATCAAAATAGCGCTGACCAATGTCCTCGAGCAGCTCCTCGCACGACACGTGATACTTAACGTGCGCGTTAACCAGGTAGAGCAGGTCGGTCACCTTGGTGTCGCCCTTAAAGCGGCGACCGCAGGCGGAAACCACCACAAAACGGCGGGCAGGGTCGGCATCGACGATGGTCTTGATCTTCTTGAAGTGTTCGGCGTCGGCGACCGACGAGCCGCCAAACTTGGCAATTTTTATCATGGCGTGGAGGTTACCTTTCTAAAAGCCTCTGCAAACCTGTTTTGCGCGCTCTGATACCATGGTTTCACCGATTGGGACCAAGGTATCCGAGGAGCACTGTTATATGGGAACTTATCATAGTACACGAGGACGCACTTTATCATGCTCAAGTAAGGTGGCAATCCGCACCGGCATAGCTCCCGACGGGGGTTTGTTTGTCTCGGACGAGCTTGGCACCCAGCAGGTCGATATCAGCTCGCTTGCCCATAAATCGTACTTTGAAATCGCTCAAAATGTGTTGGGAATGTTACTGAACGATTACACGGCCGAAGATATTTCGGCGTGTGTCGACGAGGCATACCGCGGCACGTTCGCGAGTGAAGAGGTCACGCCTCTCGTCAAGCTCGACGCAGCACCGGGCACCGACGCCCCTCAGACCTATGTGATGGAGCTCTTTGGCGGCCCCACGAGCGCCTTCAAGGACGTCGCCCTGCAGATGCTCCCCCGCCTCATGGCCCGCACCTCCGCCAAGGACGGCGGCGCCGAGCGCATCATGATCGTCACCGCCACGTCGGGCGACACGGGCAAGGCAGCACTCGCCGGCTTTGCCGACGCCCCGGGCACGGGCATCACCGTCTTTTATCCCGAGGGCAAAGTCAGCCGCGTACAGAATCTGCAGATGTCCACTCAGGAGGGCGATAACGTCGCCGTCTGCGGCATCCGCGGCAACTTCGACGACGCCCAGAGTGCCGTCAAGCGCATCTTTGCCGATAAGGAGCTTGCCGAGCGTCTGGAGGCCGCAGGCACGGTGCTTTCGAGTGCCAACTCCATCAACGTCGGCCGTCTGGTACCGCAGGTCGTCTACTACTTTGCCGCCTATGCGCAGCTGTTGCGCGCCGGCGCCATCGAGGCCGGCGACGCCGTGGAGTTCTGCGTACCGACCGGCAACTTTGGCGATATCCTGGCCGGTTACTATGCCAAGCGCATGGGTCTGCCCGTCGCCAAGCTCATCGTCGCGAGCGACAAGAACAACGTGCTGGCTGACTTCCTGACCACCGGCGTCTACGACCGCAACCGCCCGTTCTTCACGACCATCTCGCCTTCGATGGACATCCTCATCAGCTCTAACCTGGAGCGCATGCTCTACTTCCTGTCCGATGGCGACTGCGAGCTCGTTGCCGGCCTTATGGAGCAGCTGGCACAGACTGGTCGCTACGAGGTTCCCACCGACCTGCTGGCAAAGATTCAGAGCGTCTTTGGCTGCGGCTGGGCCAGCGAGGACGAGGTCCGCGCCGCCATCAAGAGCTGCTGGGATGCAAACGGCTACGTGATCGACCCGCACACCGCTTGCGGCT
Source organism: uncultured Collinsella sp. (assembly GCA_902496845.1). Taxonomy (GTDB): domain Bacteria; phylum Actinomycetota; class Coriobacteriia; order Coriobacteriales; family Coriobacteriaceae; genus Collinsella. The sequence goes on from CABVCJ010000002.1 coordinate 17,822, forward strand.
ATCACGTCTTTGAAAAGGTCGCTCCCGCCGAGGGCGGCAAGGCCCGCGTGCTGCTTTCGACCGCCAGCCCCTACAAGTTCCCGCGCGCCTGCTGCGACGCCCTGGGCCTCGACGTTCCCGAGGACGACTTTGAGGCCATGCGCGTGCTCGAGCAGGCAACCAACACGGTTGCCCCGGTCCAGCTCGCCGAGCTCGAGTCCAAGCCCATCCGCTTCGAAGACGTCTGCGACGTAGCCGACATGGCCAACTACGTAGAGTCTGCAGCAAAAAAGATGGCTTCCAACTAAAACCCCTTATAAGGCGCCGGCGAAAGCCGGCGCACCTTCTTTTATCAGATACCCACCGGGATGATGACGAACGTGCACAGCGTGCCTGGCTGTTTAGTTCGTCGCGAGTTCCGCACGAGCCGGAAAGCACTTAATGTGCTTTCCGAGCGAGCCAGGACTGTCCGAGCAGCGAACTAAACAGCCAGGCACGCCAGGAGGACCCACATGATCAAGATCACTGTCCCAGCAACAAGCGCCAACCTAGGCATCGGCTACGACACCCTCGGCATGGCCGTCAGCCTCTACTCGCACTTCACCTTCGAGCGCGCCGACAAGCTCACCATCACGGGCTGCCCCGAGGAATTCCAAAACGAGAACAACCTGGTCTACGTTAGCTTTGTCGATGCACTGGCCGCATGGGGCGAGCCGGCCTTCCCCGTCGCCATCGACATTCAGACTGACGTTCCCGTCGCCCGCGGCCTGGGCTCCAGCTCCACCTGTGTCGTCGCCGGCATTATGGCCGCCGCCGCGCTGACAGGCCACACCGTCGACCGTGCCGAGCTCGTCCGCATTGCCACCGAGGTCGAGGGCCATCCCGATAACGTCGCCCCCGCTATCCTGGGCGGCGCCGTCTGCTCCTTTACGCCGACCGATTCACTCCCCCAGTGCCTGCGCTACGAGGTGAGCGATCGCCTGCGTTTTATTACCGTGATTCCGCCCTACGAGGTGCATACGAGCGAGGCGCGCAAGGTCGTGCCGCAGGAGGTTCCGCTCTCCACCGCCGTATGGCAGATGGGCCGCATCGCCGGCATGACGCGCGGTCTTGAGTCCGGCAACCTCGACCTGATTGCCGCCGCCAATGACGACCGCATCCAGGAACCCTATCGTCGCCGTCTGATTCCCGACTACAACGCCGTGCGCGATACCTGCCTTAACGGCGGCGCCAAGACCATCTGGATCAGCGGATCGGGCTCGACCCTTATGGCTGTGACCGACGACACCATCGTGGCAAAGTTCCTGCAGGTCAAGCTGCGCGAGCAGTTCCCTAAGTGTGATACGCATATTCTGACATGCGACACCGAGGGCGCCCAAATCGAGTACCTGTAGCGCCCTGCCTCATTGCTCTCACCGGCCCCCTTGGGGCTTCCCCTGAAAACGTCCTCGATCATGAATTGCCCCGTCGTGCGCTTCGCGCGACGGGGCAATTCGATCTGCGGATTGTTTTCAGGGGAAGCCCCAAGGGGGCCTGCGCAGCCTCGACAGGATAGTCGCATTCGCTGATTTAATATTGCGTTCCTTCGGAGTAACGGACAAGGAGCCTTCACGATGCGGAAAATTTGGGGGCAAAGCCCCTGGCCTCCCCTACGTTAACTTCGCTGGCGGCAGCTACAGGGACCTACGTCCTGTAAAAACGCCGAACTGATACTGAAGCTTTTTGCTGTCGGAAAGTTGACCATTATTGTATATCGGACTAATTGCACTGATTTAATTAGTTGCCGATACCCGGCGCCATCTACTTTTCCACGCTGCTCAAAACCGCCCCAAGCTTACGCACAAAAACCTCGACGGTAATTCCAAGCGCTTCTGCATAGGCGAATTGTTCATAAGCTCTAAGGCTGCGTTCCCCAGTCTCGACCTTTGAGATGAACGACTGAGGTACCCCCAGTTTCTCTGCGAGCTCAACCTGAGTGATACCTTGCTCCCGACGAATCTGGGAAAGGCATTTTCCGCATGTCCTGTTAGCATCAACGTTCATGCCGTTTACGCTATATTCCATTTTGATATATCCCAAACTGGGATATATTTATGTCACCAGCCATTCCGCTTATCAAAAATGCCCATCGCAGATTCATAGCTAGGAAGGAGCCTCGATAAACATGAATGACGAGATGAAGGAGCCCGACGAGGAAAAGGCGCTCAGCGAGTCCGACGAGCGGAAACCAGATTTCAAAGCCGAGCAGTTTTCTGATGGCGCTAGCGACACCCCCTCCTCTGAAATTCCGCCATCAAACGAAGATGACGGCGCACGCAAAAATGAAGAAAACGACTCACTTCTAACGCGGGCCATTCATAAATTAGGCAATAAAAAAAGAGCGACAATCGCAGCTGCCGTGGCAGTTGTCATCATCTTCAGTTTGCCCATGCTGTTTCCTCAATTGTTTTGTAGCCACAAACTATGGGCCAATGCAACCTGCACTAGCCCTCGTGTATGCAAAAGTTGCGGCAAAACCGAGGGAGAACCTCTCGGGCACGAATGGGAAGAAGCAACTTGTACGACACCGAAGACCTGCCAGCGTTGCGGCAAAACGAAAGGGGAGCCACTCGGACACCAACCGGGCTCGTGGACCAAAGAAGTCGACTACGTAGATGCCACTTCGAAGGAAATACGAGAATGCGAGAGATGCGGAGAGGTCGTTGACACCCGCAACGAGAAGGAAATCACATCTTTTCTTGGCGACGGAAAGTTTTCAATTTCCCCAAGAGGCTTTATTGATCGACTTAACGAGGAATTCTCCGATATCCCCAATTGCAGCAGCATGAATGCGGATTACGAACTAGACGATAGCGGCATGGGACTCGAACTTCAGATCAAAAACGGTTCAAAGATTGCCGGTATTGGAGGCTTCTTTTCGGACTCGAGTAACCCGGTGCTACTCAGCTATCTTGGATCCGAAAACTGCTTCAAAAACATAGTCATGTACTTCGAAAACTCCGACTATGCCGCGGCGACAGCATTGGCAACTATACAAGCAATCGATCCAACACTTTCGTTTTCAGACGCCAAGGAAGTTGGTGCTGCCTGCGTAGATACGCCAACTGTCAAAAATGGAATTACGTACGCAATCGTAGCTTCGAATGGAGAGTACTGGCTAAGCGCTCGAATTGAATAATTTCCTTCGATTACTAAATTCAGACGCCTCTTACTCGCGACATATTAAAACTCAACCCCTGGCAGCATCGTTAATCGAAAATTGCCCCGCCGAGCACTTTAGCTTGGCGGGGCATTTCAATATGAAAGCGGATTTAAATATCAACAAGGCCTGCACGCTCCAACGAGACAGCCAGCTTCGCTGTTCTAATTGCTCGAAGTGCATCTTGAGCAATCAGCGGCTTGCATCTCTTTTAGGCTGCGCTGGTTTCTTTGTATTCGAAGACTGGCTCTAGGAGATCTTCGATGTTGCAGTGGAGGGCTTTTGCTATGGCTCTTACGCTTGTTACCGAAGCTTCATTGATGTTTCTCTGGCGCTGCTCGTACATTTGGATTGAGCGGAGTGACACACCCGATTCGTATGCTAGGTCTTGTTGGGTTTTCTTAAGCTTCTTTCTTGCTAACGCAAGTTTGGTTTGCCTGGACGCTTTTTTCGCCATATCGCAGACGAGGCGAGCCACGCGTTCCTCCGAGGCTTCGTGCCAGGGATAGTACAGACTGCGCAGTGCGTCAAACGGAACGACATGCAGCAGGTCTTCGAAAGACTCCCCTAAACGCCACTGCAGATATGCCAGTATCCAGCCTGTCCAATACTCTGGCGTCTTCTCAAAACGATAGGTGCGATCCGGTATAGACCCGCTCTGATAGCCGGACCTTTCAGCGATAAGCGCGAACAGCTCAACGCCCGATTTTCCCGATACGACCCATGCGTTGCCGCGTTCGAACTCGCGAGCTACGCCGCTCAGGCAGAAGAGTTCAGCAACTTCCGATCCTTCTGCTCCATAATCGTTAACGGCATAATCAAAGCAGTCGCCGAGGTTGTTCATTGCATCCTCGAGGTAGTAGACGGGGTATGTCCTACTCGGCCCACAATCCGTTAACTCTTGGATCATTTAAATCAACCCTCCCTGCCATCAAATCCCTAATGTCGACACCATCAGAGTCAAATCCGTTTACCGTATCCAGATACTTACGTCGAGCGTTCTGTTCTCGCTCAAATCGTTTGGGATAAAACTCAGCTCCCGAGGCCTGCTTCCAATCACGGAACCTGATCGCTGAGAACGCACGCTCACTCATAAGAGCGTATTGGATGCCCAAATCGCCCAAACGCATAATGAGTTGCAGTTGCCTGAGCGAGATCATGCCGTTAACGAACTGTCTTGCAAACGAAAAGTAGGAATCGTCGGCTCGATAGCCTCGAATAACGTCATAGGGAGAAATATCAATCAGGCAGTTATCCAGCAGATAGCGAAGTCCTTCGCGCGCCAGCGGTGTCGAAACATTGAACTCCCTATTGTTAGCCAAAATCGCAAGCCAATTGAGAATTGAAAACTCCCCGGACTCCAAGTCCAAGACCGCGAGACCATCCATATCGAGCTCATATCGATTCGCGATACCATCGGACTCGGTCCGACATGCCCACTCCATTGCCATTTCCTCATGTGGCGTGCAATAAAACCCACACCCATAGTCATTGAATTGTCTGCATTTATCCAACGACGGATGCTCGACAACAACCTCCGACCCGTGCCAAAGCTCCATATCGACCTCCAAACAAAAATATCACCCCAGTGATAGTTTACCAATAACTATCACTGGGGTGATACAGATAGGGGCTTTTGAAAGGTTAGGCCTGATTAGAGGCAAGCCTCGGCGATGCGCTTTTTGAGCTCGTCGATGCCGGTACCGGTCTGGGAGCTTGTGATGATCACGTTTTCGGCCGGGACGTTGAGCTGCTTTTTGATGGCTGCTGCCTGGCGGGCCTGCTGGGTGCGGCTGAGCTTGTCGGCCTTGGTGAGGCAGACGATAAAGTTGAACTCGTTGCCCTGCAGGTAGTCGATCATGTCATGGTCGAGCTTGCTCGGGTCGTGACGAATATCCACCAGCGACACGACCAGGTTAAAGCTGCGCTCCGAGTCGAAGAAGTCGCCGATAAGTTCTGCCCAGCGGTCGCGCTCGGCCTTGGAACGGCGGGCGAAACCATAGCCCGGCAGGTCCACAAAGTGCACGTCGTCGGCCTCGAAGAAATTGATGTTGCTCGTCTTGCCCGGCGTGCTCGAAACCTTCACCAGGTTCTTGCGGCCAAAGAGCTTGTTCATAATGGACGACTTGCCCACATTTGAGCGGCCAACAAAGCTCACCTCGGGACAGGTGGACTCGGGGATCTGCGAAACCTTGCCGTAGCTGGCGACGAACTTGGCAAGCTGGTAGTTAATGGAATCGGCCATGGACACTCCTTGGTCGTAGGATCTTGCAAAAAACGCGCTATTGCGCAGCGGCAATGCGTCGAACGATATCGAGCGTGATATCGCTTGCGGCACGCGCATACTCGAACAAATCGAACTCGCGGTCGCAAATCGCATCATACGCCTCGTCACAATTATCGCTGATAGCACGCAGCACCAGGCAATCGACACCATTTTTGGTTGCGACATGGGCAATTGCCGCGCCCTCCATGCCGACACAATCGGCATGCGTCGCCTCGATGGCATCATTGCGCATAGTGGCGCCCGTCACAAAGCGGTTACCCGTGGCAATCGTGCCGACCAGGAACTGCTTTGCGCCCTCGTTCGAAGCGGTCGCATTTGTCGATGCATCAACAAACCCACGCTCAGCAAGCACATCGGCGGCAATATCGACCAGCGCAGGCGTCGAGACAAACTCCTCGAGCCCCGGTGCAGACTCGGCGATAAGCGCAGTATCGGTATCTAGATAGCGCAGGCATTTGCCAATGACGACATCGTCGATATGGAGCTTGGGATTCAGGCCACCTGCGATACCAGAAAACACAACTGCCTGTGGAGCATACTTGCTAATGAGGTGCTGTGTTGCGGCGGCAGCGTTTACCGTGCCCATACCCGCCGTCGTGGCGACAATCGACAGGCCGTCGAGCCCGCCGGTCACAACGTTCAAGCCCGCCTCCTGTACCATGCAAACGTTGCTCAACTCTTCCTTAATCTGCATGATCTCTTTTTCGAGCGCACCGATAATCGCGATGGTAGCCATGCCATTCCCCAAACCTATACGAAATTCTCAACCACGGTATGGTACCAGCATTTTGTTTGACCTCGTCAAACGAACACGTTAGGCCAGCGCAGCTCGCGTATCAAAGAATATCTTAGCAATCGCAGCCACCAGCTCACTCGAGCGATCACTCCATGGCATCGATGTCATGATGCTCATAATGTAGGTGTCGCCATCGACATCGATGAGGCCCGCATCGCATGTCGAATAGCAACCATCCTCGCTAATCCAGCCGGCCTTGTTGCGCACCAGGGCTTGATCGTCCGCAATGCCGTCGCGGATAAAGGACCGGGTCGTAGAGGCCAGAAGATCCGATAGCCATTGCGACGTCTCGGTATCACGGCTCAAATACTCGCTCATCTCGCGCCACAACTTGGCCGAGGTGCGCGGGCAATAGGTGGGAAAATCACTCATCGGATCGAGTGCGGTATCGTAATCGATGCCAAGACTGGCAATCCAATCCTCGTAACCGACACGGTCAAACGCCGCGCGTAACGCAATAAACGAATCGTTGTCCGAATTAACGACCGCGGCATCGATCAGGTCGCGCACCGTCTGCCAACCCATGTTGTAGCCACCATAGGTGCCAAGGGAATCATCGAGTGAAACCTGACCCGTCTCGACCAGAGATTCGCAGATGTACAACGCATAGAGCGCCTTGTAGCTACTCGCACCGTAAACCTCGACATCGGGGTTATACGTCACGCCCTTGCCGCTTGACAGGTCGTAGAACACCACACCCACATCGCCTAGCTCCTGCGCCCGACTCAGGGCATCCTGGAGCAAGGCAAGGCTCTCATCCTCCAAGGTAGGAGTCTTGTTATCCACCAACGAGAAGGTCTGAACGGTATCACCCGAAGGGATATCGTTGAAGTCCGCCTTCGAAAGTCTCGTCTTGAGATCTGCCGACGCTTTGGACTTTGAAACCTTCTCGTTTTGCGTCTGTACCGTTGACGCATCTGAGCGTGCCATTCGCTCCGACGCGTAGGTTTTGGCGGTAATTCCGAGGATAATAATCGCCAACGTTAGCATCCCAATGGCGGCAATCTTCGTCACGCGGATGCGAGCGTCGGCAAGGCCACGCGAAGGCGTGCCCTTCGTCTCATATCTGCTGCTATGCTGCGGCATATACTCGTCCCGCGATGCGTTATTTCGCACGTGGTCTCCTGACTGCTACCGTTCATATACGAGCAGCATAATACCGAGCAGGCATTTCTTTCCAAAGATATTCAGCGGCGTTTAAGGCGTCTTTAAAGAAACCACAAGCGTATTTATCCAAATGGCGCGATTCTGTTGCGCATCTCCGCCCAAAACGCAGTTGCGGTGGAATAGTTCCTATTTGGGCGGCATAAGCCGAAAAACAAGAACTATTCCACCGCAACTTGACGGGGCTCTTTGGCAATCAACTTGGTGCCCAGGGGCACTCATTTAAGTCTGTCCCCAATGAGTGCCTTTGGGGAGCGAATATGGCTCGCTAGCCGATGGCGTTTTTGAGTTCCGTGCGGCGCTTTTTCATGCCGGTCATAACGGCATTGCGCAACTCGGGCATGCGCGCGGTATCCATCTGGGGCACGCCCTCAAGCTTATAGGGAATGCCCAGTTGCTCGTACTTGACGACACCCATCGTGTGATACGGCAGCATCTCCAGGCCGACCACGTTATGCCACGGGGCAATCAGGCGACCGAGTGCCTCGCACTCCTCCACCGTGTCGGTAATGCCCGGTACTACTACGTGACGGATAACGACCTTGATCCTGCGACGCGCCAGCTCATCGCCAAACGCCAGGATACGCGCAGGATCGCATCCGGTCAGCTTTTTATGCTCGACCGGGTCGGCATGCTTAATATCGAGCAGTACCATGTCGGTCTCGTTGAGCACGGCATCGAACTTCTCGGGGTGGTTGGGGTCAAATGCATAGCCACAGCTATCTAGGCAGGTATGTACACGGCCATCGGGGTTGTTGTGCATTGCACGAAACAGGTCGGCCAAAAACTCGGGCTGCAGGAGCGGCTCGCCGCCCGAAACGGTAATGCCGCCGCTGCGGTAAAACTCATGGTTACTCTGGAACTCATCCATGAGGTGTTCGACGGTCACCATCGTGCCGCCGTTGACCGACCAGGTATCGGGATTGTGGCAATACGCGCAGCGCATGGGACAGCCCTGGACAAACACCACAAAGCGGATGCCGGGTCCGTCGACCGTACCCATCGTTTCAATCGAATGTACGCGGCCCAGGGCAAACGCGGAGTCCTCGGGACGAGCGTCCACACCCTCGAGCGTCATCTCAGCCATTCCCGCTACCTTGCCTCTCATTGGTTTTAGTTACATAAATGCCAGAGCCATTCTAGCCCATACGCATGATGGTGAAACGGTTTAGTGGTCAATTGGGTTGTTCTATTTGGCCCCACACAAAAGCGGCGGGAAGGTTGTCACAACCCACTCGCCGCCGAGGCAATAGATATCGATAGACGCCAGGCCTTACGCCTTAAGCGTAAGCACCGCGCCGAAGGCGGTCGGGCCGCAATGGCTCGAGATGACGCCGCCGACCTGAGTCCAGGTAATGTCCTTAAAGCCCAGGTCGTGCGCATAGACCTCCATGTCGTCGCGCAGCTCCTCGGAAAGACCTACCGAATACGCCAGGCCAATATGCGAGTAGTCGATCTCGCCCTTCGCAACCATGTGGTCAATAAAGGCACGGGCGCACTTAAGCATAGAACCGCGGAACTTCTTGGTCGCCACGAACTTACCACCCGCCACCTCAATGCAGGGCTTAATCTTGAGCAGATGGGCACCGAGGAATGCCACGTTGGACAAACGACCGCCGGCCTTAAGGAAGGCGAGATCGGTTGGGACAAAGCCCAACAGCACGCGGTCCATGACGGAGTTCGCGAAGGCGAAGATCTCGTCGACGGTGGCATCGGGGTGAGCCTCGATGTATTTGGCGGTCTCGACGACAACAAGCGACTGGCCTACCGAGACAAAGCGCGTGTCCATGGAGAACACGTAGTCGCGCCCCTGGGCCGCAATCTTTGAGGACTGATGCGAACAGGTCGTGGCCTCGGAATATGCAAGATGCAAAATAGTCGCGTCGGGCTGCTCAGCGTGAATGCGGTCGTACACGTGAGCAAAATCCGCAGGCGCGCAGCCACTGGTCTTGGGCATCACGCCAAACTCATTGCAGCGCGAATAAATCTCGAGCGGATCGATCGAGCCGTCCTCGACGGTCTCGTCACCAATCGTGACATGCATGGGCACGCGCACGATGCCGTAGCGCTCGCAGAGCTCCGGCGTCACATCCGACCCAGACTCAACCACGATTACGTACTTGCCCATTATTATCACGACCCATCTCGACATTGGCTTTTCAATACATGGCACGCGCCGCCGCACTGTTGCACAACGGCGTCCAAGCGCCAAAGAGACGCCGCCCCTTGCACACAACAAAGGACAGCGTCTCCCTGGAAAACTCCGTGCTTATCTAGGATTCCACACGGTTTATTAAGGAGGGTTACTTATTCCGCAAACGGTCGCTATATGCGGTAAGCGGTAGTTGACCGCGACAACTGCGACACATTCCGTCCAGCAAATCCAATCGTGCTCCACGCACGGTTAATGCACGAGGCGGTAGAAATTCATCGATGCCGCACCCTCGGCGTGCAGCTCCATCGCCGGAACCGCCGGCGAATAGGTACGGCTCGTAAGTGCCGCCTCGCCGCCATTTGCAAAAATCTCGACCATCGTAGTGTCCGAAAGCACGCGCAGGTCGCGAAGCTCGCTGAGCTCGATCGACCTCTGGTCGCGCCCATAGCCTTCGTCACCCATGTCGAGGGTAAGCATCCCGTCCGTATAACGCACAAAGACACCCTTGCGGATTTCGAGCTCGATCATCTTGGCTCCCTCGCAGGAAACCACGACATCAAACAGGCGTCCCGGCTCCTCAACGGTCTCACCGCCTACAGCACGAACGCAATCGCCGCGCATCCTCTCAATCTCGTGCGCCGGCCACTGGCAGAGCTTGCCGCCGCGCATGCTCAGCTCTCTCGGCACCGTCAGCGCGCACTGCCACCCGCGCGCCACCGTCGGGCTTTCTGTCGTCGCATCGGGGCAACCCGACCATCCGATCATCAAACGCCGACCCGCAGCGTCCTCAAAGGACTGCGGGGCATAGAAATCAAAACCGGCATCAACCATCGGAGGCATGCCCTGGCCGACGATCTTAAAGCTCGGCGCCCCCCAATCGGCCTCGATGGAGAACCACACGCACTGATGCGGATTGCGGTAACGCCAGCCATCGGCGGGCACGCCCTGCGGACAGCAAACGAGAATAAGCTCGCCATCGAGCTCAAACAGATCAGGACACTCCCACATAAAGCCAAACTTCTCGCCCAGCTCAATGCGCGTCGCATAGCCCCAGTCCTCTAGATCACGCGAGGTATAGACAAGCACGCACCCGCGATCGTCTTTCGTACGAGCGCCGAGAACCATGTAGTAGATACCGTCGTGTTCAAGGATCTTGGGGTCGCGCACGTGCGTACCGATATCGTCGGGGTAATCGACCGGCCCAACAGCTATGCGCTTCTCGCCCAATTCGTCGGGATTCTCGGCAACCATATGAATTTGGTTTTGCTCACGGCCCGTCAACACGTAGTCGTAATCATCACGGTCAAAATGCTTAACGTTGCCGGTATAGAAGTAGTGAATCTTGCCATCACGTACAAAGGCAGAACCAGAATACGCTCCACTCGAATCCAAATCGGAATCGGGGAACAGCACGGGGCCGTGATTCTCGTACGTCACAAAATCCTTTGTCGTCAGATGGTTCCAAAGCACTGGACCGCCATGCGCAGCATCGAACGGATCGTATTGATGATAGATGTGATACGTATCACCAATCTGAACCAAACCATTGGGGTCGTTGAGCCAGCCAAGCTCAGGCTCCACATGGAACAAAAGCCTATCGGGGTCGGATGCGATGCGAGCCGCCGTCTCATCCTGTCCGGCACGCCACTGCTCATAGTCCGCGCGTGTCACCTTATTTTTTTGATTAAACATCGCCGTTGACTTTCTCGTCTATGGGAAAGGACGCTCGACTCGCACGAGCCGAACGCCCTTCCCCAAATGGACTTATCCGCACATTACGCTGAACGGCTCAACTAGAAGCTAACGTCGAAGCCAGCGCCAGCGCCCTCTTCATCGGTGGTCGGCACGCCCTTTGCCTTGTTGTAGGCAAAGATCAAGACGATCGGCACGATGAAGGCGATGAGATTGCCAGCCACATACCACACGAGCGTCTCGGGCGTGACGATGAGCAGGCCAAGCACGCCGGTCAGACCCTGACCGATGGCGCGCACCTCAAAGAGCTTCACGAAGGCACCGCCGCAGCCTGCACCGATGCAAGCGCAGATGAACGGGATGATCGAGTAGCGCATGTTTGCAGCAAAGATTGCGGGCTCGGAGATACCGACCAGCGTCGGGATAAAGGACGACATGCAGATGTTGCGCTCTTTGGAATGCTTCTTGTGAATGAGGTACATGCCGATGGCGCCGCCGCCCTGGGCGATGATGGAAACCGACCAGATGGCCTGGATGTAGTTGAAGCCAGTCGTGGCAACGAGGTTTGCCTCGATACCCTGGATAAACTGATGCGTACCGGTAACGACAAGCGGCTGCAGGAACGCGGCGAAGACAAAGGCACCAAAGACGCCCATCCTGTTGTACAGGATATCGATTACGCCGGCGAGGACGTCGCCGATCAGGTTGCCGAGCGGGCCGAACACGGTGAACAGGGCGACGTTAGCAAGAATCAGGGTAACGGTCGGGACAAAGACGAACGAAACGACCTCGGGGATGTACTTCTGGGCAATCTTTTCGACCTTGGCCATAAACCAGGCAGTCAGGATTGCAGGGAACACGCCACCCTGGAAAGCAACCATGGGAATGGAGAGCGGACCAAAGTTCCAGTACTCAGCACCCGTCGGGTCCATAACGAACGTGTTGCGGTTCATAAGGCTCGGGTGAACCATGACGATACCGACGAGGATGCCCAGAATCGGGTTACCGCCAAAACGCTTCACCGCGCTGTACATAACCAGGACAGGCAGGTAGTCAAACGTGGTGGCGATAATGGCAAAGAAGCTTGCGAGGTTCTTGAGGAACTCGCTGTGATCGGCAAGGCTGCCCTCCATGCCAAAGAGGCCGTTGGCAACGATCAGCGACTTAAGGCCGATGATGATAGCAGCGCCGACGAAAGCGGGAATGATGGGGATAAAGATATCCGAGAATACCTTGAGGACCGAGAAGAACTTGCCCTTCTTGTCCGCCTCGGCGCCCTTGACCTCGGAAGCGCTGATCTCCTTAACGCCCGTCAGAGCCATAAACTCATCGTAGACCTTGTTGACGGTACCGGTACCGAAGATGATCATGAGCTGGCCGCTGTTGTACAGCACGCCCTTGACGCCATCGATGTTCTCGAGCTCGGCCTTGTTGTACTTGCTCGTATCCTTGAGCACCAGACGCAGACGCGTAACGCAATGCGTGGCGCCCTCGATGTTCTCCAGACCGCCGACGTTATCGACGACTTGCTGAGACACTACTTTGTAGTCCATGTTCCTCTCCATTCCCTTACGAAATCATAAAACGTTTTGATGCCATTACAGAGACGCGATCGTTGCATTTGCGCACTTGAGCGTACCGTCGGTGACCGTCAGTGCCACACCCTGGCCCTGCTTATTGCAGAAGCGCGCGTTAAGCGCAACATCATCGACAAAGATGGTCGCGATATCGTCGTCAACGACCAGGCGCACATGATGAGTGCCCTCGCCCTTAAAGAACAACGGACGCTCGAGGCCCATGTTGTTGACCTGGAACCACGGATACTGGGGGGCCGCCGTAAACTCGAGCTTGCCCTCACGCAGGTTGGCGCGGAACTCATAGGCAAGACCGGACTCGGCGTCCTCGGCAAGCTTCACCGAGAAGCCGGCAGCGTCACCGGCGAGCTCGATGTCGGCATCGAGCATATAGGTGGAACCGGCATCCGCGGCGAGCACCTGCTCGACCTTGCCCGACTCGCAGGAGAGCTCAAAGGCCTCGACTGCCTTAGCCTCGCCAAAGGCGCCAAGCATGCTGTCAGGAAGCTTGGTGCCGAGCGTTCCGTCGGCACGCTGAACGATCTCGAGGGGCATAAAGGTGCCACCCCACAGGTAAGAGCTGGGGTCGCCGCCCTCGTCACGCGTAGGAACCCAACCAAAGAGAACGCGGCGCTCGCCATCAAATGCGGTACGCGCGGCATAGTACGCGCGGCCATCGAAGGAATCGTCCGCAGGAGTGATCCAAGGACCGTTGATAGAGCGAGACATGCGGTAACGGGTCTTGTTGCCATCACTGTACTCGGAGAACACCAGATACCACCAGTCGCCCATCTTAAAGAGATCAGGCATCTCGAACATGGTGTACAGGCCCGGATTCCACCAGTCGCCCTGGAACTCCCAGGTATCCAGGTCCTTGGAGGTGAACTTGACCAGACGACCGGTCATCAGACGCTTGTCCTCGCCCACACGCGTGCCGAGGATGAGCATGTACTCTTCGTTCTCCTCATCCCAAAGCACAAAGGGATCGCGCCAGTTGCGGTCATCGTAACCCTCCTGGGGCGGAAGCAGCGTCTCGGCGATGTTCTTCTCCCACTTGACGGCGTCGTCACTCGTTGCGTGAAGAAGAACCTGCTTCATCAAGCGTGCCTTGACCTTATCGCGATTGCAACCAGTGTAGAGCGCATGGTACTTGTCGCCCACCTTAAACACCGTGCCGGCATAAACATACTGGTCGACTTCCTCGTCGCCGCCACGCTCAAGGCTCTCGCCAAAGTCTTTGTAATTGACGAAGTCCTTGGTTGTCGCGAGTGCCCAGCCGAACGGCTCTCCGAAAGGTCCGGGGTTTCGCGTGTCACGCTGATGATAGAGATAGAACGTGCCGTCCTCGCCGTACGGCATGATGTCGCCTACCCAAATTCCCTCAGGCTGGTAATACACCTTGTGCATCCGAGACTTCCTTTCTCACGAGATACTAACTCGGTACAACTGCAATATATGTCAATCGTTTTCATATGTCAAACGTTTTCACACCAATACGTCTTTTCGCAGTTCCAGTCGTCGGCAAACGGTTGACATATGCCGGCGAACGGTCATCAGAGGTGTTTGAGGAATTCTTTTGGCACGGGATGAACTACGCGGTTTTACCCTCAATGAGTTCAACGGGGAGCTTGATATTCGATTCGGGCTTTTCGCCGTTAATAAGAGCAATGATGGATTGCGCCGCGAGCTCTCCGATGCGATCGATATCTTGGCGTACGGTTGTTAAGTCAGGCATAAACGTCATAGTGCGGCGGGCACCATCCGCGCCCACGACCTTAATATCGCCCGGAGCGCTCAAGCCGCGCTGCTTCATCACGTTAAGACAGATAGCCGCCATCGTGTCGTCTCCCGCAAAGATGCCGTCAATATCGGGGTTCTCATCGAGGATCTTCGCAACGACCGCGCTCTTTTCGTCGTCGGGCTTAACGAACTCAACCTCACGGACAAGCGCGGGCAAACCGGCCTGCTCAACAACATCGAGGTAGGCATCGGTACGCTTATTGGCGGGCATGCGCATGCGGCTATTGCTGCGCAGGCACAGGATGCGTGAACATCCGTCATCGAACAGGCGACGCGTGGCAAGTTCGCCGATGCTATAGCTGTCGCTCGCAATCTGAACAGAGGCTTCGCCAAGGTCGCAGTCGATACCAACCAGACTCAAGCCCATCTCGGCATACGCCTCGGCACCGATATTAAGCGAGTTGACGATGACGCCATCAACCATATTGCGCCGAAGCATATCGATATAAGAACGCTCAAGATCAGGTCGATTGGCGCTATTGCACAGCAACATCTTAAAACCGTTTTCGGCCAGGGTACGCTCAACGGCTTGGACCGCTTGGGCATGAAACGGGCTGCTGACATAGGGGACTATCATACCTATTAGATTCAGGCGACCGTTGAGCATGGCACGGGCGATATCGTTGGGCGTATAGTTGATGCGCTTCATCGCGGCATGGACCTTATCGCGGGTCTCTTGGCTAATATAGCCGCGATTATTAAGCACGCGAGATACCGTAGTAGGCGAAACCCCCGCCACCGCTGCAACTTCCTTGATGCCAGGCTTAGCCGAATCCTTAGAACGAGCGCCCTCGCGAGCCATAGCACCCTCCCCCATCAACATGTCATACGTTTACATACGAACAAAGCATACCCCAATAAGAGCGGGAAGACGGTAACAGTACAAGTAAGTAAACGACTCATCCAAATAATTAGGAGAGTTCCGCCTAAAGGGTGACTACACAGGACCCCAGCCGGGGCTGTTTGGACTACCTCCCAAAACATTCCGCAGGACGCAAAGAGGCTCGCCGCACGAAGTGCGCAGCGAGCCTCTTTGCATGTCCGAGGACGTTTTGGGAGATAGCCCAAACAGCCCCGGCGATCCTGCGGGAGTTGAGTCCCTTTAGAACTTGTCGTGGAAGGTACGCGCAATGACCTCGTCCTGCTGCTCCTTGGTGAGCGTGTGGAAGTTCACGGCGTAGCCGGAAACGCGGATGGTCAGCTGCGGATACTTCTCGGGGTGAGCCTGAGCGTCGAGCAGCGTCTCACGGTTGAAGACGTTGATGTTCAGGTGGTGGCCACCCTTCTCGGCGTAAGCGTCGAGCATGTGGACCAGGTTATCGGCCTGAGTCTCGGAAACTTCAGAAACCTTCATAATGTGTCTCCTTCGATCGATAGGCGCCGGCCGAAACCGGCGCACTAATCAGTAATCGTTATTGTTAGTATAGCACTAACAATAGTTACTCGCCCAGCTGATCAAGGTCGATATCGCCAAAGAACACCTGATCCTCCTTGCCGAGCGCACTCGGGATGATGGAGAAGGTGTTGGAGATGCCGTCCTGAGCATCGCGGAACGGGAGCTTGGAAACCGAAGACAGCGAAGCGATGGCACCGTGGCTATCGCGCTTGTGCATGGGGTTAGCACCCGGGGCGAACGGCTGGCCAGCCTTGCGGCCGTCGGGCGTGGAGCCGGTCTTCTTACCGTACACGACGTTGGAGGTAATGGTCAGAACCGAGGTCGTGGGCACGGAGTTGCGATAGGTGTCGTTCATGCGGATGTACTCCATGAACTGGTGCACAACGTCGTGAGCGATCTGGTCGACGCGGTCGTCGTCGTTACCGTACTTGGGGAACTCGCCCTCGGTCTCGAAGTCGACGATGATGCCGTTCTCGTCACGGACGGGGTGGACCTTGGCGTACTTGATGGCGGACAGGGAGTCAGCCACGACGGAAAGGCCAGCGATGCCCGTAGCGAACCAGCGGTGCACGTGTTTGTCGTGCAGAGCCATCTGGATGCGCTCGTAGCAATACTTGTCGTGCATGTAGTGAATGATGTTCAGCGAGTTGACGTACACGCCAGCAAGCCACTTCATCATGTCGTTGTACTTGGCCACAACGTCGTCGTAATCGAGCGTATCGCCCTCGACGGCGCGATACTTGGGGCCGACCTGCTTCTTGGAGACCTCGTCAACACCGCCGTTGAGTGCGTACAGCAGGCACTTGGCCAGGTTGGCGCGGGCGCCGAAGAACTGCATCTCCTTGCCGATGCGCATGGAGGACACGCAGCAGGCGATGCCGTAGTCGTCGCCGTGGTAAACGCGCATGAGGTCGTCGTTCTCGTACTGGATCGAGGAGCTGGCGACAGAAGTCTTGGCGCAGAACTTCTTGAAGTTCTCGGGCAGACGGGTCGACCACAGAACGGTCATGTTGGGCTCGGGGCTGGTGCCCATGTTCTCGAGCGTGTGCAGGTAGCGGTAGCTCATCTTGGTAACGAGCGTACGGCCGTCAACACCCATGCCGCCGATGGACTCGGTGACCCACTGCGGATCGCCGGTGAACAGGGCCTGGTACTCAGGGGTACGGGCAAACTTGACCATGCGGAGCTTCATGATGAAGTGATCCACGAACTCCTGGATCTGCTCCTCGGTGAAGGTGCCGTTGGCAAGGTCGCGCTCAGCGTAGATGTCGATGAACGTAGAGGTACGGCCGATGGACATGGCAGCGCCGTTCTGCTCCTTGACGGCAGCGAGGTAGGCGAAGTACATCCACTGGATGGCCTCCTGCGTGTTGGTAGCAGGGTTGGAAATGTCGAAACCATAGGTCTCGGCCATCATCTTGAGCTCGCCGAGGGCGCGGATCTGCTCCTGCAGCTCCTCACGGTCGCGGATGTTGTCGGCGGTCATGACCGTCGGGGTGGAAGCCTTCTGGGCCTCCTTGTCCTTGATCAGGTAGTCGACACCGTACAGGGCGACACGACGGTAGTCGCCGATGATGCGGCCGCGGCCATAGCCATCGGGCAGACCGGTGATGATGTGAGCCGAGCGGCAAGCACGCATCTCGGGGGTGTAAACATCGAAGACGCCGGCGTTATGGGTCTTGCGCTCGAAGGTATAGCGCTCGACAACGTTCTCG
The DNA here is from genome assembly GCA_902496845.1 of uncultured Collinsella sp. GTDB lineage: Bacteria > Actinomycetota > Coriobacteriia > Coriobacteriales > Coriobacteriaceae > Collinsella. The sequence continues at coordinate 35,579 of CABVCJ010000002.1, forward strand.
TCGACCTTGTAGCCGTGCTGGCTGGCAGCCTGGCAAGCGATGCGGATACCACCGTTGACGTGCAGAGCGCGCTTGAGCGGCTTGTCAGTCTGGAGGCCGACGATGGTCTCCTTCTCGCGGTGGGCGTTATCGATGTAGCCAGCGGGGTGGCTCACGATACCCGTGACGGTCTTGGTGTCCATATCGAGGACACCGCCCTGCTCGCGCTCCTTGAGCAGCAGGTCGAGAACCTCGCCCCACAGCTCCTTGGTACGCTCGGTCGGGCCGGCGAGGAACGACTCGTCGCCCTCGTAGGGGGTGTAGTTCTTCTGGATGAAGTCTCGGACGTCAACCTCTCCCGTCCAAATGCCTTCCTTGAAGCCTTCCCATGCCTCCTGCATTGTGTAACCACGCTCCTAGTTACGTGTAATGCGGCGCTCTCTCACACCGCTGCTTATTGAATTCTTGAATTATCGGCTTGCAATACCGGCTTCTTCCGTTCTTCACCACACGTTGGTACAGGGAAAAACGTTTGTCCACCTTGGAACTGCAACCCTAAACCCAAGATTTCACCCGTTTGAGAAGGATAACATAGCGACCCTCTCCATCTGGGCTGTTATATGTTTCTTTTTTTATATCATAAGGGCGTTTTTTACAAACCCGCAGGAAATGCGAGCGCGAACAACTACCGTTCACCGATTTGTATGTTATTTTTCCTTGCCTTTGTACGACGTTCGCTCTAGCTGTTATGCCAGCTTTAGCAGGGTAAAGTGCCTCTGAGTAGGCTTTAGGACATGCCTAGAGATCTACTCCCTAACTTTACTGGCACCGACGGTGCACGGAGGTCGCCTAAAGGTAGTTTTCTAGGCATGTCTCAAAATCTACTGTATAGGGCGCGCGTGCAAGGGTATCATCTTTCACCGAAAATAGTTTCTAGTGTTAGGGGTTTTCGGTGGAAGATACCGATTTCCGTGAACTTGGGCGTCAGCTCCTTACCGAGTTTGGCGGCATTCACCAGCGCGTTTCGCGCTTTGTGGACAAAGCTCTCAGCGGCGAGATGGCTGTCATGCGCGCCCTTATGCTCGCTGGCGGCTCGCTCACGCCGAGCGAACTCGCTGATCGCGCCTGGGTCTCGAACGCCCGCATTGCCAATATCCTACGCGCTCTCGAAGCCAAGGGCTGGGTTGAGCGTGAGCACTCAAAGACCGACCGTCGTCGCGTACACGTCATAGTGACCGACAAGGGATTCCAGGATCTCGAAATCAAACGCCGGGAATTCGAGGACCGCACCGCGGCTTTCCTCGAGCAGCTCGGCGAAACAGATACCCAAGAGATGGTGCGCCTTCTTAGACGTGCCAACGAAATTATCGACCGCAATCAAGAAAGGAGAGATGCCGAGTGAGGATTCTCAAGCTCTTTAAAAAGCATATCCTGGCACTGTTCACAGCTATCGTACTCATCGTAATCAGCTGCAACGCCGACCTGGCGCTGCCTACCTATATGAGCGATATCGTCGACGTGGGCGTGCAGCAAGGCGGTATCGCCTCGCCCGTGCCCGACACCATCCGCGCCGAATCGCTCGACGACCTCGAACTCTTTATGAGCGCCAAGGACGCCAAAGCTGTGGAGGCCGTGTTTAGCAAGGCGGACAATAACGGTATTCGAACGTACAAGGGCACCGAGGAGGAGCGTACCGATGGAGGCAAGATTGCCGACATTATGAGTCTGCCCGAGACTGTCGTCCTTTCGCTCAACCAGGGCATTGACGCCAACTCCATGGGCGACATGATGGGCTCGTCCAGCGAGAAAGGCGACAGCACCGCCCAGGCCATGCCCACCCCCGAGCAGATGGCAGCGATGACGCCCGAGCAGCTCGCCGAGATGCAGCAAAAGGCCGCAGCCGCACAGAACATGCAAAAGCAGATCGATTCCGATGGCGGCAAGATCACCATGAAGAGCCTGCGTCTTGGTATCGATGGCGGTCTGGTTGATCAGAGCAAGCTCGTCGATGGTGCCAACAATATGGCTGACAAAATGGGCTCCATGTCGGGCTCCATCGTCACCCAGCGCGCCGTGAGCTATGTGCAAGACGAGTACAAGGCACAGGGCATCGACCCCGCCGACGTGCAGAACGCCTACCTGGGCCGCATGGCGACCACGATGTTTGGTCTGTGTCTGGTCTCGCTCGTCGCCACCATCCTGACCGGCGCCGTGGCCTCGCGCACCGCCTGTTCCATCGCACGCGACCTGCGCCGCGAGACCTTCAACAAGGTTATGCACTTCTCGCCGGCCGAGGTGGGCAAGTTTAGCCAGGCCTCGCTCATCACCCGCTGCACCAACGACATTCAGCAGATCCAGATGGCCGCAACCCTGTTTATCCGCATGTGTCTGATGGCCCCCGTCATGGGCATCGTCGCCGTCATGCGCGTCCTGGCCAACCACACCGGCCTGGAGTGGACCATCGCCGTGGCCATCATCGCGGTCTCGGCCGTCGTCGGCGTGCTCATGGGCCTCACCATGCCCAAGTTCAAAAAGATGCAAAGCTTTGTGGACCGCGTGAACCTTACCGCCCGCGAGCTACTCGACGGCCTTATGCCCATCCGCTCGTTCAACCGCGAGGAGCATGAGCTCGAGCGTTTTGACAAGGCGTCGCTCGATCTGATGACCACGCAGCTCTACACCAACCGAGCCATGAGCTTTATGATGCCGCTCATGATGCTCGTCATGAACTGCATCACCGTGCTTATCGTCTGGTTTGGCGCGCAGGGCGTGTCCGACGGCGTGATGCAGGTCGGCAACATGATGGCGTTCATCTCCTACACCATGCAGATCGTTATGGCGTTTATGATCCTCACCATGGTTTCGGTCATCCTGCCCCGTGCCGAGGTCGCGGCCGAGCGCGTGGAAGAGGTCATCACCTGCCCCACGAGCATCAACGACCCCGCCTCGCCCAAACTGCCCGCGGCCAACGCGCCGCGCGGTGAGCTCACCTTCCGCGACGTGAGCTTCCAGTATCCCGATGCCCGCGCCGATGTCATCAGCGGCGTGAACTTCACCACGCATGCCGGTCAGATGCTCGGCATCATTGGCTCCACGGGCTCGGGCAAGTCTACGCTCGTACAGCTGATTCCGCGCTTATACGACGTCACGGGCGGCAGCATTTCGCTCGACGGCATCGACGTGCGCGACATGACCCTTTCCGAGCTGCGTCGCCGTATTGGTTATATCCCGCAGCAGGGTCGCCTGTTCTCGGGCACCGTCGAGAGCAACCTTAAATTTGCCGGCGACATGGTAAGCGATGATGACATGCACCGGGCGGCACGCATCGCCCAAGCCGAGGACTTTATCGCCGAGCGCGAGGGCGGTTACGACTCCCCCATCAGCCAGGGTGGCTCCAATGTTTCGGGCGGTCAGCGCCAGCGTCTGGCCATCGCCCGCGCCCTGGCCAAGAAGCCCGAGGTCGTAGTTTTCGATGACTCGTTTAGCGCCCTCGACTACAAGACCGACGCGCGCCTGCGCGAAGAGTTGGCCAAAAACGTCACTGACGCCGCGCTCGTGGTAGTGGCCCAGCGCATCGCGACCATCATGCACGCCGACCAGATCATCGTGCTCGACGACGGCCACGTGGTGGGCACCGGTACGCACGAGGAGCTGCTGCACAGCTGCCCGGCGTACCTGGAGATCGCACAGTCGCAGCTTTCCGCCGAAGAGCTGGGGCTTACCCAAGAAGAAATTGCAGCCGTCACGGAAGGAGGCGAGCGCTAATGGCAGACGAGACCAAGACTCAGATTCCCAAGCCCACCCGCCAGCGTGGTCCCATGGGCCGCATGGGCGGCATGCGTCGCGGCGAAAAGGCCAAGGACTTTAAGGGCACCATGAGGCAGCTGCTCGGCTATATCGGCCAGCACAAGATTGCCGTGTTTACCGCCGTCGCCTTTGCCGTGTGCTCGGTCATCTTTAACATCGTGGGACCCAAGGTGCTCGGCCAGGTTACCACCAAACTGTTCGAAGGCCTGGTCGCCAAGGTCAACGGCACCGGCGACGTTGACTTTGACTGGATCGCCAAGACGCTCGGCTTTTTGCTCTGTCTGTATCTGGCGAGCTCTGTCTGCAGCCTGATCCAAGGCTGGCTCATGACCGGTGTCACGCAAAAGATCTGCTATCGCATGCGCAAGGAGATCGCCGCCAAGATCGCTGTCGTTCCAATGAGTTACTTCAACGGCCACAGCAAGGGCGACGTGCTCAGCCGCATCACCAACGATGTCGACACGCTGGGCCAGTCGCTCAACCAGAGCGTAACGCAGCTCATCACGTCGGTGACGCAGATTATCGGCGTGCTCGTCATGATGCTGTCGATCAGCCTGCCGCTCACCGGCGTCACCGTGCTCACGCTGCCGGCAGCCGCGATTATCCTTGCCGTGATGATTCACTTCTCGCAGCCGTACTTCCGAGAGCAGCAGCAGGTTCTGGGCACCGTCAACGGCATTATCGAGGAGGATTTTGCCGGCCAGAACGTCATTCAGGTGTTCGACCGCGCCGAAGCCTCAATCGAGGAGTTCGACCGTCAAAACGACCGACTCTTTATTAGTGGCTGGCGCTCGCAGTTCCTATCGGGCCTGATGATGCCGCTTATGAGCCTGGTGGGCAACATGGGCTACGTGGGAGTCGTCGTGGTGGGTGCGCAGCTCGCGCTGACCGGCAATGCCACGCCCGGCGACATCCAGAGCTTTATCCAGTACGTGCGCAACTTTACGCAGCCGGTGCAGCAGCTGGGCAACGTGAGCAACACGATGCAGTCGATGGCCGCCGCCACCGAGCGCGTCTTTGAGTTCCTGGCCGCGCCCGAGGAGAAGCAGAAGGCTGACGCGCAAATTCCCGAGAAGCGCCCCGGCCACGTGGAGTTCGACCATGTCAAGTTTGGCTACACGCCCGACAAGACCATCATCCACGACTTTAGCTGCGAGGCGCAGCCCGGCCAGACCATCGCCATCGTCGGGCCCACCGGCGCCGGCAAGACCACGCTTATCAAGCTGCTGCAGCGCTTCTACGATGTGGACGGCGGCTCGCTGCGCGTCGAGGGCATCGACGTGCGCGACTGGGACCGCGCGGCGCTTCGCGGCGAGTTTGCTATGGTACTGCAGGATACCTGGCTGTTTAACGGCACCATCCGCGAGAACATCCGCTACGGACGCCCCGATGCAAGCGATGCCGAGGTCGAAGCCGCTGCACGCGCCGCACGCTGCGATCACTTTATCCATACGCTCGCCGGCGGCTACGACTTTATGATTAACGAGGAGGGCACCAACCTGTCTCAGGGCCAGCGCCAGCTCGTGACCATCGCCCGCGCCATTTTGGCCGACCGTCCGGCGCTGATTTTGGACGAGGCGACTTCCAACGTCGATACCCGTACCGAGGAGCTTATCCAGCGCGCCATGGATGCACTGATGCAGGGCCGTACCAGCTTTGTCATCGCGCACCGCCTGTCCACGATCCGCAACGCCGACGTGATCTTGGTAATTCGCGACGGCGATATCGTCGAGAAGGGCACGCACGACGAGTTGCTCGCCCAGGGTGGCTTCTACGCCGACCTGTATAACTCGCAGTTCGACGAGGCGGCGTAAATTCTGCCGCAGGGAACGAATAACGCCCGAGAACGGGGACGCAGGACAACCTGCGCCCCCGTTCTGTGTCCTTCGAGCCTCGAAACGCCTTCCCTGAGACCCCATTGACGGCGCCATCCAGACCCCGTGGACAAAATAGGGCAAATATGAGTACTGTTACTTTTTTAGTAACAGCCAAAACAGCCTCAAATGCCGCTCTCACGGCTTACACGCGTTCCTAAATTGATCAAACAGCACCATAGCGGACTTATATGCGTTTGTGTTAACGAACATGTTTTGCATTTATGTCTATTATTTTGCGAAGGCAATATGGCACTGGAATAGCAACGGTACTCATATTTGGCATTTTTTGGCCGCGGGGTGTTTCCCGAGAAATCGATGGCAGCCTTAGGGGCCCACGCGGCGCCACTCCCTCCCGGTATCCGCCGACGTTTCCCCAGATAAAACCTACCAAAATAAACCTGTCCCTTTTTGGCAGGTTTTGCTTGCACTTTAGCGTGCGACAGCGGATAATGCCGAGCATTCGACAACGTTCTCGTTGCCATCAATTGATTGAGGAGGCCCCTATGGCCATGGAATTCAAACGCAGGCTGCCAATCCCCATGGAGATCCGCGAGGAAATGCCGCTTTCCGCCGAGCTTACCGCCAAAAAGCAGGCATTTGACGCCGAGGTCGCCAAAGTCTTTACCGGCGAGGACGCACGCAAGGTGCTCATCATCGGCCCGTGCTCTGCCGACCGCGAAGATTCGGTGCTTGAGTACATGAACCGGCTGGCCAAGGTCGCCGAAGAGGTCAAGGACAAGCTCATCATCATTCCGCGCGTCTACACCAACAAGCCGCGCACCAAAGGCACCGGCTACAAGGGTCTGCTGCACAACCCCGACCCCGAGGCGCCCGATGACCTGCTCGAAGGCGTTAAGGCCATTCGCCACATGCACCTGCGCGTCATCGACGAGACCGGTTTCTTTACCGCCGACGAGATGCTCTATCCGTCCAACTACCAGTACCTCGTTGACCTGCTGAGCTATGTTGCTGTGGGCGCGCGCTCGGTCGAAAACCAGGAGCATCGCCTGGTGTCGAGCGGCATTTCGGTGCCCGTCGGCATGAAGAATCCCACTGCCGGCTCTACCACCGTTATGCTCAACTCCATTTACGCCGCGCAGGCGCACCAGAGCTTCATCTTCCGCAACTGGGAGGTCGAGTGCGACGGCAACCCGCTTGCGCACGCTGTCATGCGCGGCTACATCGGCCTCGACGGTCGCACCTACCCCAATTACCACTACGAGCACCTGGAGCGCCTGGCCGAGCGCTATACCGAGTACGCCGGCTATGCCAATCCGGCAGCGGTCATCGACTGCAACCACGACAACTCGGGCAAGCGTCCGCTGGAGCAGTATCGCATTTGCAAAGAGGTGCTCGACAGCTGCCGCCGCAACGAGTCCATCTCCAAGCTGGTCAAGGGCTTTATGATCGAGTCCTACCTGGAGGACGGCAACCAGCCGGTCGACGGCGGCGTCTTTGGCAAGTCGATCACCGACCCGTGCCTGGGCTGGGAAAAGACCGACTACCTCATCCACGAGATCGCGGAGCGGGTGTAGGTTACGGCGTTTTACCAAACGCCGTAACCGGCCGACGCTGCAAGCCCGCCAGAGCGGCAATCTGCCTTTCAGCTTCGACGGCATGACCAAAAGGTCAATGCTGCCTCGCTTCAAGGCACCTTGCTCGCTCTGGCGGGCTTTCGCTGACTTTTGCTCTACCTGCGGTGTTGGCGGGGTAGCTAATTTAGGATGGGGCTCTTTTAACTACCCGCAAAGTAGTCATTGGGGACGTTCTTAAATAACTAGTCGTTTAAGAACGTCCCCAGCGACTACAAGCTCTCCAACCGCGAGGCCGAGGTTTTGCGTCTGGTTGTACTGGGCAAATCGAACCAAGAGATCGCTGACGAGCTATTCCTTGCCGTGGGCACCGTCAAGACCCACATCCTCAACATCCTGGTCAAAACTGAGCAGCAAAACCGCACGACGCTCATCCTCCACTTCTGAAAGCGCTAACCTGCCAAAAAGAGACAGGTTTATTTTGGCAAGTTTTATCTGGGCAAACGCCAACCGCCGCGGGGAAGTTGTCTCCCTTCGCGGCGGTTTTTGGTTCATGATTTCATTCGCCTCAATCTGTAACGCGTAGAGGACAAATCGCCGTCTTACTGTTACAGATCGAGACGAGTTATAGAGTGCGCGTCGAATAGTCTCAATCTGTAACAGGTAGAGACGTTTTTGCCAGCCAGGTGTTACAGATTGAGATGAACGAAGGGGCAGCAGCGTTAAACAAGTCCGCCGCAAAGTAATTCGGAGAGATCCGATCCTAGAGTTATCTACCAGGTACGATATGTGCACTGATATTTTGTCTCAAACCCGGGCATCCCGTTGCCGCGCGGGCTTAACGCTGCACCCGTATAGAGAATCGTTTGCCCCGTACGAGAATACGAAGTTTTAAAAGACAGCCTCTTGTATGTCTGATCGAAGCAATCAATATTCTCGCTCGGGTGGTTTGCAGTGGAAAACGATTTGTAGGTGTCCAAGACATCCGCCGTCACAAGACGACAAGGTGCAACAGAACCTGCATCTGGTTGCGCCGACGCATAAGTGGGAATTACGGCCATCGACAGAGCGAACATAATACATGCGCACATTGCCTTCACATAGTTCTTCGCTACATTTCGCTTCATGGTCATCTTCCTTTCCTAGTTTTTGTTATCGTTCGTCTTGAAAAGCTGCGCGTACACATTACCGATCCATTTCGAATCACCTCCCATTTCTCGGGTAACGACACGCGAGCCATCTCGTGTGAACAATACGGAAGCATCGCAAAGCGATTCGAGATTTCCGATTAGATGAGAAGAGATAATGACATGCGCCCCCCTACCCGCATCGTCTCTAAGAGCATTCGAAACGATTGCGACGTGTCTCACATCAAGTGCATTCATGGGCTCATCCAAAAGGACGACTTCGCAATAGGACATATACGCCATCGCCACATTGAGTAATTGTCTATTTCCATCAGACAGCCTAGATACGGGCGTATTCTTCAACCCAGTCAAGTCAAAGCGATCAAGCACCTGGTCCAAAGTGCGAGGTGAATGCCAAATTCGCCCGCATCGGTCGAGATGGAAAGCGACTGTCATGTATGGAATCAATAGAGACGGCCCATTCGGAACCAAGAAGAATTCCTTTCTCATTTCCTCACAGTCGACACATGCTTTTGCATGAAAACAGAGAGAACCTGACACGCGCACTGATGGCCCAGCGTCTCCCCAAAGAGCATTAAGTAACGTAGTCTTGCCATATCCATTTGGCGCGACAAGACCCCATATCTGGCCAGCGGGCATATCAAACTGCAATCCCTTTGCCAGCTGGTTTTTTTCAACCGTCAACACATCCAGCGACAGAGAGAGCAAGCTTTTCTCGCCCAAACTATCCGGACTAATATGGTTCCAGGCCCAGCGATTCTTGCTTTTTAGACGCGAAAACGAGATGATTCCCAACGCACAGACAACAAGCGTGCCCATTACGGCAAAGAAACAGTGCAGCGCACTGGCTTCAGGAACGAGTGATACCTCAGCTCCATTGGCGTAAGAAGCGCCGCCGAGTGCAAGCGAAGAGACAGAATAGCTCGGCACCATATACGGCAGCAACGCATGCCATGGAGCATCTTTGCTCGCATAAAACGGAAGCTGGCTTATGCCCCCCACAAGAGCGACCACCATGGACGAAATGGCCCTGTTTCTGCTTCCTGCGTATACGCACACGCCCAAAGAAGCAAACATCATAGACAACGCAGCCTCAAAGACAGCAAATAGCCCAAGCTGAACTAACACAGTTCTTTCGACCACGTCACCATACTGAATGAATACGACTGGGTACTCCGTCTGACCGGCACCGTTAAGCACCGTTGCCAATACAAAACAGGGAGCCAACGCCAGAACCAAAACCGTCATCGATGCAATGCCAGAGACGAGAACGCGGCATGCATTCATCTCTAACTTTGACAACAAAGCCCGATCGTAGAACCGCTTTCCATCCCCCTCAAGCGACATATAGAGGACGAGAACCGGAACTAAAAGCCACGCTATTGCAGGAACAGCGCCGCAATAATATGCAAGAAGATTCATCCCAGGCATTTTTGTTGTTGAGCCGTACGATTCCGGATGGGGCAGCATTGCTATGGCTCGGGGAAGACGCTCTTGGGCCTCAAGCGATAGCTCCGAATCAACGCCATTCAAATAACCGAGTCGGTATTCCTTGAGCAATAGATTGTCGTAATCGGCAATCGCATCGTAATACCCTCTGGAATCTGCCTTGTTTTCAAGCGCTCGATCAAGACACGCCCTTTCGTCGGCAATGATGCTGTTGAGCTCCTGTGGGGCGGTGTCATAAACGCCGCCAGAGACTTGAGAGGTCAACAATGCCCTCTGCTCCTCGATGGAACCTCTGCCATATAGATAATCTGCCCCCGTTGGAACGGATAGAAAAACCGGGATGCAGAATACGAGCGCGAGCAGCGCCGTCAACAACATAATTCCCCGGTTGCGCGCAAGAACTTCTAAATTAAGCCGTACATATGTGAGGCAATCACAAACCTTCACAGCAAGCACCTCCGGTTCGCAACACACGGATCGTCGGACCCGTTGTCCGGAAGTATCGCCTTCATCGTCTGAACTGTCTGTAGACGTGCGGGATGGACTTATGATCTTGTTTGTCTACAGGCTTCTACCTGCCATTTTCTACAACATCAGCTATAAGACAAAATACTTTATCTCTAAGTTCACGCTCCGAGTGAACTCCAAGCAAGGCATAGCTCTTGCTCTTGGCCTCTTTGACGGTTCCCCGAGCAACATTAAGATGCGCGCAAATCTCGGTGGTTCTATTGCCATCAAAAACGCATGCCATGATGTCAGCATAAAGCGGCGTGAAGCCAAGCCTCAAGAAAGCCTCACGCACGGCATCGCGTCGATCACCCGCCCGAGCTGCATCTTTCAAACGCAAGGATAGCAGCGAATAAGTCAGAAGGATAAGTACGACAAGGAACGCGATCACGCGTAAAGCAGGCAAAAGGACGCCAACGGACTCACCGCTCCCAACGGACTCAAAGAAAATGTACAGTCGACTTACTGCATCGTGAGCCCAGAACGCTATTCCGGCACCCGCGGATACCGAAGAAAGACTCAGTTCAGGTGAGCAACATAAATGCATTTCTGTCATCCGCCGTATAACCGCATAGCAACACAGGGCCAAAAGCACTGTGGCTATCGATAGGATTATCACATCATGCTCAAAGCCGAAGCATACGAGGATTTCCTCGATGCCCATTCCAGACGCATACATAAACAGGAAGCAGGCGAAGACTATCCTGCAGTTCCGATTGGACGATGAGAGCCTCAGTGATTCTGAACGGTGATCATGGTCATTTGTTGCGTCAAGATGCCACGCATCCTTTGACAAAAGAAGTCCAGTCGTCGCCTCTGAAATGCTTTTATATCCGGTTTTAGTCAAGGCCCGCGACAAATAGGTACGGGCGGTAGACGGGGAAATATCCAAGGCAGAAGCAATCTCCTCGTACGTTTTTCCCTCTATCCTCATAAAGAAAACCGCGGACTCCCTTTGAGAAAAACCCGAAGCCACAGGGATATCGGCAACTGCAGAGTGTTTTCCTCCTAATTTGGCATCCGCAGAAAAAGCGCTCGTTAAGTAGGGTAAAAATCGCGTTATGGCCCTGGCAAGGATGCTGCCCAAGACAGTCACCAAAAGCAGTGCAATCTCTTGATACCCGCCAAAGCTCAGGAGCACCGCTCCGATGTTTATATTGCGCGAAAACAAACAATCCGAATCAAGAATGACGGCAGCATTACCAAACGCAAGAGGCTCGACGAGCGAGGCGGCAACCCCCATCTCGGCGTTAATGGAAAGGAAAGAACCGATGGACTCCATCAACGGGGCGAGAAGAAACTGAAGGCCAACAAGCAAAGCAATCAAGAGTATAACGGGGCCGTGAAGGGCAAACTCAGGATACCCGTGGAGAGCAGGGCCATCGGATACATGTTTCCCCTTTGATCCCGCGCGCATGTTTGCGAATTCACCACCAAGCGCCCAAGAACAGCAAGCGACAAGCAGGGGGGCTAGCAACAACAAAATGAACGCGAGCGCCGAAACCACAACATGAAATTGATGAAACACATTAAGAAATACCGTGTACATCACAAGAAGTGCAATGTCTACGAGCATAAGTCCAAAAAGCCGTTTGGAAATACCCGGTCCCACGGGGCGAGAGATGAGGCCCACACAGAAACCCGAAAGCAGATGCAGACCGATAAGAACGGTGCCAGAAAGGCCCGCATAAATACTTGGCGCCACACAATACAGACCAGCCGCCCCTATAAACAACATAATTGAATGCCATAGGAACGAGCGCGTCACGTTTTGTAGAGTAGCCGCCTCGGTTGCCATAAAATCAAAGCTCCTAGATAGCATTTTGGCTATTTTAGCATCATCCCCGGCGTTAAAAAACTGTTACCCGAATTAATCAATATGCCCCCTCCGCTAAAAGGCACCACGCTCATCCTCCATTTCTGGAAGCGTTAACCTGCCAAAAATGGACAGGTTTATTTTGGCAGGTTTTATCTGGGCAAACGTCCAAACCGCCGTAAGGGAGTTGCCTTCCCTCGTGGCGGTCTTCTAGCAGAAAAACCAAGTGAGTAGGCTTTTTGCAGAAGGCCGAGCACGCCCTAAAACGCCACAGCTCTAACCTGCGGTTTCATCGATCATTTGTCGTGATGTGCTCGGCAGGTTCAAAAAAGTCTACTCACTTGTATCTGAGACGCACCAGATTGGCAAAAACCGCCGCGAAAGGGCCCCTGGTCCCTTCGCGGCGGTCATACGCCTCTAATTTTGCGACGGTTTTGCCCGCTTGTTACTCGCTGTAGCGGGTAGCGATGGCGGCTTGTACCATGCCGGCGCTCATGAGGTAAGTTACCAGGAAGTAGCCGCCATAGGCCGCCAGGAAAATCGCGCAGGTGAGGCCCACGGTGCCGCCGATGCTCATATTTCCGAATATGCTCACCAGCTCGATGATCACCTTAAGTGCCACAAAGGAGTGCGCCAAGCCCACTGCCAGCGGGAACAGGAAGAATACCGCTTGCTGCGCCATCACCGAATGGCGAATCTGGAGGTCGTCGCAGCCGATCTGTGCCAGCACACGATAGCTGCGGCTGCCGTCGGCCACGTTGGAGAGTTGCTGGATCGACAGAATCGCCGCGCATGCAACGACCAATACAAAGCCGATGTAGATAGCTAGGTAGCTAATAAGACCGTTCATTTGCGCTGCTTGCGCGTACATCTCGGAGCGTGTGATGAAGGTTCCCAACGACCCCGGCTCCTTGCCGTCAACGAGCAGATTGTCGAGCACAGTGTATTTAATACTCTCGTCTGCCTCGGTCGTATCCATCCCCTGTTTGTAGTTAACGAGCAGGCTACTGGAATACGGCTGCAGATTAAGTTGGGACAACAGCTCGTCGGCAACGACGACGGTACCCCCATTACTGCCCATCGCCGAGTTGGCGATGGCCGCCGTGTCCTCGTCCGACTTATCGGTTGCGGGCTTGAGCGTATGCCCGCCCAAGGTAAGGGTATGGCCGCCAGCCATATACTTGGTGTACAGGTCGACCAGCTCGCCACCCATATCACACGTAAGCAGATACTGGTCATGACCGATGTGCACCGGCTTCTTGCCCATCATCTGGCGCAGTTTGTTGTACTGGCTCGCCGGCGTCACAGACAGGCCTGTCATGTCGGCATTGCTACCCCCGAACGCCTTGGGAAGCTTTTCGCCCATGGTCTTGCACATCTCACTTGGGGTCACCGAAGGATCCGAGCCGCCAAGCGGGTAACTCAGATACGAATCGATCTGCACATGCTCGCCGGCAACATCGGCGATATTGACCTTCTTGCCGGTCTCGTCGTTGTTGTCTGCCGACTTGCCTTTAATACCGTCTGCAACGTTATCGGGGTCGATACGATCGCCGTGCCATGCGGAGTACAAATCTACCGTTGTATCAGCCAGCACCATGCGATCGGCCTCAGACGGATTGACATACTCTTTGTAGTAGTCGAGCGTATCGGGCGCGTAATAGATATACGTCTGTGACACGTCAACAGGGTTATAGCGCTCCAGGTTTTCGTTCATCACATTGGCAATCGACATACCGCACGTCACCGAGGTGATGGCCAAAAACAGGAGCATCGCGATGACGCCCATCGAAAAGCACACCGTGTTGACCTTGGCCGCAAGCTGGCGCACGGTAAACATGTTGAGGCCGCGCCAATACACGCCGCGCAGGCTCTGCAGCAGCTTAATGAGCATGCCCGAGAGTCCCCAGAACAGGGCAAAGGTGCCCACGGTAACCATAGCGGTCGTAATACCAAACTGGTTCATGGCCTCTTGCAGCTTGCTGTCCGTCGCGGTTAGCGGGAACCCATCACGTAGCAGACGGTAATAAGCCACGCCCACAAGCACCACGCCCACGGCAAAGATGGCAATTGCGATCCAGGGGTTGCGTGTCTTGATGCTCTCGTTGCGACGCTCGGCACCCATAAGCTCGATAAGTTTGGTACGACGCACGGCGCGAAGGTTCAGCAGTAGCGTGAGCACAAACATTACGAGCATGCAGGCAAGGGTCAGATTGAACGCATGCACCGAGAAAAAGAAGTGGAAATTGGCGATCTGTGTCTTAAAAAGCGAGGCCGTAAAGAACGTCATGAGCTGGGAGAGTCCCACACCCAGCACAATGCCGGCGACAAAGGCCACGACCGACACTATCACGGTCTCGAGCGCCATGATCGTAGCGACGCGCCCACGCCCCATGCCGAGCACCTGGTACAGGCCAAACTCTTTCTTGCGGCGTTTCATGATGAAGTTATTGGCATACACCATCAAAAAGGCCATGACACCGGCCAAAAAGTACGTCAGGTTGCCGAGCATGCTGCCCATAACCTGCGCCAAGCCCTTTTCATCGATGCCGGCGATGTCGACCTGCATCGAGATGGTGTTAAAGGCATAGAAGACCGTGACGCCCAGGGTGAGCGTCAAAAGGTAGACGAGGTAATCGCGGCCGGCGCGGCGGACGTTGCCCCAAGCGAGTTTACAGAGCATCGGAGCCCTCACCGCCCATCATGGCAACGACCTCCATAATGCGGTCGAAAAACTCTCGGCGGTCGGTGTCGCCGCGGCGCAGCTCGGTGAAGATCTTGCCGTCGCGGATAAACAACACGCGGCTCGTGTAGCTGGCAGCAAAGCTGTCATGCGTGACCATGAGCACGGTGGCGCGCAGGCGGCGATTCAGTGCCTCCAGGCTCTCGAGCAGCAGACGGGCGCTCTTGGAATCGAGGGCGCCGGTGGGCTCGTCGGCCATGATCATGGTGGGGTCGGTGACGAGCGCGCGAGCCGCGGCAACGCGCTGCTGCTGACCACCGGACATCTGGTAGGGATACTTGTCGAGCACCTGACTGATGGAGAGGCGCGCTGCCACATCCTGCACGCGGGTTGAGATCTCTGCCGAGTTTGTGCGGGCGATGGTGAGCGGCAGGGCGATGTTCTCGCGCGCCGTGAGCGTATCGAGCAGGTTGGAGTCCTGGAAGATAAAGCCGAGCTCCTCGCGGCGGAACTGCGAAAGCTTAGCCTGCTTCATGCGTGTTACGTCCTGCCCGTTGATGCGGATGGTGCCGCTCGTGGCGCTATCGATGGTCGACACGCAGTTGAGCAACGTCGACTTGCCCGAGCCCGAAGCGCCCATGATGCCGACGAATTCACCGCGGTTGACGGTAAAGCTGACGTCGTTGAGCGCGCGGGTCACGTTGCCCAGCGCTCCGTATACCTTTTCGAGATGCGCGACCTCCAGTACCGGGGTCGCCATGTGCGTGGTTTGCATACCGAGTCCTTTCTTGCAATTAGTCTACGGCATCTATAGTCGCAAGAAGACGAGTCGGCTACCATCGATATGGCTTACGCTTGCCTTACCGTTGTGTAAGGTACGGGTAGCCGCCCTGCCACGTGCTGATATTGAGAGAGGACTCCTGTTGAAGACTGTTCATGTTGCCGCTGGGATCATTCGCAAGGAAGGATCTGACGAGCTGCTTGCCGTGCAGCGCGGCTACGGCGACATGCAGGGACTTTGGGAGTTCCCCGGCGGCAAGCTCATGCGCGGCGAGACACCCGAAGACGCCGTGCGCCGCGAGCTCATGGAAGAGCTGCAGGTAAAAGTCACCAACCTGCGCGATTTCTATACCGTTGAGTACGACTACCCCGATTTCCATCTCTCCATGGAGTGCTACTACTGCTCGCTCGCCGATGAATCCGATGAACCCCAGAAGCATGACCGCCAGCTCGATATCCGCTGGATTCCGCGCACCTCGCTTGCCACCGTTGAGTGGATGCCCGCCGACAAGGGGCTTATCGATGCTCTGATTGAATTAAAGGAAGATCGGCTTGAGGCTAACGGCGCTGAGGCCACCGCGGCAGACGAATCTGCTACCAAGCCCAAACGTAAACCTAAGCGCCGCAGCAAAAAGCGTCCCAAGCCCGGCCTGCTGGACGGCATCGACACCTCGGACCTCTCCGCTGACGAGCGCGAACTCGTCCGCCGTCGCGCCGCCATCAAAAAGTCCATGAAGGGCAATAAGCGCGCCAACACCAAGCCCGAGTTGCTCGTACGACAGCGCCTGCGCGCAGCGGGCCTTACGGGTTATCGCTTGGAATGGAAGGTTCCCGGCAAGCCCGACATCGCCTTCCCCGGCCGCAAGATCGCCATCTTTGTCAACGGCTGCTTTTGGCACCGCTGCCCTAAGTGCAATCCGAGCCAGCCCAAGCGCAACGTTGAGTTTTGGGAGGCAAAGTTCCGTCGCAACGTCGAGCGCGACCGAGCCGCCGTGGCGGCACTCACTCAAATGGGCTGGACACCCATAACCATCTGGGAATGCGAACTCAAAAAAGACCGCATCGACGCCACGATGGAAAAGGTCATCGAGCAGGTGCGCGCCGCAGAGCCGCAGCGCTAACGGCGAGCATTCACACGCTCCGCACGTCCGCGCCATATCCACGTCACAAACCTTAGAAAGTCCTTAAGCCCAAAACCTTTCAAGAGTGTTATTCGATACCTCTGACCTGCAGTTTCATCGTAACACCAAACCAGGTTAAGCCTTTCTTTAGCGCTTCTTTGCAGCAGCCGCGGCATAATACTGCCAACGCACGGGACCTAGCAGCACACCCCGTGCGCAACCTTTTGGTGGACATCGAGGAGGCCGCATAAGCATGCATTCTTCCAATGACGCAACACAGCAGCCATCCCTAAAACATGCAAACCTTTTCTCCTTCCCCCCGACACAGAGAAACGGCCTCCTCGACTCCCCCACCACAAAAACCAAGCGCTCAACCGACCAGAGCCACAACTTGCGAGCATCGTTCGAAAAGCTCCAAGCCTCACTAGACCAGGCATTCCCCAACCAAGCCCGGGCATACTAATCCCCCATCAGCAAAGAAGCCCTAACGCTCCAATTTTTCCGCTCTAACGCCACAAGGGCGACGACCTCGAGTAGGTCAACCTGGGAGGGACGAGGGCTTAGTTCCCCAATCTTTCCGCAGGGGGCAAAAAGCCTCGCCGCACGAAGTGCGCAGCGAGGCTTTTTGCATGCCCGAGGACGATTGGGGAACTAAGCCCTCGTCCCTCCCCGGGGTATGTAGCGAGTCGGAGTACCCTTGCTGTTACTCTGCTTTGCCCACAGAGTTGAGGTTGGTCATGCGGATCTTAACCAGCTCGGTGATCTCACGCATACCCTCCTTGGCCGGCTTCTTGGGATCGAAGCAGGCGGGGTTCTCGGCCATGTAGGCCATGAAGCCCTTGGTGTAGGCCTGACGCAGCTCGGTGGCGTAGTTAACCTTGCAGATGCCGTTCTTCACAGCCTCGGCGACCTGCTCATCGGGCACACCGGAGGTGCCGTGCAGGACCAGCGGCACGTCGACGGCGTCGCGGATGGCCTTGACCACGGACTGCTCGATGTGCGGATCGCTCGTGTACACGCCGTGGCTGGTACCAACGCCAATGGCCAGCGAGGTGCAGCCAGTGCGCTCGACGAACTCCTTGGCCTCGGCCGGATCGGTGTAGGGGCTCTCGCCCTCAACCGCGGGACCGTCGTCCTCCTTGCCGCCAACCTTGCCAAGCTCAGCCTCGACAGGCACGCCCATGGCGCGGCCAGCATCGGCGACGGACTTGGTCAGGGCGATGTTGTCCTCGAAGGACTCGTGCGAGCCGTCGATCATGACAGAGGTGTAGCCCGTGCGGAAAGCCTGCATGCAGCGGTCATAGCCATCGCCGTGATCGAGGTGCAGAGCGACGGGCACAGAAGCGCGCTCGGCGGCAGCCTTGACCATGCCATAGAAGTAGTCCAGACCAGCGGTCTTGATGGTGCCCGGGGTGGTCTGCATGATGACGGGGGACTTGGTCTCCTCGGCAGCGGCCAGAACGGCCATAACAAACTCGAGGTTCTCGACGTTGAAAGCGCCAACAGCGTAGTGGCCGGCCTGAGCGTCCTTGAGCATCTTTTCGGTGGTAACAA
Organism: uncultured Collinsella sp.; assembly: GCA_902496845.1. Lineage (GTDB taxonomy): Bacteria > Actinomycetota > Coriobacteriia > Coriobacteriales > Coriobacteriaceae > Collinsella. The sequence goes on from CABVCJ010000002.1 coordinate 53,832, forward strand.
GTGCCATGAGCGTTTGCTCCTCTCCCTCGCCCGCATCTGGACATCGGGCGTAGTTGTTCACAAGGCGTTTTACCTTGCGTTTTACTGCGCTCATTGTATGAAATTCAGCGGGTATGCATGTGCGAGATATTGAGCCCATGCAGGTCAATACAGTCATTTTTGAAAAGCAAACGGAAGGAATTTGAGCCGAGTGGACATGTTCGATATTGAATATTGAGTGTTCAGCGTCTTTCTTTTATAGAAAAGATAAGTAATCGAAAGGCGTTTTCTTACTTAAAAAGAAAATGAACGAAAATAGAGTCAACACAATTCCTGCAAATTTAGCCGAGAATGGAGCAAGCATGGCCCAATCCACCAACCGTGCTTTTGCCGACGAACGCCGTACCGCCATTATGGAAATGCTCGAGCATAATGCCTCGGTGCAGGTAGCAGAAATCGCCCAGACCTTTGGCGTGTCCTCCGTCACCGCCCGCGCCGACCTGGACGCGCTCGCCGAAGCAGGCAAGCTGCGCCGCACGCACGGCGGTGCCGTATCACTCCACAAACGTCTGACCGTCTCCACGCAGGATCGCCGCATCAATGTCAACGTCGCCGCCAAGCAGGCCATCGCGCAAAGCGCCATCGAGCTCGTCAATGACGGCGACACGTTGCTCGTCGACTCGGGCACCACGGCGCTCGAGTTCGTCCGGCTCCTCGATCAACGCGACGGTATCACCGTCATCACGGCCGACATTACCATTGCCGATTATATCGACGAGAGCATGCCCTCGGTCGATGTCGTCATGCTGGGCGGGGCGCTGCGCAAAGGCCATCGTTATCTGTACGGACCGCTCACTATGCAGGCGCTTCAAACGGTCCATGCCGATCTGGCCGTCATGTGCCCCGGCGCTTTTGTTCCCGGCTGCGGCTTTACGACCGACTTTCCGCAGATGGCCGAGACCAAAACGGCCATGATCGCCGCAGCCCATCAAAGCGTCGCCCTCATGGACGCCAGCAAGGTTAGCGGACGCGGCATGTACCGCTTTGCCGAGCTTGCCGATGTCGACTCCATCGTGATGGACCGTGATCCCGATGGCGCCGTCGCCACCTCAATCGCCGAGACCGCCGACGACGCCCGCCCAAATCTCATCATCGCCGGCGCTTAAACAAAAACCACCACAAAGGTGCCTGTCCCCTTTGTGGTGGTTGTGATGGTTGAGCGTCAAAAGTGAACGTGTCGCTACTTGGAAAGCTCGTCGGCGAGGGCCTCGATCTGAGCGCGCGAGGCTTCGTTGAGCGAACCCAGCACGGTCACCTTGTTCTGCGCCAGGGTGATGTCCTTCATGCCCTCGAGCTCCTTGGTCATAACCTTGGCGGCAGTAGGCGCCCAGGAGCCAGCCTCGACGAGCGCCACCGTACGGTTCTGGTAGGCGTGCTCGGCAAGCGTGTGAATAAAGGTGCTCATGAACGGGAAGATCTCGCCCTGATAGGTGATAGAGGCGAGCACCAGGCGGTCATAGCGGAACGCGTCCTCAACAGCCTCGGCCATATCGTCGCGTGCCAGGTCAAAGACGGAGACCTTCTGGCCGCGGGCCTCGAGCGCAGATGCGAGCTCCTCAACGGCAGCCTTCAGATGGCCATACACACTCGCATAGGCGATCGTGATGCCCTCGTCCTCGGGCTGGTAGCTCGACCAGGTGTTGTAGGTGTCGAGGTAATAGCCCAGATTCTCGGTAAGAACAGGACCATGGAGCGGGCAGATGATCTGGATATCCAGATCGGCAGCCTTCTTAAGCACGGCCTGCACAAACTTGCCGAACTTTCCCACGATGCCAAAGTAGTAACGGCGCGCTTCGCAAGCCCAGCCTTCCGGGTCCTCGATGTCGTTAGCACCGAACTTGCCAAAACCGTCGGCACTAAAGAGCACCTTGTCGGTGGCCTCGTAAGAGAAGATTACCTCGGGCCAGTGCACGTTGGGGGCGCCGACAAACGTTAGGCTGTGGCCACCCAGGTCGAGCACGTCGCCCTCTTTGACGACCATCTTACGCTCGGGGTAGTCGGTGCCAAAGTAGTTGACCATCATGCGGAAGGCACCCATGCTGGCCACAATCTGTGCCTGGGGATAGCGCTCCATAAAGGCGGCGATGCCAGCAGAGTGATCGGGCTCCATGTGATGGACAACCAGGTAGTCGGGCGTACGGCCATCGAGCGCGGCCTCGAGGTTGCCGAGCCATTCGTCGACAAAGCCAGCGTCAACCGAATCGGCGACAGCGATTTTATCGCCCAAGATAACATAGCTGTTGTATGCCATACCGTTCTCGGACACATCGTACTGGCCCTCGAACAGGTCAATGTCGTGATCGTCGACGCCAACGTAGCGGATATCCTTGGTGATCTCCATCAGGCAAAGCCTCCTAGATAGACAAAATAACCCGTCTATCATAACACTCGCCTTCATAGCCACGGCTATCTGTCAGCATCCTTATCGATTGGAATTTAGGCGGAATATACCGCCGTTTACCTGCGCAAACTATGAGCGCGGTATCGCCGTGCTATGTCGAATAATGAGTTGGCCGGGAATACGAATGGCAACGGTTTTGCCCGCCGTACCCGCCTCGGGAACCGCATGCTCGAACACCTCGCGTCCGCGCTGATGTAGATCGAATCGCACGGTCGTGAGCTCGTTGTGTGCTACAAAATCATCGAGCGAATCATCGACGCCCACCACGCTTACGTCCTCGGGCACGCGCAGACCGCTATCACGCAGCGCGGCAATCGCGCCATTTGCCATCTGATCGTTTGCCGCGTAAATCGCCGTCATAGTGCGGTCGTGCTCGGCCAGATATCTGCCGGCCTCGTAGCCGCTGTTGGCAGACCAGTCGCCCTCGAGCGGCTCTGCCGGCTCGATGTGTTTACGCTCGAGTGCATCCTGCCAACCGGCTCGACGAAATTGCTCGTCGACCGAGAACGACGGGCCGCCAATATAGCGAATCTGCTCGTGCCCCAGCTCAAACAGGTGATCCATAAGCAAGAGCGAGCAGCCGTAATGGTCGGAATCGATCGTGGTCACCCGCGGGTGCGCGTACATGGTAACGATGACCGTGCCAATGCCCGGCAGTGGATCAAACGTCTCAAAATCGGGCGCCATGCGGCTCATGCCGATGATGATGCCGTCCACCGGCAATGCGGCCATACGACGCGTGGCCTCGGCAAGCGAAAACTCCTCGGTCTTGGACATCTCGACCAGCGTGATGGCGCAATTATGCTCGCGAGCAGCGCTGGCGATGCCGTCGATCATTGAGAGGTTGCCAAACTTGGTGACATCGTTGATGCATAGGCCGACCGAATGGTAACGGCCGTCGCGCAGCGAGCGACCGGCATAACTCGGACGAAAGCCGAGCTCTTGCATAGCGGCCTGCACGCGCTGGCGCGTCTGCTCGCTAACGTTGGGCAAGCCGTTGGCGACGCGCGAAACCGTCTGCTGCGAAACGCCGGCAGCGCGGGCGACGTCAGCCATGGAGACCGGACGCGAACTGGTATCGTTGGACGGGCGCCTTGCCACAGGATCACCTTCACCCTTGCGAGATCTGAATAGCGGGCCTCGGCCCGGGCAGAAATACATCCCGCGCCGAGGCCCGCTATCGTCGGACGCATGTTAACGTACTCTACTTTTTCTATCTGCATCTCTTCTGCTTTATAAGTCCATACGGCAGTACCGTTCACGGCTGTATTTCTACCGATTACCAGATTCTCAAAAAGTGACAAGCGATGTGTTATGAGTACGTTAACATAGCCCGTAACGTGCGGTATCGTGAACACTTGGTTCATGCCGCTTCAAGTTGTTAACGTACTCATAACGACGCAAAACCCACCCTGCGCGCCAAGGAAAGGACCCCCATGACCACCCCCGACGAAAAGACATTCGCCACGCTCACCAAGCTATTTGAGGAGGAGTTTGGCCCCATCGGCGACCGCCAGGTGCTCTACGTGCACGCGCCCGGCCGTTCCGAGATCAGCGGCAACCACACCGACCACGAGGGCGGCCACGTCATCGCCGGCTCGCTCGATGTCGCCGTTGACGGTATCGCCGTGGCAACCGACTCCAACAAGGTCCGCGTTGCCGACGAGGGCTACCCCACGTTTGAAATCGCACTCGACACGTTAGATGTTCAGGAGTCCGAGAAGGGCACGTCCGCAAGCCTCGTGCGCGGTATGGCCCACGAAATCGCAGCGCTTGGTGTTGAGCCCAAAGGCTTCGACTTCGCCTTCACCTGCTCCGTCCCCTCGGGCGGCGGCCTTTCCAGCTCTGCCGCCGTCGAGGCCGCGTACGGTCGTGCCATGGAGACGCTCTGGGGGGCGCCCGCCATTGAGCCCGTCACGCTCGCTCAGATGAGCCAGCGCACCGAGAACAACTACTACGGCAAGCCCTGCGGTCTGATGGACCAGGCCGCTGTGTGCCTGGGCGGCCTTGCCTACATGGACTTTGAGGACCAGGCTCAGCCTAAAACCCAGAAGCTCGAGCTCAACTTTGAGGATCACGGCTATGCGCTCGTGCTCGTTAAGGTCGGTGCCGACCACGTGGCCGCTACCGACGACTACGCCGCCGTTCCGCGCGAGATGCAGGATGTTGCCGCCGAGTTTGGCAAGGCACGCCTGTGCGAGGTAAACGTGGCGGACTTTGACGCCAAGCTCCCCGAGCTGCGCGCCAAGCTGGGCGACCGCGCCTGCCTGCGCGCCGTTCACTACTGGTACGAAAACGGCCTGGTCGACAAGCGCTGGGCTGCCCTGAACGCCGGCGACATCGACCAGTTCCTGGTCCTGACGCGCGAGTCCGGCGCCAGCTCTGCCATGTACCTACAGAATGTCGTTGCCAAGCTGGGCTCCGAGCAGCCCTCGATGTATGCCCTGGCACTGGCCGAGCACGTGCTCGACGGCCGTGGCGCCGTTCGTATTCACGGTGGCGGCTTTGGTGGCACCATCCAGGCCTTCGTGCCGCTCGACCTGGTCGACACCTTTATCACCAAGATGAACGGCTGGCTGGGCGAGGGCTCTGCCCGCCACTACGCAATTTCTGACAAGGGGGCTTACGCGGCATGGCTGTAATGACTGACGTGCGCGAGGCCGCGCAGAACCTGATCGAGTACGCTATCCACCGATCGATGATCGGCCAGGACGATCGCATCTGGGCGTATAACACCATTCTCGAGTGCATCGGCGCTACGGGCCCGGCGCTCGACATGGCCTGGGCGCTCCAGGTCGAGAAACTCTCGCTCTTGCACCCCGACACCCTGCCCAACTTTGACCTTGAAGGCACACTTGCCGCGCTTTCCGAGGCCGCCGTTGTCAACGGTGCCGCCGAGGACACGGCATCGGGCCGCGACCGCATCGCCATGCGCATCATGGGCGTGCTGATGCCGAGGCCTTCGGTTGTAAACGAGGAATTCAACGGACGTATGGGCGTCAACGAGCCCCGCGCCGCGACCGACTGGTTCTACGGCCTGTGCTGCGACGCCGGCTACGTGCGCCGCGCCGCCATCGCGCGCAATATCAAATGGAGCACCCCCACCAACTGGGGCGACCTGGAGATCACCATCAATCTGTCCAAGCCTGAGAAGGACCCGCGCGATATCGCCGCGGCAGGTGCCGCAAAGAACACGGGAGAGAAGTACCCCGCCTGCCAGCTGTGCATCGAAAACGAAGGCTACCCTGGACGGTCCGCCGCAGCCGACGGCGGTGCCCACCCCGCTCGCCAGAACCTGCGCGTTATTCCCATTGAGCTCGATGGCGAGCGCTGGGGCTTCCAGTACAGCCCGTACGCGTACTTTAACGAGCACTGCATTGCTATGAGCTCGGAGCATCGTCCGATGCACGTCGACCGCAAGGGTCTGACCTGCCTGCTCGATTTTGTGGACCTGTTCCCGCACTACTTTATTGGCTCCAACGCCGACCTGCCCATCGTGGGCGGCTCGATCTTGTCGCACGACCACTTCCAGGGCGGCGCGCACGAGTTCCCCATGATGCACGCCGCTGAGGTCTCGCAGTTTAGCGTGCCCGGCTTTGACCAGGTCAGCGGTACCGTGTTGCAGTGGCCGCTCTCGGTGCTGCGACTGCGTTCGCCCGACCGCGCCCAGCTGCTCGACGCCGCCGAGAAGATTATCCTTGCCTGGCGCGAGTGGACCGATGAGTCGGTTGGCGTCGTCGCGCACACAGCCGATGGCGTGGCGCACAACACCGTGACGCCCGTCATCCGCCGCGTCGACTCCCGCGGCAATGCCGGCGGCGAAATCTACGAGGCCTACCTGGCGCTTCGCTGCAACATCACGACCGACGAGCATCCGCTGGGCGTATTCCACCCGCATGCCGAGTACCACCACATTAAGAAGGAGAACATCGGCCTGATCGAGGTCATGGGCCTGGCCATTTTGCCGCCACGCCTGGTTCCCGAGCTCGGCGCCGTCCGCGAGCACCTGCTGGCCGCCAAGGTCGACGCAAGCTACGACCTTGGCGCCGCACTCGAGGGCGACGACCTTTGCCGCAGCCACACCGCATGGGCCGAGGATGTCTTTGCACGCCGCGCCGATGAACTTACGGCAGACAACGCCATCGATATCCTGCACGAGGAGGTGGGCGTGGTGTTTGGCCACGTGCTCGACAACGCCGGCGTCTTTAAATGGGACGAGGCAGGACGCGCCGCCCAGCAGCGCTTTATCGACTCGCTGTAGCACGCGAGCTCGAACGCACGCACTTAACAAATAGCGCCTACACGACCGCGGCGCCCGCCGG
>CABVCJ010000003.1 GCA_902496845.1 uncultured Collinsella sp.
CCCGTTCCGTCAAAATCGATGTCCTCGATCGCCTTACCCTCGAGCACACGTTTGCCGTCCATGACCTGCGCCAACGCTGGCGGAATGGCGGCGACATCGGTTTTGATCAGATAGCCGCGGGCACCCAGTTTGAGCGTCGACACAATGTACTCGTCATCCGAGAATGTCGTCAGAAACACCACGCACGCCGCAGGGTCGCGCTCGAGGATCTCGCGTGCCGCCGAAAGGCCGTCGCGCCCCGGCATCTGAATGTCGAGCAGCGCGATGTCGGGCGCGTGCTCGGCATAGAGCGCGACCGCGTCGTCGCCGTTGGCGCCGGTGCCCACCACCTCAATCTGCGGCTGGGCGCCCAGGATAATCTTGAGCGAATCGACTACCAAGCGGTCGTCGTCGACAACGATGAGCCTCATTGGTCCTCATCTCCTTGCTGTTTGGGAACGGTGGCAAACACGCGCCAGCCGCCGGCGCCGGCACGCGGGCCGGCGGTGAAGGTACCGCCAAGCGCCTCGATGCGCTCGCGCATGGAGGCGAGCCCCATGCCTTCCGCGGCGCCGCGGCCGCTTGCTTGGACCCCGCCCACGCCATCGTCGGTAACGATGAGCTGGTAAAACGACGGATGCTCCATGCATCGTACAGTGACAGCATGGGCGCAAGCGTGGCGCATGGTGTTGGAGAGCGCCTCGCGCAGGACCGCCGCAAAGCAGTTCGCGACGTTTGCGGGCGCATGTTCGGTCATAACTTCAAGCTCAATCTGCGGGCCGCCGTCCGAGCGCGCGCCTTCAACAATACGTTCGAACTGCACGGAAAGGTCGACGGCGTTGTCGTTGAGCGCGTGGACGCTGGTGCGCACAAGCTGGAGCGCCTCGTCAACCGTGCGTTTGACGTCGGCGAAATCGGCGGCGACGCCGGGCTTGTCGGCGTGAACCACACGCAGGGCTTCGGCCTGCAGTGAGGCGCGCGTGAGCTGGTGGCCCACGTTATCGTGGATCTCGCGCGCGATGCGGGCGCGTTCGGCGAGCGTCGCGAGCTCGACTTCGTAGTCCTGGCGGTCGGCAAGATCGCGGTTGCGCGCTTCGAGCACGAGGGCTCGTTCCTGCAGCTCGTCGCGGATTCGGCGCATGCGCTGCTGTTCGCGCTCCAACTGGGCGGTACGTAGCGATAACAAGGTGGCGGCAACCGAAAGGATGGCGGTCAGCAGGAGCGTTCGGGCGGTGAGCGCGCCGGCGCGAAGGTCCGCGACGAGCGCAAAAGCAAAGACGGAGCCAATGCCCAGTGCGACCCAGGCACGCTCACGGCGCACGCGCCGCGCGATGTCATAGAGGGCGAGGGGCGCAAACGGCACAAACGGCGGCACGAAGACGGCCGCGATGATGTAAGCGTAACTCGCGGCCTCGCTCGCACGGTGGGCGCGGTTTCCCTGTGCCACCTCGCCCAGCGAGGTGGCAATAACGCCAAGGCAAAACGCCGCGACCAGGCGAGCGTCCACAGCAAGGCCCACGGCGGCTGCGATGCAGCACGCTAGCACGATCGATTTGTCGAAAAGCCTGTTCATACGGGTATTGTACGCGAAGCTGCACGTGGTGGAGGGGCCGCCTGGCGCAACCGTGACATTCCTCCCGCGCGGCAAAGCGGGGGCGTCGGCAGACCGTACGACCAAGACTCGCACTCGTGACAAAGCTCACTGGTGCGCGCTGCCCGCTCCTGCGATGATGCAATCGTACCGGGCCACGACCAACAGAAGGGCCGCCTCATGACAGACATCGTCCACGTCGAAAACCTCGTCAAGCGCTATGACGATCTTATTGCGCTCGACCACTTTAACTTGAGCATCGCCCCCGGCGAGATCTTTGGCCTGCTCGGCCCCAACGGCTCGGGCAAGACCACGTCCATCAACTGCATCCTGCAGCTGCTTGCCTACGACAAGGGCACCATCGAGCTGTTCGGCGAGCCCATGACGCCCGCCCGCTACGACCTCAAGCGCCGCATGGGCGTGGTGCCGCAGCAGGTGGCGGTGTTTGACGAGCTTACGGTGCGCGAGAACATCGACTATTTCTGCAGCCTCTACGTCAACGACCGCAAGCGCCGCCGTGCGCTGGTGGACGAGGCGATTGACTTTGTCGGGCTGGGTGACTTTACCAAGTTCCGCCCCGGCAAGCTCTCGGGCGGCCTGGCGCGTCGCCTCAACATCGCCTGCGGTATCGCGCACAAGCCCGAGCTCATCTTTTTTGACGAGCCCACGGTGGCGGTCGACCCGCAGAGCCGCAACGCCATCCTGGAGGGCATCTGCCGCCTGCGCGACGAGGGCGCCGCGGTGGTGTATACCAGCCATTACATGGAGGAAGTCGAGCAGATTTGCAGCCGCATCATGATCATGGACGGCGGGCGCGTGCTGGCGCAGGGCACTAACGACGAGCTCAAGCGCATGATTCAGATGGGCGAGCGCGTGACGGTCGAGGTCGGCGCCGTCGAGTCGGCCACGGTCGAGCGGCTGCGCGCCCTCGAGCACGTGCTTTCGGTTGAGCTGTCCGGCGGCGAGCTCGTCTGCACTTGCGAGGCGAGTCCGCACAACCTGGTCGACATCCTCGACACGCTGCGCGCCGCCGACGTGGCACTCGGCCGCGTGTGGAGCGAGCCGCCGACCCTCAACGACGTGTTCCTCGAGATCACCGGCCGCGAGCTGCGCGACTAGGGGGCAGCCATGTTCAACACCATCATCACCACGGTCAAGACGCTGCTGCGCCGGCCGAGCACGTGGGTTTGGGGCGCTCTCTTTCCCATCGCGCTTTCCACGATGTTTATGTTTATGTTTGCGAACCTGAGCTCTGACGGCACGGTCGACCCGGTGCCGGTGGCCGTCGTAGCGGATGAGGCCTGGGACGCCTCGACCTTTAAGGACGTGGCGACGTCGCTCGACGAGGAGGGCGGCGACCAACTGCTCGAGATCCACGAGTGCGACGACGCAGCCGATGCGAACCGTGCGCTCAAGGCCGGCGAAGTCGCGGGCATCTACACGGTCGATGCCGCGGGCACGCCCAAGCTCACGCTGCTTTCGAGCTACGACGGCTCGCGTGCCTCGTCGGTGCTCACCGACCGCAGCATCCTTGAGACGGTGGCAAGCTCGTATACGCAAAATGCCGAGCTCATGTCCCAGATTGCCCAAGACAACCCGGCGGCGCTCGCCGACCCGGAGGCGGTTGCGCGCGCCCTGTCGCTCGAGGGCGACACCCGCCGCGTAAGCCTGACACGCACCACGCCCGATGGCACGGTCATCTACTATTACGCGCTTTTTGGCCTGGTCGCGATGATGTCTGCCGAGTTTGCCGCCTTGAGCGTCGTCGATTTGCAACCCAATCTGTCTGGCCTTGGTGCACGTCGCTGCGTGGGTGGCCTTTCTAAGACGGCGTCGCTGGCCGGTATCTTTGTGGGCTCGTGGCTGGTCTCCTTTGCCTCGATGGCAATCGCGATCGGCTACGTGCGCCTGGTCGTGGGCGTCGACTTTGGCGGGCGCGAGGGGCTGTGTCTGGTGGGCGGTGCCGCTTCCGCGCTTGCCGCCACGGGCCTGGGGCTCTTTGTGGGCACGCTTCCCGTTAAGGGCGGCAAGGCGTCCAAGTCCGGCATCCTTACGGGCTTTGCCACCACGTGCGCCTTGTTCGCCGGCCTCTACGGCGAGCCGGCGATGGCGCTTGCCGACGACGTCGCCCGCGCCTGTCCGGCCGAGTGCTGGCTCAACCCCGTCAAGCTCATCTGCGACATGTTCAACCGCCTGTATTTCTTTGAGGACCTGGGCTCCTTTGTCGTTCGCGCCGGCGCGCTGGTCCTTATGGCGTTGCTGTTCGTTGCCGCCGCTACGCTGATCTTTGGAAGGAGCCGCTATGAGCACCTTTAAGACCGCGCTTCGCATGGCGCTGGCGCACCCGTTCTACCTGCTTATCTATACGGTGTTCATCTCGCTCATGGGCGTATTCATCGCGGGCTCGGTGAGCTGGAACTCGTCGCAGCTCACCGAGTACAAGCCCTATGATGCCAACGTGATCGTGGTCGACCGCGACGACAGCGACCTTTCGCGTGCGCTTACCAAGCATCTGGGTTCGCGTTTTGAGCTGGTCACGGGCATCGGCGACGATACGTACGACCTTGCGGACGCGCTCTCTAAGAGCAACAGTGCCAAGGGTAGCGCCGACTGTGTGTTCTTTATCCCGGAGGGGTTTGAGGGCGACCTCGTTGCGGCTGCCCGCGCGGGGGAGTCTCTGCCCAAGCTCGATGTGACCTACGGTGCCGGTACCATGGCAGCGGCGCTTTCGTCTGCCGAGGCCTCGCGCTGGATCTCGCTCGCGGGTGCTGCGGCGGCCCTAGAGCCCGCCGCCTCTAACGGCAGCGTCGCCAAGGCGGCCGAGCATGCCGCCGCGAAGCGCGCCGAGGTCGAGATCGAGCAGGTAAAGGTCGACTCGACGGCCGCCGCCACGCTCGAGTCGTATTTCAACTTTGGTGCGTACGCGATTATCTCGTCGGTCATCGTGTCGGTGGGGCTGGTGTTCTCGGGCATGAACGAGCCCGAGCGCGTGCGCCGCATGGATGCCGGCCCGGTCTCCGAGCGCCAGCGTTCGCTTGCCGTGTTCGCGGCTGCCGCCGTGCTCACCGTCTGCATTTGGTTTGTGTCGAGCATGATGGGCGTCGTGGGCTTTGCCGGCGCGGTCGCCGAGGTCGGCGCAGGGCGTGTGTGTCTGGCGCTGGCGGCGACGTTTGCCCTGGCGTGCACGCCTTTGGCCGTTGGCTTTGCCCTTTCGGGCCTGGGCGCGCGCGAGGAGCTGCTCAACGGCGTGGGCAACCTGCTTGGCATGCTCATGACGTTTTTGGGCGGAGCCTGGATGCCCCTGTCGCTCATGGGCTCGGCCGTGCAGACGGTGGCGCACTTTGTGCCGACGTTTTGGGTGAACGACGCGATCAGCAAGGCGCTTGCCTCGGATTTGACGTCTGCCGTGCTGGGCGACATCGCCTGCGACCTAGGCGTCACGGCGCTCTTTGCCATGGCCATCGCCGCCGTAGGCCTCGCCCTCGCACGCGCCAAATCCCGCGCCTAGCCACCTAGTCATTTAAGAACGTCCCCAATGACTAGTCTGAAATAAATCCCAACCCTCGCTCCAAAATAGTTCGCCAAGGTTTACTATTACGTTCATAAAGTAGTACGAGGCTAACAATGGGGGATAGCATGGCGACGAAGCAAGCCTATGTCCAGGTTAAGGATCTCAAAAAGCACTACGGCGATGGAGATGCGCGCCTGACGGTGCTCGACGGCATCGACACGTCCATCAACCGCGGCGAGATCTGCGTCATGCTGGGGCCCTCGGGTTCGGGCAAGTCGACCTTTCTCAACCTGATCGGCGGCCTGGAGGATGCCGACGCCGGCTCTATTCTGGTGGACGGCTGCGACCTCACGGTGCTCAAGCCTACCGACCTGTGTGAGTATCGCCGCCGCGAGCTGGGCTTTGTCTTTCAGTTCTACAACCTGGTGCCCGATCTGACCATCAAGGAGAACATCGAGGTCACGGCGCACCTGTCCAAAAAGCCGCTCAACATTGACGACCTGCTACGCTCGCTGGGCCTCTATGAACATCGCAACAAGTTCCCGCGCCAGGTCTCGGGCGGCCAGCAGCAGCGTTGTGCCATCGGTCGCGCGCTTGTCAAAAACCCGGGCTTGCTGCTGTGCGACGAGCCCACGGGCGCGCTCGATTACAAGACATCCAAGGAAATCCTGCAGCTCATGGAGGACGTCAACCGCGAGTACGGCTGCACCATTATCATCGTCACCCACAATGCTGCCATCGCCCGCATGGCCAATCGCGTGCTGCGCCTGCGCGACGGGCGCATCGTCGAGGATGAGCTCAACGAGTCGCCCGTCGCGGCCGCCGAGCTCGATTGGTAGGCGGCGCCATGACACCTCTCGCAAAACGTCTCCCGCGCGAGCTGCGCCGCAATATCGGCAAGTACCTGGGCATCTTTTTGCTTATGTGCGGAAGCATTGCCCTTACATCGGGCTTTTTGCTCGCGGCGCATTCCATCGGTTGCCTTATCGACGACATGCGCGATGCGTACACGATTGAGGACGGCCGCGTGACCACCTCCTTCGAGGCCACCAAAGACCAGCTCAAGGCGGCCGAGGATGCAGCCGGCGACGTCGGCGGCGTTACGCTCTACAAGAATTTCTCCATCGACGCCATCATCAAAAAGACAGCCGGCGACGACGGCACCAAGCGCACGCTGCGCACCTATGCGCACCGCACCAAGGTCGATATCGCGTCCTACTGTGAGGGCAAGGAGCCCAAGGCGGACGACGAGGTAGCAATCGACCGCGTTTTTGCCACCAACAACGACCTCGCCGTGGGCGATAACGTCGAGCTCGAGGGGCGCGCCTACACCATCTGCGGCATCATGACCCAGCCCGATAGCCAGGCGCTGTTCCTTAACAATTCGGACTTTACGGTGAACACCATCACCTATGGCGTGGCCGAGGTCACCGACGCCGGCTTTGCTGCGCTCGAGGATGCCGGCGGCGCGCCCGCCTACACCTACTCCTTTACCTTTGCCGATCGCGATCTCTCCACCGCGGACCGCACCGATGCCGAGCAAGATATGGTGGAGGCACTGACCGACGCCGATGCGCGCGTGGATGGCCTCATCGACGCCGATTCCAACCAGGGCATTGGCTACGCGCGTGACGACGTGGACGGCGACTCCATGATGTGGATGACGTTGCTCGACATCATCATCGTGATCATGGCATTTGTCTTTGTGGTCCTTACCGACGCCACCATCGAGGAGGAGAGCGCCATCATCGGCACGCTGCTCGCCAGCGGCTATCGTCGTCGCGAGATCGTGCTGCACTACCTTGCGCTTCCCGCCATCGTGGGCGTGGTCGCGGCGCTTTTGGGCACCGCTCTCGGCATTGCGTTCTTTACCGAGCCCATGCGCAGCCTCTATTACGGTTCGTACAGCCTGCCGCCCTTCCAGGTGTACTGGAGCTGGGAGATCTTTGTGAAGTGCGCCGTGGTTCCCGCCGTCGCGCTCATCCTCATCACGCTGGTGGGTCTGCTTCGCAAAATGGGCAAGACGCCGTTGCAATTTCTTCGTCACGAAGCGAGCGGCAAGTCTGGTACCAAGCGCGGTATGCAACTGCCGGAGCGCATGGGTTTTGTCTCGCGCTTCCGCCTGCGCATCTTCCTGCGCAACCTGGGTAACTTCGCCACGCTCTTTGTGGGTATTGCGTTTGCCTCGCTGCTGCTGCTCTTTGGCCTGGCGATTCTGCCCACGATGACGCACTACGCGGACAATCTCGAGACGAGCCTGGTCGCCGAGCATCAGTACACGCTCAAGGCGCCGCTGGAGCTTGAGGGCACCGCCGAGGAGCGCGAGCAGTGGTCGGCACTCGAGCGCTTGCAGTCGGTTGACGGCGCGCTGCTTTCTGCCGCCCAGGATGCAGATGACGAGCTTGACGACGCGGCCGATGCGGCACAGACGGCAGCCGATGCCGCGACCGCATCTCCGTCTGCCGAGAACCTGACCGCAGCGCAGGATGCGCTTGCCAAGGTCCAGGACAAGAAGGATGCGCTTTATGCGCGCCTCGATGACCTTGCCGATGCCCTCGGCTGCAACCGCGACGAGGCTATCGGCCTGATCGACAAGGCCTCTAAGATCGACACTGACAACGACGATATCCATCCGGTCAATACGACCGACAACGGCGCGGGCGCAATCGTACAGGCCGAGAAATACGCCGTTTACCAGCTGCAATACGACCGCGGCGATGGTAATGGGCAGGAGACGATTTCCGTCTACGGCATCTCGCCCAACTCGCGCTATTGGAAAGATCTCAACGTCGGCGATGGGCACGTTGTCTTTGGCGGTGGCCTGCTCGACAAGTTTGGCTGGAGCGAGGGGCAGAAGGTCGCGCTCGGCGACAAGTACGAGGGCAAGGACTATTCGCTGGAGTACACGGGCAAGGACGCCACCTGGGGCTCCAAGTCGGACATGAATATCTATATGGGCATCGATGACTTTAACGAGCTGTTCGACAACGACGCTGCCTACTTTAACGGCTATGTGAGCGACGAGAAGCTCGACCTCGATGCTCGTTACTTTGCCGGCGATACCACGCCCGATGACATGCGCGCCGTGGGCGACCAGTTTATCGGCATGATGAGCAAAATGATCGGCATGATGGTCGGGCTCGCGGTGTTTATCTTCCTGCTGTTTATGTACCTGCTGACCAAGGCGGTAATCGACCACAGCGCCCGGTCGATTAGCTACATGAAGGTCTTTGGCTATCGCGATAGCGAGATCTCGCATCTGTACATCCGGTCGATCACGCTGTGCGTGGCGGCGTCGCTCGTGCTGAGCCTGCCGGTCATTATTGGCTCGCTCACGGCCATCTTCCGCTCGATGCTGCTCGCCTACAACGGCAATATAGAGATCTACGTGCCCGCCTGGTCCATGGCGGCATGTGTCGGCATCGGCTTTGCGACCTACCTCGTCGTGGCGCTCCTGCACACGCGCTCTATCAAGCGCGTCAGCCTGGCCGAGGCCCTCAAGGTCCAGGAATAGGAGGGCTCATGGCCAGATCGGCAGAAGAGCTCAAGCAGCTTTCCGTCAAAGAGTTCACCGAAGCGGCGAAGATCTACGAGTCCGGCCATGCCGGGATCTACGAGATGTGCAAAGACGACTATCCGCAGATGCTCGAGGAGCTCGCGCTCGAGCCGTTCGAGGACGTGCTCGACGTGGGCTGCGGAACCGGAGCAGTCCTGGAGCTGCTGCACGGGGAATACCCGGGCAAGCACCTGACGGGGCTCGACCTCACGCCCAAAATGATCGAGGCGGCATGCGCCAAGCAGCTCGGGAACGTCCGCTTCGTCGTCGGGGACGCCGAAGCTCTGCCCTTCGAGCCGCAAAGCTTCGACGCCGTGCTCTGCTCCAACAGTTTCCATCACTATCCGCACCCCGAGAGGTTCTTCGCCGAGGCGGCCCGAGTCCTGCGCCCCGGCGGGCGCCTGATTCTCCGCGACTACACGTCGAGCGACTTCGTGGTATGGCTCATGAACACCTTTGAGCTGCCGTTGGCGCGCCTCGCAGGTCACGGCGATGTCCGGATCTGCGAGGTGTCCGAGCTTCGCGCGCTCGCCGAGGGGGCCGGATTCCTCCTGCTCAAGCTCGAGGCGCAGAAAGGCTTCCGCGCCCACCTGGTTGCGCGCAAGCCCTCCTAGGTCGACCACACATCACACACATTTGGGACGAAATTCCTCGTCCCTTTCGTCCCACGCGACGCCTTTCCTACCAGATGCCGATGACGTGCCGCATGCCCAGGCTCACGCAGGCGATAGCGACTCAGCAGCAGGCGCCCAGCAAGAGTGGTCATTGGGGACAGACTTAAATGACTAGTCATCGGGGACAGTCTTTGCCGATTCGCCGGTTCGCCGGCCGGGCTGGCAAGGACTGTCCCCAAGTGCCGGCAGGAAAGGAGCGTCCCCAACTGCCGGCAGGAAAGGAACGTCCCCAAGTGCCGGGTGGCGAAAGAGTGCCCCTGGCGACTGGTCATTTAAGACTGTCCCCAACGACTAGGTTTCGCGCTTGACTTCGACCCTACTTCAATGGGTACCATCCCAAATGTCTGTAACGCCATATAGACCGAGGGGATAGATCTATGACCGCAACTGCACCCGCAGCACCCGCTAAGGTGTACTTCACCAACCTGCGCACGCATGCTCGCGAGAGCCAGCTCGACAAACTCAAGCGCCTCATCCGTCACGCCGGAATTGAGCAGATCGACTTTGAGAACAAGTTCGTCGCTATCAAGATTCACTTTGGCGAGCTGGGCAACCTGAGCTTTTTGCGCCCCAACTACGCCCGCGCCGTCGCGGATGTCGTCAAGGAGCTGGGCGGCAAGCCCTTCCTCACCGACTGCAACACGCTCTATGTCGGTAGCCGCAAAAACGCGCTCGAGCACATCGACACCGCTTATCAGAACGGCTTTACCCCGTATGCCACGGGCTGCCAGATCATCATCGCCGACGGCCTCAAGGGCACCGACGAGGCACTCGTCCCGGTCGAGGGCGGCGAGTACGTGCACGAGGCCAAGATCGGTCAGGCGCTCATGGACGCCGATATCGTGATCAGCCTCACCCACTTTAAGGGCCATGAGCAGGCCGGCTTTGGCGGCGCCATGAAGAACCTGGGTATGGGAGGCGGCAGCCGTGCCGGCAAGATGGAGCAGCACGCCGCCGGCAAGCCGAACGTCGCGGCCGAGCACTGCATTGGCTGCCGTGCCTGCGAAAAGATCTGCGCGCACAACGCTATCTCGTTCGACGACACCCGCGAGCGCGAGCTTGCCAACGGCAACACCCGCACGGTCCACGTGGCTGCCATCGACCACGATCGCTGCGTGGGCTGCGGCCGCTGCATCGGCGTATGCAACCAGGACGCCATCAAGCCCGGCTATGACGCCGCGGCCGATGTGCTCAACTGCAAGATCGCCGAGTACACGAAGGCTGTCGTCGACGGCCGCCCGAGCTTCCATATCTCGCTTGCTATGGACATCAGCCCCAACTGCGATTGCCATCCCGAAAACGATACGCCTATCGTCAACGACATCGGCATGTTCGCGAGCTTCGACCCGGTCGCCATCGATCAGGCCTGCGCCGACGCCGTCATGGCGTCCGAGCCGCTGCCCAACACCGAGCTCACCGATAGCGCGGCCAAGATGGAGCACAACCACGAGCATCTGGAGGGCGAGCAGGCGCACGACCCCTTCTGCATCACGCATCCCGACACCGACTGGCGCGCGTGCATCGTGCATGCCGAGAAGATCGGCCTGGGCACGAGCAAGTACGAGCTCATCGAGGTTAAATAGCGCCTAGCTATTGGACAAAACAAGCGCTTTTGTAGCGTAAGAAGAGCAAAAACCGCCCGCGAGCACAACGCTCACGGGCGGTTTTTCGGAAGTGCGGTGAAAAATCGAATACCGCCGACCACAAACCGATTTTTGTCAACAAAACCCCTGATAAATTCCTGGTAAAACTGTGGTCTGGTCGGGCTTCGCGCGATTTCCCCCGCACTTCCGAAAATAGGGGGTTAGATAGACCAGTAAACCGTTCTTTTTGCCTAAAAATGTTCGTCGAGGAAGTCGTCGACCGTGTTCCAGTAGAGCTCGGGGTCAACTTGCGCGCTCTTGGCGTGGGTGGCGCCATGGATGGTGAGCTTTTGCTTGACCTTGCTGGCGCACGCCTCGTAGTTTTGGTCGAGCATACTGTACGGCACAAAGGTGTCCTGGTCGCCGTGGATAAACAGCATGGGAACCGTCGCGTGTTTGAGTTGCTCCACGCTGCTCGCCTTATGAAAGTCGTAGCCTGCGCGCACGTTGCACACCAAGTTTGCTACATCGAGCAAGGGAAAGCTGGGCAGGCCGAACACGTCCTTGAGCTGCAGAGAAAACTCGTCCCAAACACTCGTATAACCGCAGTCCTCGATAATGCATTTCACGTTTGCAGGCAGAGACTCCCCCGCGACGTTCATGGCGGTTGCCGCACCCATCGACTCGCCAAAGACCAGGATGCGCGCCTCGGGGTCAGCCTGAACGATCCGCCCGATCCATGCAACGACATCGAGCCGCTCAGGCCAGCCCATGCCGATATAGTCGCCGCCGGAGCGCTCGTGGGCGCGGGCGGCAGGCGCGAGCACGTTCATGCCGCGGTCGTGGAAGCGCTTGGCGTATCGGGCCATGCCGATGGGCTCGTTGGTATATCCATGCAGGCAGACAGCGTAATCGTGGGTGTTCTCCGAGGCGGCAAAAAACCAAGCGGCGAGCTCGGTTCCGTCATCTGCGGTGAGGCTGCTGCTCTTGCGGTTTTCTTTAAACCATGCCCGCGCCTCGGTGTCCTCGGCATCCGGCTGCTCGCCTTCTTTGTCGTTCTTGCTATCCTGCATCATCTTCATGGTGTACGGCGCTTGGGGATTCAGCGCGAAGTCAAACAAAAAGTTGCCGGCAAATCCGAGCAACGTAACAGCGAGCGCCAGCGCAACAATGCCGGCTATCTTGAGCTTTCGATGGGAACGTGCGTTTTGAGCCATGCGGTATTCTCCTATAAGATGTTAATACGTCAACATTTAATGCAAGCGCATTATGGACGTTCGCCGTTGATGCGTCAACAGGCAAAGAATGGGTAAACAAAGGGTCACGTATGGTGCAAATTTCGCACGTACCTAGACGCTTTGATATAGTGTTGTGAACTCTTTACGTTGGAGGATGTAACCGGCATGTCCGATTCGAGCGACAGTTCTAAGCCGCGACCCAAGACCGCGGCCGTTCCACACTACACGGTGGGCGAGGAGATCATGAACTCCGTCACCCATGGTGTCGGCTGCCTGCTGGGTATCGCGGGCCTGGTGCTCCTGATCGTATTCGCTGCCCTGCGCGGCGGAGGCCCGGCCCACATGGCCGCGGCGATTGTCTACGGTGTCAGCATTATCCTCGAATACCTAGCCTCCACGCTCTACCATGCGATTCAGCCCGCGGGCGCCAAGCGCGTGTTCCGCATTATCGACCACAGCTGCATCTACCTGCTCATAGCCGGCAGCTATACGCCGTTTTGCCTCATCACGCTCGCAAACGACGGCGGCCCTGCGCTGTTCTTTGCCGTATGGGCCATCGCCATTATCGGCATCGCCCTCGAGTGCTTTATGCGTGAGCGTCAACCGCACTGGGTAAGCGGCCTGGTCTACCTGCTGATGGGCTGGCTCGTTGTCTTTAAGCTGCCCGAGCTCGTGTTGCTGCTCAACCCCGTGGCACTTGCCCTGCTCGCCGTCGGCGGCGTGTGCTACACCGCGGGCGTGCCGTTCTATATCGCCAAAAACGTGCGCTATCTGCACAGCGTGTTTCACCTGTGGGTGCTCGCCGGCAGCATCTTCCAGTTCATGGCGGTGATCCTTTTCGTAATCTAGCGACCATGCCTGCGCGCCCGCGTCCTCGTTTGGGCGCCGGCGCAATTGCCGTATCCGTAATCAACGTTTTACCCTAACGTCCCGAATCTTGGAGGTTCGAGAAACTCCCGATGGACATAACCATCTCCCTTATCACCACCCTCGTTTTAACCCTCATCAACGGCTACTTCTCTATGTCCGAGATGGCGCTCACCACGGCAAAGCGCGCTGTGCTGGAGCACGAGGCCGAGGAAGGCGACAAACGCGCCGAGCGCGCCATTAAGCTGGCCGCCGATTCCGACCAGCTGCTCGCCACCATCCAGGTCGCCATCACGCTCGTGGGCTTTGCCTCATCCGCCGTCGCCTCGACGAGCCTGTCCGATCCGCTTGCCACGTGGCTCATGAGCTTTGGCATCGCGCCACTCTCTGCCATCGCGCGCGGCCTGGCGCCGGTCATCATCACCGTCGCCGTCGCCTTTGTGTCCATCGTGATTGGCGAGCTCGTGCCCAAGCGCATCGGCCTCGCCAACGCCGAGGGCGTATCCAAGCAGGTCGTGGGGCCGCTTTCGGTGTTTCAAAAGATCGCCCGTCCGCTCGTGTGGCTGACCGGTGCCTGCTCCGACGGCCTGGCCCGCATCCTGCGCATCAAGAGCGCCGATGACCGCCAGAACGTCTCGGAGGAAGAGATCAAGTACATGGTCTCGGAGCAGGACGACCTGCTCGACGAGGAAAAGCGCATGATCCACGAGATCTTCGACCTGGGAGACACCGTTGCCCGCGAGGTCATGGTGCCGCGCGTGGACACCACCATGTGCGAGGACGACGAAACGGTCGCCGACGTGCTGTCCGCCATGCGCCAGACCGGCTTTAGCCGCATCCCCGTCTATCACGAGGATCCCGACAACGTCGCCGGCATCGCGCACATCAAGGACCTGATCCAGCCTTCGCTCGACGGCAAGGGCGACCAGCCCATCGCCGACTTTTTGCGCGACGCCACCTTTGTGCCCGACACCAAGGACATCCTGCCGCTGCTGTCCGAGATGCAGACCTCGCACGACCAGATCGTGGTGGTCGTGGACGAGTACGGCGGCACGGCCGGCATCATCACCATCGAGGACATCGTCGAGGAGATCGTGGGCGAGATCGAGGACGAGTTCGATCCCGACAACAAGTACCTCACGCGCCTTTCGCGCCGCGAGTGGCTCGTCGATGGGCGTTTTTCGTGCGATGACGCGATTGAGCTTGGTTGGCCGCTCGAGGAAAGCGATGATTATGAGACCATCGCCGGCTGGATTTTGGAGCTTTGCGACTCGGTGCCCGACATCGGAGAGGTGTTTGAGGTTGCGGGGTACAAGTTTAAGGTGCAGTCGATGCGTGGCCAGCGCATCTCGCTCATTCGCGTGATCGCTCCGGCCGAAACCGATAAGAAGGATTCCGAGCCCTCGGCAGACGAGCCGGCGGCGTCGGGCGCGGGCTCTGCGGACCCGCACGATGGCGACGAGTAGGGCAAGGAAGAGTAGGGGAGAGTTATGGCAGGCCTGTTCAACATCCTTAAGGTCACCGTCAGCGAGGACAAGATCTGCGCGCATGTGCTGGTGAACCCCGGCATGCCGCTCATGACTTCGGAGGACATCGAGGCCACGGCGCGCGTGTATTACCTGGTGCCCGCGATTGCCAAGCACCTGTGCCTGGGCGATTCCGGTCGCGAGTTCCAGGACTGCATGGGCCAGACCGAGCTTTGCCATCTGCTGGAGCACGTGACGGTCGAGCTCATGAACGAGACCGGTCTCGCTGGCAGCATTTCGTGCGGCCGCACCCGCGTAAGCGAGCACGATGAGCGTGTCTTTGAGGTCGAGCTTTCGTGTCCCGACGACGCGCTGGCCATCGGCGCGCTGTCTTCGGCGACCTTTATGATGGATTGGGCCTACCTGCATGCCGACCAGCCCGCTCCCGATGTGGACGGTACGGTCGCGGGCCTGCGCAACCTGGTGCTGGGCATGCGTGCCGAGGCCGAGGGCAAGGACCCGCACGAGGCCGTCGCCGCCGCGAACGCCGAAGACGAGGCCGGGGACGCGACCGAGGACGAGGCGCCTGCCGAGGCGGCTTCCGAGCCCGAGTCCGCGGAGCCCCAGGGCGTCCCGAGCTTTGACGACGAGCCGCAGGAGGCAATCGATACCGAGGGCGCGACCGCCGAAAGCCACGAGGCCCCCGCTGCCGTCTACGGTGGCGCGGCGACGGCTCCGGCTGTCCCCGCGCGCGAGGGAGCGCTGCCGCTCGTTGACGGCGCCGGCGAGGATCCGGCCGCTACGGTGGCCATGCCGGTCGTGCCGCAGGAGTAGGCTCACCCGCTTATCACCATCATGTACCTGCGCCTTTACCGTACGCAGATGAGCAAGACGGCAAGCGCTGTGCTGCGGGTATAATGGACAGCATTCAAACGGTGGGCGCCGAGGTGCCCGCAGGAGAGGAATGAACATGGGTAAGACTTTCAACTTTATCTCGGGTGCGCTTTTCGGCGCCGCCGCCGGCGCCATCATCGGCGTTGCCCTGGCTCCGCGCTCGGGCGCCGAGACCCGCGCCATGGCTGCCGATATCGCCAACGACGCCTGGGATAACATGCGCGACACCTACGAGCACGGTGCCGAGGAGGCCCGCGCCGCGGTCAACGATTTTGGCCCGATGGTCGACGCCAAGACCGATGACCTGCGTGCCAAGGTTGACCTTGCCCGCGAGCGCATGGACCAGCTGCGTGAGCAGCTCAACGACGCCATCTCGGGCGGTAACGTGACGCCCGCCGCCGATGTCGTGGTCGAAAACGCCGTCGAGGCCGACGCCGAGGCCGCGGAGCCTTCGACCGAGGCATAATGCGCGCCGGGGATTTTGTCGGCGCCAAGATCTATCGCAAGCCTACCGAGGATAAGCGCACCAAAAAAGACGGCACGCCGCGCAGCCCTAAAAAGCTCGGCAAGATTCACTTTCCGGTCTTTACCCCGGGCGGTACGCGCGTGGTGGGCTTTATGGTGCGCCAGTCCGATATCGCGGGCATGATCGAGCGCCCCGACCGATTTGTGGCGCTCGATGCCATTGGCGTCTACGAGGGCGCCATCGCGGTTGACGACGTCAAGGGCACCTACGATGCCGCTGCGGCCAAGCGCCTCGACATCAACCTGGACGATTGCATTATCTGGGTTGGCATGGACGTGCGTACGGAGTCGGGCGATGTCGTGGGCTATTGCTCGGATGTGGAGTTCAAGCCGCGTTCGGGCATCGTGCAGACGTTCTATGTGACCACTGGCACTGCCTCGAGTGTGCTGGTGGGCGACACGCAGATGCCGCCCACGATGCTGCGCGGCTATGCGGACGGCGCGATGATCGTTTCGGACGAAGTCAAGTCGCTCGGGTATTCGGGCGGTGCCGCTGCAAAGGCTGCCGAGGCAAGCGTCGTGGTGGGCGATAAGGTCAAGAAGGGCGCCAAGGTGCTCGATGACAAGGGTTCGGTCGCCGTGGACAAGGGCAGTCGCGCGCTGGGCAAGCAGCTCGGCAAGACGCGCGGTATGTTCAAGGCCTTTAAGGACGAATATCAAAAGGCGAGCGGGCGCTCGTCGAAAGCCAGCAAATAGCGACGTACCAATTGATGGGAGGCAAGCCGGAGACCTGTTGCTCCGGCTTGCTGCGTTTATGGGGGAGGGCACATGCGCCAAAACGGATCATATTCACACGGACGCTCGGGCTCGCGTCCGACGGCGCGCCGCGATCTGGGGCAGCTGCCCAGCGGTCAGCGCAAGCGTCACCGTAAGCCCGGCGCGATGTATCTCAACCATAGCCGCGGCTTTAGCGACCGCAGCGCTCGCATCGGCAACGGACGCACGCCCCGCCGTCCGTCTCGCCTGCCCTATGCGCTCATCGCCGTGGGTTGCGCGCTCGTGCTGTTCATCGCTGCTGTCGTGGGCTACGTCAACCGCAGCGTGGATGTCGTCCTCAACGGCCAGGAGACTGCGGTGCGCGTCGGCTCTACGCTGCAAAATCTCATCGACGACCAGGAGCTGACCGATACCTACGACGCCGGGGACTTGCTGGCCGTTGACGACAGCGTGCTTACTCGCCATGGCGGCGAAAAGCTGTCGGTAAAAGTGGACGGCAAGCGCATAAAACAGGGCAAGTGGAAAAGCCGCGAGCTTACGGGCGGCGAGAAGGTGACGGTCAAAGACGGCCGCGACACGTATGAGAAGCATGAGGTCCAGGCGACGGCTATCGAGCCCAAGCTCAAGGTCGAGGGCACGGGTGCCATCGAGTACGTTAAGACGTGGGGTATCCAGGGTCGCTCTGAGGTGTGGGTCGGCGAGCAGTCGGGCAAGACGCAGGACCGCGGCGAGGTCGTGCCCGCCACCGATTGCGTGGTCGAGTGCGCGAGCGTGGCGCCCAAGGGCAACGAAAAGTACGTGGCGCTGACGTTTGATGAGGGCCCGAGCGGAGCGACCAAGCAGATCTTGCAGGTGCTCAAGGAAAAGGGCGTCACCGCGACGTTCTTCCTGTCGGGCGATGCGGCCGAGGCCTCGCCCGCCACGGCCAAGGCGATTGTCGATGCCGGCTGCGAGGTCGGCTCCAACAGTTACAGCGACGAATCGCTCAAGGGCCAGGACCGCGATGCGGTGCGCGAGCAGGTTTCGAAGGGTACCGAGGCGATCAAGTCCGCGACCGGAACGTCGACGATGCTTTTGCGTGCTCCCTACGCAGCCTTTGACGAGCAAAACTGGATTGATGCGATGGACCTGGTGTCTGCTGTGGTCTCGTGGAATATCGATTCGGGCGACTGGCTGCTCAACGGTGCCGACGAGCAGGTCTCGACGGTGCTCGATTCGGTGACGCCGGGCAACATTGTGCTGCTGACCGATAACGATGAATGCGCCGAGCAGACGCTCGAGGCGCTGCCGCAGATTATCGACGGGCTTATTGCCGACGGCTACAAAATCGTGACGCTCAGCGATCTGGTCAAGACGGATACATCGCTGAGCAAAAAGCTCACCTCGCTGACGAAGGTCACCATGCCCAAAAACGCCGTGTTCCCCCAGCTCGCCGAAGATGACGACACCACAGACTAGTCATGTAAGAACGTCCCCAATGATTATGTCACGGATGCGTCAGCGTTTGGTATGCCTGCGATGTTTGGAGCATAAATTTGGCGCCACGGCGCGATGCTGATGCTATAGTTACTGCGGATAACAAGGGTCAAGAGAAAGGCTGCAGGTGAAATCCAAACCTCGACCATACAGTCGATGACCCCATGCAGGTGCTTCTTGCGCATGTACGGGGTGTGAGCGCCGAGCGGCGTGCCGCCCGCGCATGCGTATACATATCTAAAAGTCCACGGACGGCGTGCCGGCATGGCCGCAGTTCGAAGGGATAATGATGGGGAGCACCAGTGAATTATCTGAGTGAGATGCTCAAATTGCCGGTCTTGGACGTCGATGGCGAAAAGCTCGGCGTTGTGAACGATTTTGGCATTGCTACCGGCGAAGTTTTTCCGCACGTAACGTCGCTCGCGTTCCGCGGACCCGGCAAGACGCCGTTTATGATCAGCTGGCGCAAATGGGTCGACCGTATCGACGAGACGGGCGTACACCTTAAGTCGCCGGCCACCGAAATCCGTTTTTCGTACCTGCAGCCGACCGAACTCTTGCTCGCGCGCGACGTGCTCAACAAGCAGATTGTCGACACGCAGGGCATGAAGGTCGTGCGCGTCAACGACATCAAGTTTTCCATGTCGGGCGAAAATCAGCTGCGTCTGCTGGGTGCCGAAGTTGGCGCCCGTGGTCTGCTGCGCGCGATCAGCCCCGCCCTCGAGCATGTCGTCGAGAGCTTTATGAAGCACCTGGGCAAACCGCTCGGCGAGGACATCATCGCCTGGTCCTACATGGACCTGCTCGACCGTTCGACTAAAAACATTCAGCTGTCGGTGTCGCATAAGACGCTCGGCGAGCTGCACCCTGCCGACATTGCCGACATTATCGAGCAGCTCGACCCGCGCCTGCGTGCGCAGGTGTTCGCGCAGCTCGACACCGCCCAGGCCGCCGAGGCCATCTCGGAGTTCGACGACGACGAGCTTATGACCGAGATGCTCGAGGGCCTGTCCGATACGGACGCATCGTCGATGCTGGCCATGATGGACCCGGACGACGCCGCCGACCTGATCGATGAGCTCGATTACGAGAAGGCCGAGAAGCTTCTGCGCCTGATGGGCGTTCAGGAGGAGAAGGCGATTCGTAACCTGCTGGGCTATGAGGACAACACCGCCGGCCGTATCATGACCTCGGAGTTTGTCTCCCTGCCCGCCACGGCGACGGTCGGTGACGCCATCGAGGCGATTCGCAAGCTCGACGAGGACTTCGAGAGCGTCTACTACGTCTATACCGAGGACCCGAGCGGCATGCTCACCGGCGTCCTTTCGCTGCGCACGCTCATCGTGGCCGACCGCGATGCCACGCTGGGCCAGCTGGCCTATCGCGACCTGGTTTATGTGTCGCCCGACGATGACCAGGAAGACGTAACGGACGAGATGACCAAGTACGACCTGGTCGCCATCCCCGTTTGCGACGAGAACCGTCATATTTTGGGTATCGTGACCTTTGACGACGCCATGGACGTTATCGCCGAGGAGCACCAGGAGGACCTGCAGATCGCAGGCGTCGGTTCGGGCGATAGCGCGTCCGACGACTCGACGAATGTGCTCAGCTGGTTTGTGCATCGCCAGTACTGGGTTGTCGTGTGGGGTATTGCCTCGTGCATCATGGCAACAGTGCTGGGAACGGCGCTGGGCTCTGCGCATCTGGTGGTGTTCCCCATGTGCGCCATGCCGCTCGTGTTGCTGGCTGCCTCGCGTATGGTGTCGTTCGTCAAGAACTACTTCCTGGAGTACGACGGCCATGACGATGAGCCCAAGCCGTATCTGGGGTTCTTCTTCCAGAGCACGGGCATGGGCCTAATCCTGTCGCTCGTGACCTACCTGTGCGCCCAGCTGGTGCGCACCGCCGCATTCCCCGACGCGCCCATGTTTGAGGAGCAGCTCTTTACCGGCTGCTTTAACATTGCGGCCATCGTCTGCCTGATTGGCAACATGAGCGCCGTGATTTACCTGATGGTGCTGTTCTGGCGTGACGAGCACGACCTCAATACGTCGGGTACCGCCATGAACGTTATTGCCGTCATGATCTCATGCGTGGCGTACTGCATCGCCGCGGTGCTGCTCACCATGTCGGTCATGGGGTAGGTGGTCGCGTGCAAAACACGAAGCAAAAGGCGAGCACCAAGCAAAAGTTGACCATCGCGGCCATCTTTGGCGCCATGGGCCCTGGCCTTCTGGCGGCGCTTTCGGGCAATGACGCCGGCGGCATCGCCACGTATTCCAGCGCCGGTGCCAGCTATGGCTACAAGATGCTGTGGATGCTTCCTGTCATGACCGTGCTGCTCATCGTGACGCAGGAGACTGCGGCGCGTTGTGGCTGCGTCACAGGCAAGGGCCTGGCGTCGCTCATCCGCGAGCGCTTTGGCGTGCGCAGGAGCGTGCTGGCCATGGCGGCGCTGCTGATCGCCAACACGGCCGTGACCATCTCGGAGTTTGCGGGTATCGCGAGCGGCCTTGCCCTCTTTGGCGTGCCGGCGAGCATCTCGGTGCCGCTGGTGGCGCTGCTGGTTTGGATGCTTACCATGTCGGGCAGCTTCCAGCGCATCGAGAAGATTCTGCTGCTGGTGAGCTGCGTGTTTGTGACCTACATCGTCGCTGCATTTATGGCTGGTCCCAGCTGGGGCGAGGTGGCGGTCGACCTGGTTGTGCCCAACATCCAAAACGACCCCAGTTACGTGTCGCTTGTGGTCGCAACGATCGGCACCACCATCGCGCCGTGGATGATCTTCTTGGCGCAGAACAACGTGGTCGATAAGAATGCGGGCGAGGACGATATCGTGCTGCAGCGTATCGACACCGTGAGCGGCTCGATTGCCGCCGATGTCATTGCCGGCTTTATTATCATAACGACCGGTACGGTACTGTTCCCCGCGGGCATTCAGATCAGCGATGCTGCCGACGCCGCCCGCGCATTGGAGCCCATCGCGGGCCAGTGGTCCACGGTGCTGTTTGCCTCGGGCCTGGTCGCGGCGAGCTTCTTGGCCGCCTGCGTGCTGCCGGGCGTTACGTCCAGCGCTATCTGCGAGGCATTTGGCTGGGAGCGCGGTGCCGATCGCAGCTGGGACGAGGCCCCGGTCTATCGCGGCATTATTACGGCCATCATTGGCATCTCTGCCATGCTGGTGCTCATGCCCGGCGTTGACCTGTTCCAGATTATGATGACCTCGCAGGTCATCAACGGCGTGCTTTTGCCTGTGGTTCTGGTGTTCCAGGTGCTTATTGCCGCTGATCGACACATTATGGGCGCCAATCGCAACGGCCGCGTGTGGAATGTGCTCACGTGGGCGACTATCGGTGTGATTACGGTGCTGACGGTCGTCATGTTTGTGCTGCAAGCGATGGGCTACAGCGCGTAGCGCTTCTTTTGGACTCTAAACAGGTCGCCGCCATGGGCTGCGGCCTGTTTTTTGCCCACGGCCTCTCGGGGTCGGCTCGAAAAGAGCGATTTTGGGTTGTTTGCTGCGGGTGGAAGCAGATTTGGCTGCGCGTTACTTGTCGGTGCCTAGCTTGTGCGGTTTGTAGGCGAGGGCGCTGACGAGTGCATCGGCAGCGGATTTGACAGCCGCCGGCTGCGGATCGTTAACGTGATCCTCGGGATGCACGGGCAGGTCCTTCTTGACGGCATCGTGGATGAGCTTAAGGTACTCGGTCACACCCGCGTTCGAGAGGTGCGTGCCATCGCCATCGAACAGATCATTGCGGTTGGCACTATATCCGTACCAGTCGATAACGCGTACATTCTTGTAGCGCGTGGCGGCGTTGGCGATGGCCTGGTTCGTGGACCCGACCCACGGCTGCGGGCTACGCGTGTTTACAAATACGACAATACGCTGCTCGCCGGCGTCGGCCATGATCGCGTCGACCTGGGCGTCCGTTACCAAACCGTTGGTGCCCAGGGCAAAGACCACGATCTTGCCGGCAAGGTTCTGCTGGATATAGCCCTCAAATGTCGCGCGGCCCGCATCAAACTGGCGGCCCTTTTCGGCATCGATATGACTGTGCGGGAACACACCGTCAAAGGAATCAACGGCGCGCAGCGACACGGAGTCACCGATCATCAACAGGTCGTAGGAGCCATCGGGGAAGCCGTCGTTGTCCTTGTCGGTGTCGTCGGCCGCCTGCTGGTCGGTGGGCGCGGTGTTTTTGGCTTCCTTGTTCAGAACTTCTGCGCCCTCGCCGCTCAGCGCGGACGTGTCGGGCACAAAGATCAGGCCGCCCAGTGCAACGACCAACACGACAGTGCAGGCTGCGCAGACAGGGACGTGCGCGCGTGCCCAGTTGGCGGGCGTGGTGGTGCCATCGCGGAATTCGGCGACGGTGCGGCCGAAGGCGCCCTTCCTAAACGGTGTTTCGATAAAGCGATAGGAGCACTCGGCTACGGCGACCACCACAAGTACCTGCAAGATGTACTGCCACCAGGGCGTATCGCTGATGTTAGCGACCGGGTTCATAAGCAGCAGCAGTGGATAGTGCCACAGATAGATACTGTACGAGCGCTTGCCAACCCACACGAGCGGCTCGGCGGACAGCGCGCGGGCAACCATTCCCTGGGGCTGCACGCAGGCCGCGATGACCATGAGCGTGAGGATGGAGCATAACAGCGTGCCGCCGCGATACTGAAACGCGGTGTAGCCGTTGGTGAGCGCGACCATGGCGGCAAGGCCAACCAGACCCACG
This sequence comes from uncultured Collinsella sp., assembly GCA_902496845.1. Taxonomy (GTDB): domain Bacteria; phylum Actinomycetota; class Coriobacteriia; order Coriobacteriales; family Coriobacteriaceae; genus Collinsella. The sequence goes on from CABVCJ010000003.1 coordinate 22,817, forward strand.
ACGCCCAATACATCGATGGATGCGGGCGAGGACCAAAAGCGCACGAGGGCGCTCGGCTGTGCCGGGGTGGTATCGGCTGATTCGTCGACCTTCTTGCCAGGCTTGTCCTCGGCGTTCTTGCCATGCTTGGCGGCGCCAGCCAGGCGATTGAGTCCCAAACGATGAGCGAGACGCACCAGCGCCAGGTCGCGATCGGGGATAAAGGCCATCCAGGCACCCAGCAGCAGCGAGAACACGCGGGTGTCGGTGCCGTAGTACACGCGGCTGGGGTCGGCGGCAGGGTTGTAAAGCACCATCATGGCGAGGGCGGATGCCGCGGCAAGGCCCAGAACCACGCGGCGCGTGTTGGGCTTGCTCACATGCATGGATACCATGGCAAACAGCAGTGGCGGCCAAATCAGGTAGAACTGTTCCTCGATGGCAAGCGACCAAAAGTGCGTGAGCGGCGAGGGGTCGCCCAGAGCATTGAAGTACGAGACGTTTTGGGCAATCTGCCACCAGTTGTTGAAGAACAACAGCGACGGCAGGATGTCGGGGCGCATCTTGGTGAGCATCACGTGGTTAAAGATGGTGCACAGCGCGCAGGTCACGAACACTACCGTTACCACGGCGGGGACCAGGCGACGGATGCGGCGAATCCAGAAGCTCTTGAGGTCGATGCGGCCGGTCTTAGCGACTTCGTTGAGCAGCAAGCGCGTGATCAGATAGCCCGAAAGCACAAAGAAGATCGTGACGCCGAGCAGGCCGCCCTGAGCCCACGTGAGGTTGAGGTGATAGAGCACCACTGCGACGACAGCAAGCGTGCGCAGGCCGTCGAGGGCGGGGATATAGCGAGATTTGGGGCGCGTGGGCGCCTGTTCTTTTGCGGCGCTGTTGGTGCGGTCACCCTTGTTGGCGGGCACGCGATGAGAGTCTGCGGCGCGGCGCGGCTCGGTGGCTTGTCGGTTAGCGCGCGAACGTTCGTGCGGCGCTCGTTGATCGCTCGCGTGGCGTGAGCTGCGTGAGCTCGATCGCGGGAATTGTTCCATAAAACTTCATCCAATGACGAGAATAATCAGCACGCCTTCATTGTAGCCGCCTGCTCCTGTGAATGCTTGCTGCCGGTGCAAGCTCAAGCGCGCGTTCACATCAAAGTGAACTAAAGTTATAGAGGCGCGAGAGCGCACGATTGACGGCCAACAGCGGGTGCAGAGCTCGCGGACGAGGAGGTTCCCATGGCAGATTGCGGCATCGTTGCGGTGTTCGGCAGCATGAACATGGACCTTTCGGTGGCGTGCGAGCGCATGCCGCGTGCGGGCGAGACCGTCGGCGGCAGCGGATTTATCGGCAATGCCGGCGGTAAGGGCGCCAACCAGGCCGTGGCAGCTGCACGCATGGGCGCGCGCACGTGCATGATCGGCGCGGTCGGGCGCGATGCGTTTGGCACGTCGCTCGTGGCGGGGCTCCAAGATGCTGGCGTGGACTGTGACTTTGTGGCGCGTCGCGATGATGTGGAGACGGGAACGGCGACCATCATTCGCTGTGAGGGCGACAACCGCATCGTGCTGTCGCCGGGCGCCAATCATGCGCTTGCGGGCGAGGACGTTGCTCGCGCGCTGAGACGTCTGGTGGCCGATGAGCTCGACGGCGACGCCAGCGAGATTGCCCCGGCTGCCGGAAGCGTCTTTATCGCCCAGGGCGAATGTGACCTTGCGGCGACTGCCGAGGCGCTTGTTTGCGCTCACGAGCTGGGGTTCTATACGGTCTTTAATCCAGCGCCTGCCTGTGAGTTGCCTGCGGAGGTCTGGTCTGCAGTCGACCTGGTCTGTCCCAACGAGACTGAGTGCCAGGTGCTGACGGGCATCTTGCCCGCGGATGATGCGAGCTGCGTCGCGGCGCTCAATGCCCTGCTCGCCAAGGGTGCCGGAGCTGCGGTCATCACGTTGGGCGGCGCCGGGTCGGTTACGCTTGGCGATGACGGCGAGCTGCTGCGCATGCCGGCGCTTTCGAGTGCGGTGGTCGATACGACGGCCGCGGGCGATACATTTATCGGTGCGCTTGCTGCGGCTCGTCTGGAGGGGCTGCCGCTCTTTGAGTGCATGGCGACGGGCGCACGCGCCTCGGCGGTAACGGTGTCGCGTTTGGGCGCGCAGCAGTCGATTCCCACGCGTGCCGAAGTTGAGCGCGTATTTGATTTAGACGATTTAGTACAAGACGGAGAAGCGGAGTAGAACAATGGCAATCAAGAAGCTGATCCTTGATCTGGATATGGGTGTGGACGATGCGATGGCGCTTGCCTATGCCATTGCGAGCCCCGAGGTGGAGCTCGTCGGCATTACCACGTGCTTTGGCAACGTGCGCGTCGACCAGTCGGCGCATAACTGCTTGGCGGTGCTCGACCTGTTGGGTCGTCCCGAGGTGCCGGTGTACCTGGGCGCCGATCGTCCCGTGAAGGCGACCGAACCCTACACGCCGCCGGCGTCCACCACGCTTATCCACGGCAAGAACGGCATCGGCGGCGCAAGCGTGCCCGCCTCGCCGTACGAGCCGGTGGGCGCGACGTCGGCCGATGGCAATGCGGCGGTCGATTACCTGATTGATGCCGCGCGTACCTATGGTCCCGACTTGGTCTATGTGGCGACCGGTCCGCTCTCCAACCTGGCGCTCGCCCTTGAGCGCGACGCGGCGGCGATGATGTCTATCGGCCGCGTGGTGGTGATGGGTGGCGCCCTGACCGTGCCCGGCAACGTGAGCGCCGGTGCCGAGGCCAACATGGCGAGCGACCCCGAGGCCGCTGACGCCGTGCTGCGCTCGGGCCGCAAACTCACCATGGTTGGTCTTGACGTGACGCATCGCGTGGTGCTGACGCGCCGCGACATTGCCGGTTGGACGGGCTCGGGCACCATGGCGGGCTGCGCATTTGCGAGTATGGTCGAGCACTACATTGGCTCGTACGAGATGAACGCCCCTTACCTGGGCGGCTGCGCGCTGCACGATCCGCTTGCCGTTGCCGTGGCGATTGATCCCACGCTCGTGGGCGCACTTGGTTGCAACTTGCGCGTCGACCTGCTCGGCGAGTATCGCGGCCGCACTATCTGCGACGAGCATCGCCTGTCCGACCCCGACAAGAGCGCGCTTGTGGCACTCACCGTGGACGCCCCGCGCTTTCTGTCCGAGTTCAAGGCGCGCATGGCCCGCATCCTAGGCTAGGCTCGGGATCGAAGCACGCCCATCTGCTCGATGTGGCCGCTGGCGGGCCGACATCTACCGTTCGCCAGCCCGATAGTCCCCGGGGCGGGGAGAGCGCTATAATGCATTCTGCATCTTGGATTGTTACTCCTGTGTGGAGGCATGCCCAAGAGCAATACAACACGGATTGTTACGTAAGGCATGACCGCAATAGCACTGCTATTGGCTATCATGCCTTTTTCTGTGAGTGTTCTTGAAAGGAGGTTCACCATGCTTGCAATTAAAAAGCTTAACAACAACGCGGTTCTTTGCCGTGACGGACAGGGGCGAGATGTCATCGCCATGGGCAGGGGCGTCGGTTTCGGCGGAGATTTTCCTCGAGAGCTCCCTCTTTCTAAAATCGAGCATACGTTTTACGACATTGATCCTAAAGGACAAGATGTCATGAGGGATCTTCCCTCGGATATCGTGATGTTTGCGGCGAAAGTTATGGACATCGTTGCCAACGAACTGCCCTACGACCTCTCGACCAATGCGACGCTGTTCATGGCTGATCACCTGTCGTTTGCCGTTGCGCGAGCCCAAAAGGGGGTCCGCATCGCGATGCCTCTTGCCTATGAAGTGCGGGAGACGTATCCGAAGGAATACAAGGCTGCCCAGTTTATCGTCATGCGACTCGAGAAGGAGCTCGGAGAGCGGCTTCCCAAGGATGAGATTGCCAGTATTGCGATGAATCTCGTGAACGCACGGGTTGTTGAAGCCGTCAAAGCCACGGCCGAGCCCGCAAAGCAGTTCGACGATATGCTCGAGGACGTTATCGAGATTCTCGAAAGCGATTTCCGCATTATTGTCGACCGCGATTCCTTTGATTTCACCCGCTTCGCCACGCATCTGCGGTACCTGTTCAAGCGCATTCAAGCCGGCGAGTCGCTGAACAGCGCCAACATGCAGATGTACAAGAACTTTCGTGAGGAGTTTCCGCAGTTGGCAGAGTGCGTGAAGCATATCGGTTCCTATTGTCGTGAAACGTGGGACGCCACGCTCTCCGAGGAGGAGGAACTCTATCTGATGATCCATCTCAACCGGATCATCTCCAAAAAAGGATTGTAACCCGTAGCCATTCGGGGCATGACCTTTGCCGATTCGAACAGTAAGCCAAGATTGTGCAAAGGAGCCAATGATGGCAAATTACAAAAAGGTGGCAGAGCAGATTCTCTCCACTGTGGGCGGGGCGGAAAACGTGGCTTCGGTTACGCATTGCATGACGCGCCTGCGCTTCAACCTCAAGGATGAAAGCCTCTCGAATGATGAGAAGCTTGAGGACATCTCGTCTATCATCAGCGTCGTGCACGCCGGAGGGCAGGTGCAGCTGGTGGTCGGGCCCACGGTCGACAAGGTCTACGACGAGGTTTGTAAGCAGGGCGGATTCGAGGTCACGGTATCGATTGACGAGGAACTCGATGGCCCTCAGCTTAGCTGGAAGGAGCGCTTGGCGCCCAAGCACCTCTTCAATCAGCTGCTCGATGCCGTGAGCGGCGCTATCACCCCGATCCTTCCGATCTTTTGTGTCGCCGGTATCTTCAAGATGCTCGTTATTCTGTTTGGGCCCGAAGGCGCCGGTTTTATGTCCGAAACGAGCGACCTGTATCGGATCCTTTCCCTGGTGGGCGATGCGGCGTATTACTACTTCCCGGTGTTTGCCGCCTATAGCTCGGCTAAGAAGTTCAAAACGAGTCCTGTGCTGGCACTGCTCATCGCTGTTGTGATGATTTATCCCGACATGCTCGCTATTGTTGAGGACGGAAAGCCTTTCAGCGTCTTCGGCATCCCCATGCAGCTCGTCAACTACACCCAGGCTGTTCTTCCGGTCATCTTGATCACCTGGGCCCAGTCCTATGTTGAGCGCTTCTTTAAGAAGATCTCGCCTGATATGTTGCGCATCCTGATCGTACCCGTGGGTACGGTGCTCGTGATGTTGCCGGTCGCGCTGTGCCTCTGCGGCCCTGCCGTCCAATTTGTCATGGGCCTTGTGGCCGATTTCATCATTTGGCTCGCCTCTGTTGCCGGTCCCGCTGCGACCGCGGTTATCGGCGCATTCTGGAATCTGATCATCGCCACCGGCATGCACGTGCCGATCTATACCGCCATATTGCCCGCCGCGCTCCAGAACGGTTACGACGCCATCTTATACCCCGGCACCGCGGTTGTAGCCTACACCACGCTTGCCATCGCGCTCGCCTATGGCCTGCGCGCTAAGGACAAGGAGAGTCGAGCCACGGGCTGGAACTTGTTCATCACCTATGCCTTCGGTCGCGTGAGTGAGCCCATCATCTACGGCATCCTGTTTCGCGACAAGAAGGCTCTTGCCTGGAACATGATTGGTGGTGCTGTCGGTGGTCTGCTGGTAAGCCTTCTTCATGCCAACGTCTATATCTTCACTGGCGTTGGTTTCCCATGGATGAACGTGCTCATGTTTGCTCAGGATATCATCCCTGGCACCATCGGGTGTCTTGCTGGCGGTGCCGTGACGTTTGCGTTGGCGATGATTTTTGGATTTGAAGGACAGGAGAAGATGCCGTTGAAGTCCAAGAGCGGCGATTCTGAGGCCGTTGAATCCGTCGAGGCATAAGAGGCTACTACACAAATATGCTCCCCAGCCGTTGCGCGGTCCGACCCCTTGGCCGCGCAACGGTACTGTGCTGTTGCGCGGCACTTGCCGAGTCCGTTGCGTTCGACAGTGTGGGCCGGGAATTTGATAGAAAGGACGACACCATAATGTTTAGAGAAGATTTTTTATGGGGCGGGGCTCTGGCTGCAAACCAGTGCGAGGGAGGATGGAACGAAGGCGGTCGCGGTTTAGCCAATTCCGACATGCTGCCGTTTGGCGATCAACGCATGGACGTCATGCGGGGAGACCTTGATCCGCGTGCGTTGGCACCCGACAGCTTCTATCCCGCTCGCAAGGGCATTGATTTTTACCATAGGTACAAGCAGGATATTGAACTGTTTGCCCAGATGGGTTTTAAATGCCTGCGCTTATCAATCGCCTGGAGCCGCATTTTTCCCAAAGGAGACGAAGCCGAGCCCAATGAAGAAGGCCTTGCCTTTTACGAGGATGTTTTTAGGACGTGTCGCGCGCATGACATTGAGCCTTTGGTGACGCTCAACCACTATGATGTCCCCATGTATCTCGTCGATGCGTATGGCGGATGGCGCGATCGCAGGTTGGTCGACCTGTTCGAGCGATATTCGCGTACCGTGTTCGAGCGCTATCGGGGATTGGTCAATTATTGGCTGACCTTTAACGAGATCAACATCATGACGCAGGCGTGCTTTATGGCGGCGGGGATCATCTTCGAGCAAGGGGAGAATCGCTATGCAACGGTTCACACGGCCGTGCACCATGTATTGGTTGCGAGCGCCCGTGCGGTCGGGGCGTGTCATGAACTGTGCCTTGGGGCGAAGATCGGTTGCATGCTCAACGCAGGTGTCTTCTATCCGGCTACATGTGATCCGGACGATGTGCTGGCTGCGCAGGCTGAGAATCGCAGCCATTACATGTTTACCGACGTCCAGGTGCGCGGTGCGTACCCGAGCTATGTTCTCAAGGAATACGCCCGCCATGGTTTTGAGGTGCCCTATCGGGATGATGACCGCGAAGTACTGGCTGCGAACCTGGTCGATTTCGTCTCGTTTTCGTATTACTCGACGCGCGTCGCAAAAGCGCATGCGGAAGGTCAGTTCGATTCGAACCTTCTTCGCTCGGCGCCTAATCCGTATCTAAAACAGGAGCCTTGGGGGAGGTTTATCGACCCCAAAGGGCTGCGCGTCACCATGAATGAAATCTGGGATCGCTATCAAAAGCCGCTGTTCATCGTCGAAAACGGTTTGGGTGCTCCTGATGTGCCGGAAGATTCGGGTGAAATAGAAGACGACTATCGAGTTGAATACCTGCGGGCCCACATCGAGGCGATGAGGGAGACCGTCGAGCTCGACGGGGTGGAACTCATGGGATATACCTGTTGGGGCCCGATCGATTTGGTTTCGGTCGCCACAGGACAGATGCGTAAGCGCTACGGGTTTATCTATGTCGATCGAGACGATAGCGGTGCGGGCTCGTTTGAGAGACGTAAAAAGAAAAGCTTCGAATGGTACCGACGCGTAATAGCAAGCAATGGCGAAGACCTTGCGTAATAACGTTAAGATGGACAAATGCGCCCGTTGGGGGAATAGTCGTGCCACTTCGCTTGACAACAGGCTAAACTAGCTATTAAACATTTACTATTCTGTTTAGATTGAATTTGCGGTCGTTTATTTGCCGAGCCATCGAGTTGCGATGCTCCGCCACGGCCGTTGCTAGGGGGAACAATGGCCAAAGCAAGTGTTCGCGAGATCAGCCGCATCACCGGTTTTTCGCCTGCGACCGTGTCCAACGCGCTCAACCGCAAGCGCAGCGTGAGTGAGGAGACCGCCAAGGTCATCCTGGAGTGCGCACAGTCGCTGGGCTATCAGCAGTCGACGCAGCTCGAGAGCATTCAGTTCGTGCTTGCGCGCAAGACGGGCGCCATTCTGGACGAGAGCACCTTTCATCCCGCGGTTATTGAGGGCGTGGAACGCCAGGCGCGTCGTCACGGTATGAGCACGAGCTTTGTCTCGCTCGACTTTAGCGACTTGGACGCCGTGCGTCCGCAGGTCGAGGGCCTGATCGCCGATCCATCCGCCGCTATCGTGCTGATGGGTACCGAGCTGGGTGAGGAAGACTATGCCTTGTTCGCCAACGCTGCCGCCCACTTGATCGTGCTCGATGGCTGGAGCGATCGTCAGTACTTCGATGCCGTAGTCATTGCCAACACCGACTCGGTGCTGCGCGCCGTGGACTACCTTATCGAGAAGGGTCACAAGCAAATCGGCTATCTGGCAGGCGACCTTCGCATCCGCAACTTTAAGGATCGCGAGCGCGGCTATCGCCAAGCGCTTGAGGATGCGGACCTTGAGGCCAACCCGACATGGCGCGTCACACTGGGCACCACGCTCGAAGGTGCTTATCGCGACATGGGCGCATGGCTCGACAGCGTCTCGCGCGACGACCTGCCGACGGCTTTCTTTGCCGAAAACGACGTGCTCGCCGTAGGCGCCATGCGCGCGCTGAACGAGCACGGCATACGTGTCCCCGAGGATGTCTCAATCATCGGCTTTGACGATCTGTCTTTGGGCGCCTTCTCCAATCCGCCGCTCACCACGGTGCACGTTCCCAAGCACGAGGTGGGCGAGATCGCGGTGCGCCGCCTGGTGGGCAACATCCGCAATCCCAAGAGCTATACCTGCAAGACGGCCGTGTCGACCTATTTTGTCGAGCGCCAAAGCGTGCGCGAAATCTAGGCAAAGGCAACGCTAGGCCGTAGGGAGGCAAAGCTCGCTAAGGCAGCCATACATAACGCTACTAAGAGAGGGTCCTTCGGGGCCCTCTTTTTGATGCCCTTGTATGTTCAGTTTGTTTACATACCGTTTAGGCTGATTTCTCTACCGTCTACGGGTATTTCGCGTTAAACTACTAAACAGTAGAGTAAAACATTTAGTAAACAGAACAAAACGAAACATGCGTCTGTTTACTGAACATGTGATTAGGGGAGGACGTACATGGACAAGATCAAGCTCGGCTTTGTGCCCACGCGCCGCAGTATCTTTAGCGCGCCGGACGCAATCAAGTATCGTGGCCTGACGGCTGATCGCCTGCGCGAGATCGGCGTCGACATCGTGGATATCGACGACATCAATGACGAGGGCCTGCTGTTCGACGACAGCCATATCGAGCCTATCGTGAAGAAGTTCCGCGCCGAGGGCGTCGATGGCATTATGCTGTGCCACGCCAACTTTGGCACCGAGTACGTTTGCGCTCGCCTTGCCCGCGAGCTCGGTCTACCCGTACTGCTGTGGGGTCCGCGCGACGAGCGCCCCGAGCCCGACGGCACACGCCTGCGCGATAGCCAGTGCGGCCTGTTCGCCACCGGCAAGGTCCTGCGCCGCTTCCAGGTTCCCTTCACCTACATGACCAACTGCCGCCTGACCGATCCCGAGTTCGAGCGCGGCGTTTGGGACTTCTTGGCCGTGTGCAACGTGGTCAAGACCTTCAAGCACACCCGCATCCTGCAGATGGCCACCCGTCCGTTCGACTTCTGGTCGACCATGTGCAACGAGGGTGAGCTGCTCGAGAAGTTCAACATCCAGCTTTCGCCTATCCCCATGACCGAGCTTGTCCAGGCTGTGCGCGACGCCCAGGCCGACGAGCAGGCCATGGCCGCCATGCTTGCCCACATCAACGACAGCTTTGAGATCTGCATCCCCGAGGACAAGGTTCCCGCGGTCGCCGGTCTTGCCATCGCCATGAAGTGCCTGGTCGAGAAGTACGGCTGCAACGCCGGTGCCATTCAGTGCTGGAACGCTCTGCAGGACGAGCTGGGCATTATGCCCTGTGCTGCCAACGCCATCCTCAACGAGATGGGCATTCCTATCGTATGCGAGACCGATATCCACGGTGCCATCACCGCGCTGATGGTCGAGGCCGCCGACCTGGGCCGTCATCGCGGCATGTTCGCCGACTGGACCGTGCGTCATCCCGATAACGAGAACGGCGAGCTGCTGCAGCATTGCGGCCCCTGGCCCTGCAGCTGCGCGGCCGTCAAGCCCAAGCTCACCTACCCGCTGGCTTTCGATCACCCCGGCGCGCTGACGGCCGAGGCCAAGCACGGCGACCTCACCCTTGCCCGCTTTGACGGCGACAACGGCGAGTACTCGCTGCTGCTGGGCAACGCCCGCGGCATCGACGGCCCGGCCGGCATGGGCACCTATCTGTGGGTCGAGGTCGACAACATCAAGCGCCTCGAGGCCAAGATCGTTGAGGGTCCCTACATCCACCACTGCGTCGCCATTCATGCCAACGTGGTGCCGGTGCTCTACGAGGCGTGCAAGTACATCGGCATTGCCCCCGACTTATACGACCCGATTGAAGAAGACGTCAAAGCCTACCTGCGAGGAGAGTAGAAATGGCAACTATCGAAGAGCTTGAATCCCTGCGTTGGGACCTTCGCCGCGATTGCGTCGATATCATCATGGCTGGCGCCGGCGGCCATATCGGCGGCGACATGTCGGTGATCGATGCCCTCATGACCCTCTACGCCAACCATCTCAACATTTCGCCCGAGACCGTCGACGATCCCAACCGCGACCGCTTCGTGCTCTCCAAGGGCCACGCAATGGAGGCCTACTATGCGGTGCTCTGCCACGAGGGCTATCTGGATCTCGATGACGTCAAGGCCCGCTTCTCCAAGTTCGGCAGCCCCTACATCGGTCACCCCAACAACAAGCTCAAGGGCATCGAGATGAACTCGGGCTCGCTGGGTCACGGTCTGCCCGTGGCCGTGGGCATGGCGCTTGCCGGCAAGATGGACGGCCGCGACTACCGCGTCTATACCATCATGGGCGACGGCGAGCTTGCCGAGGGCTCGGTCTGGGAGGGCGCCATGAGCGGTGGCAACTACCAGCTCGATAACCTGTGCGCGCTCGTGGACCGCAACCGCCTGCAGATCAGCGGTAGCACCGAGGACGTCATGAAGCAGGATTCGCAGGAGGAGCGCTGGGCCGCCTTCGGTTGGAATGTGCTGTCCATTCCGGGCAACGACGTCCAGGCCATCGACGCCGCGCTGACGCTGGCCGCCGAGACCAAGGGTAAGCCCACGGTCATCATCCTCAACACGGTGAAGGGCTACGGCTCGCCGGTTATGGAGGACAAGGCCGCCTGGCATCATCACCTGCCCAACGATGAGGAATATGCCCAGATTATTGCCGATTTCGCTGCCCATAAGGAGGCTATCAATGGCTAACAAGATCGCCAACCGCAAGGTTATCTGCGACACGCTGCTCGAGGCCGCCGCAACTGACAAGGACATCGTCGTCCTGTGTTCCGACTCCCGCGGCTCTGCATCGCTCACGCCGTTCTTTGACCAGTATCCCCAGCAGTCCATTGAGGTCGGCATCGCCGAGCAGGACCTGGTGAGCATCGCCGCCGGCATGGCTTCGTGCGGCAAGAAGGCCTGGGCCGCCTCGCCGGCGTCCTTTGTGACCACGCGCTCGTATGAGCAGTGCAAGGTCGACGTCTCGTACTCCAACACCAACGTCAAGCTCATCGGCATTTCGGGCGGCGTGTCCTACGGCGCCTTGGGCATGAGCCATCACTCCGCGCAGGATATCGCGGCCATGAGCGCGATTCCCAACATGCGCGTGTATCTGCCGAGCGACCGCTTCCAGACCGCCGAGCTCGTGCGGGCCCTGGTCGCCGACAACAAGCCGGCCTACATCCGCGTGGGCCGCAACCCGGTCGAGGACGTGTACGCCGAGGACGAGTGCCCGTTCCAGATGGATCGCGCCACCTGGGTGCGCCGCGGCACCGATGTGACGCTTGTCGCCACCGGTGAGATGGTCCGTCATGCCGTGGACGCTGCCGACCTGCTGGCCGAGCAGGGCATCTCGGCAACGGTGCTCGACATGTATTGCGTCAAGCCGCTCGACGCCGAGGCCGTGATTGAGGCCGCCGGCGCCACGCGTGCCGTCGTGACCGTCGAGGAGCACAGCCCCTTCGGCGGCCTGGGCTCTATGGTCGCGCAGGTGGTGGGCGAGCATTGCCCGCGTCCGGTCAAGTGTCTCTCCCTGCCCGACGCGCCGGTCATCACCGGCACGAGCCCCGAGGTCTTTGCACACTACGGTCTGACGGGTGCCGGAATTGCCAAGACCGTTGCCGAGTTCCTCGGCAACTAGTAGAAACAGACGCTGCGCGGCCGCCAAGCACCGCACCTTGCCGTTCAAACCGTCGCTTGCGTACACAGAGTACGCGGCGCTCCTCTTTCACGGCAATCTGCGGCACTTGACGGCCGCTCGCTCCTTGTCCGTCAGGTCGTCTTCGATTTGACGGAAGGAATGGGAGAGTACATGAGCAAATACATCATCGGAATCGATCAATCCACGCAGGGCACCAAGGCGCTGCTGGTAGACGAGGGCGGCCATCTGATTCATCGTGCCGATCGCTCGCATCGCCAGATTGTCAACGAGGCCGGCTGGGTGAGCCATGATCCGGTCGAGATTGCCGCCAATGTGCTGGCCGTGGCGCGTGCCGTGGTGGAGGAGACCGGGGTCGACCCGGCCGACATCGCCGGCATCGGCATCTCCAACCAGCGCGAGACCACCGTTGCCTGGAACCGCATGACGGGCGAGCCGCTGTGCGACGCCGTGGTGTGGCAGTGCGCCCGCGCCCGCGGGCTGTGCGACAAGCTGGCCGCGCGCGAGGGTGTGGCCGAGCTGGTGCGCGACACGACGGGCCTGGTGCTCTCGCCCTACTATCCGGCGGGCAAGATGGCCTGGATCCTCGCGAACGTTCCCGCTGCTGCCGAGGCTGCCGCGGCAGGCGAGCTGTGTCTGGGCACCATTGATGCCTGGGTGGTCTGGACGCTCACGGGCGGCGCGGAGTTCCGCTGCGACTGGTCCAACGCCAGCCGCACGCAGCTCTTTGACCTGCGCCGTGGCTGCTGGAGCGAGCCGGTGTGCGAGGCCTTTGGCGTTGACGTGGCCTGCCTGCCGCAGGTGACCGATTCCGATGGCCTGTTCGGCACGACGGACCTGGGCGGCTTTTTGCCGGCACCCGTGCCCATTCACGGCGTGCTGGGCGACAGCCACGCGGCCTTGTTCGCGCAGGGCTGCCACAGCCGCGGTATGGCCAAGGCGACCTATGGCACCGGCAGCTCGGTCATGATGAACGTCGGTGACGGGTTCGTTGCCAGCTCGCACGGGCTTTCGAGCTCGCTCGCATGGCGCATGGACGGCGTGACCGAGTACGTGCTCGAGGGCAACGTGAGCTACGCCGGTGCTGTCAAGACGTGGCTGCGCGACGATCTGGAGCTCATCAATAACCCCGAGGAAGTTACCGACCTGTGCTACGCTGCCAATCCGGCGAGCCGCGTCTACTTTGTGCCGGCGTTTACCGGTTTGGGCGCGCCGCACTGGGCGAGTGACGCCGAGGGCTGCGTATTTGGCATGACGCGTACCACGGGTCGCGCGGAGTTCGTAAAAGCTGCAGACGAATCGATTGCCTATCAAATCTTTGACGTAATTGACGCAATGGTCGAGGATTCTGGCGCGGCACTTGCCGAGCTTCGCGTTGACGGCGGTCCCACGCGCGACGCGTACCTGATGCAGTTTGAGAGCGACTTGGTTGGCTCGCCCATCCGCATCGCGAGCAATGACGAGATGAGCGGCCTGGGCGCGGCCTGGGCCTGCGGCATTGCGCTGGGCATGTACACGCGCGGTGTCGTCGACGTCTACGGCGCCCGCGGCATCGTGGAGCCGTCGATGCCCGCCGACGAGCGCGCTAAAAAGATCGCCGGCTGGCGCCACGCGGTAGCCGCGACTATCTCGTACACGGCCTAGGCGGCTGCGCGGCGTCCAGACAGCTCATTTGGGATGGGGCTTTTTTGACTGGTATGATTGGTGCGACCATTCGAACCAGCTAAAAGAGCCCTGTCCCAATTTGACTACCGAGAGGATCTGCCATGGAGCGTATCGCGAGCTTTTCCGTTGACCATCTGCTGCTCGAGCCCGGCGTGTATGTGAGCCGCATCGACCGCGATCCGGCGACCGGTGCCGCCGTCACTACTTTTGATCTGCGCCTGACCACACCCAACAAGGAGCCGGTCATGAACACGGCCGAGTGCCACACCATCGAGCACCTGGGTGCGACGTTTCTTCGCAACCATGCCGAATGGTCGAGCCGCATTGTCTACTTTGGTCCCATGGGCTGTCGCACGGGCTTTTACCTGGTTGTCTTTGGTGAGCTGACGAGCGAGGAGATCTTGCCGCTCGTGCGCGAGCTGTTTGAGTTTGTCGCCGACTTTGAGGGCGATGTCCCCGGTGCCGCTCCCGAGGAGTGCGGTAACTACCTGGATCAGAATCTCCCCATGGCAAACTGGCTCGCGCGCCGTTACCTCGACCGCGACCTGGCCGATATCGATGAGAAGCACTTGCACTATCAGCAGGCGTAAGGGCTTTGCCGCTCAAGACGTGCGCAACGGGCGCCTTCGCTTATGCGGGGGCGCCTTTTTGTTGAGTGGTCGGGACGAGCGTTCAAAATCGCTCATGTTTGTTCTAGAATGTTCATACTGTCACATAAACGAACAGGAGCGAACATGCATATCTACACTGTCAACGATCTCGAGTTCAAGTCCTATGGCAACGTTTGGGATAACGTTCCGTCCGAGCTTACGTCGCCCGTGCTCAAGGCGCTTGCCTCCACGCCCATTCCCGAGGGCAGCAAGTACGTAGCAAGTGCGCCGGAGCTCGAGGGCGTCAAGGATGCCGATAAACTGGGCTTTCTCATGTTTGGCGGTCGTCTCTTCCAGCTGGGCTGGTGCAACGGCCACAATACACGACTCAACTGCCTGGAGTATCATCGCGCGAGTGAGTTCAACCTGGGCGCGCGCGACTTTATCCTGCTCGTGGCGCATCGCTGGGAGATCGAGGACGGCAAGCTCGACACCGCGTACGTCAAGGCGTTCCGCGTACCGGCGGGTACGGTCGTCGAAGTCTTCAACACCACGCTCCACTACACGCCCTGCATGGTCGACGACGGCGGCTTCCAGGTGATGGTGGCGCTGCCCGCTGGCACCAATGGTCCGCGCCCCGAGACCGCAGCCGACATGCCTGCCGCCGGCGACAGCTACTGCTACTGGAAGGCCGACAAGTGGGTTCTCTGCCATGCTGACAGCCCCAAGGCTACCGAGGGCGGCTACGTAGGCCTCATCGGCAAAAACCTCGACATCACCGTGGACTAGAATCTTCTGTCTCAATCTGTAACATCTAGCGGGCTAAATCGTCTCTACCTGTTACAGATTTAGACAAACCGCAGGGGACAGGCCGAACAATCTCAATCTGTAACACCAGGCCCGGTTTTGGCGGCCTAGCTGTTACAGATCGAGACAAACCGGGCCCAAACCATCACAAAGGTGTCTGTCCCCTTTGTGGCGGCTTGGGCAGGCGGGTATCAAAAAGTGTCAGACGGGACGGTTGCCGGGCACCTGTGCGCGAAAAGAAGTATCGGCCTGCCCCGTTGTCGTTGAGCAACGCGTTATTTGCAGGGATACTGAGCCTATGACAACAGCGTGCGAAAGGATTGATGCATGGCTTTCCGTAATGACTTCCTGTGGGGCGGCGCGACGGCTGCCAACCAGTGCGAGGGCGCCTACAACGTGGACGGCCGCGGCCTTGCCAACGTGGACGTGGCTCCGCACGGCCCCGAGCGCTATGCGGTGGTCTCCGGCCAGCGTAAGATGCTCGACTTCGAGGACGGCTATTACTATCCCGCGCAGACCGGCATCGATTTCTATCACCACTACAAGGAGGACATCGCCCTCTTTGCCGAGATGGGCTTTAAGACCTTCCGTATGAGCCTGGCTTGGACCCGCATCTTCCCCAACGGTGACGAGACCGAGCCCAACGAGGCTGGCCTGGCCTTCTACGAGGATGTATTCCGCGAGTGCCAGGCGCACGGCATCGAGCCGCTCGTGACCATCACGCACTTCGACTGCCCGATTCACCTCATCAAGGAGTACGGCGGCTGGCGCAACCGCAAGCTCATCGACTTCTACAAGAACCTCGCAACCACGGTCTTCACCCGCTACAAGGGGCTGGTGAAGTACTGGCTCACCTTTAACGAGATCAATATGATCCTGCACCTGCCGTTTATGGGTGCCGGTCTGGTCTTTGAGGAGGGCGAGAACAAGGAGGCCGTCGAGTACCTGGCCGCCCACAACGAGCTCGTCGCCAGCGCTTGGGCAACCAAGATCGCTCACGAGATCGATCCTGAGGTCAAGATCGGCTGCATGCTCGCCGCAGGTAGCTACTACCCTTACAGCTGCCGTCCGGGCGACGTGCGCCAGGCGCAGCTCGACAATCAGGACAACTACTTCTTCGTCGACGTCCAGAGCCGCGGCTACTACCCGGCCTATGCCGTCAAGAAGCTCGAGCGTCTGGGCATCGATGTGGGCATGACCGACGAGGACCGCGAGATCCTGGCCGCCAACACCGTCGATTTCATCAGCTTTAGCTATTACAGCACCCGTTGCTCCGCCGGTGCCGATAACCCCGATGTCGAGCGCACCCAGGGCAACGCGTTCGCCGGCGCCAAGAACCCCTACCTGCAGGAGAGCCAGTGGGGCTGGGCCATTGATCCGCTGGGCTTCCGTATTACGCTCAACGACCTGTACGACCGTTATCAGAAGCCGCTGTTTGTGGTCGAGAACGGTCTGGGCGCCAAGGATGTTGTCGAGGAGGATGGCTCCATCAACGATGACTACCGTATCGACTACCTGCGCCAGCATATTGCCGCGATGCGCGATGCGGTGACCGAGGACGGCGTTGACCTGCTGGGCTACACCACCTGGGGCCCGATCGACTTGGTGTCTGCCGGCACGGGCGAGATGTCCAAGCGCTATGGCTTTATCTATGTGGACCGCGACGACGCCGGCAACGGCACCCTCAAGCGTTCCAAGAAGAAGAGCTTCGACTGGTACAAGCACGTCATTGAGACGAATGGTGAGGACCTTTCCTAAGGAAGCTGAGACACTCAACTTCATAGTCTCCTAACCAAGGCGCCCGGCGAGTATGTGCTCGCCGGGCGCCTTGCCGTCTGCGGATTTTGGGACATGCGGCCCGCTTTTTCGACCCATCTGTCGGTACACTAAAAGCACTATGGGTACCCGCGAGCGACATATCGGCAACGCGGCCGCCCGATCCGCACCCGTGGCGGATCCCAGGGGCGGCAGGCTCTTCGCCATGCCGCGATTCCTTGTTGGCATAACACATCAGGTGTACCGCCACCGCGTCTTTGCTATCGCCGGTGTCATCACCGCGATGTTCCTCATGCTTTTGGCAGTCTTGCCGGCGCTGTTCGCCTTCGACCCTAAACTTTCTAACGCCGCGCCCGCCTATAGCGAGGTGTCCGAAGAGGTCGTGGATGCGCTCGTCCATTCGAGCTCTCTCCCGTTGCTTGTCGCCGCAATTATATTTTCGATCTGGGGCGTATCGGTCTATCTGCGCTGTTTGGACTATGTGTTGCGCCGCCGACTTGTTGCCATCGCCACCATCTGCGCCCTGTGGATGATCGAAGTCATTCTCAAGTACAAGTCGTTCACGCCGTTCTATGCCACCGTGCTGTGGTACCTGTACTACGTGCCCATGACGCTCATTCCGCTGCTCTACCAGTTGTGTGGTCTGCGCCTTGCGGGCCTGGAGCAACACCGCCTGGGTCGCCGCTACTGCGCTGCGCTGTGGATTGTGGCCATCCTGCTTATCGGATTTGTGCTCACCAACGATTTTCACCAGCAGGTCTTCCGCTTTGACCGCACAAGCGACACCTGGAGCAACGACTACACGTACGGCTGGGGATATTTCGCCGTCCTCGTGTGGACGGCCTTTAACTTCGTGGCCTTTTTTATCCTGGTTGGCCGGTCCTCGTCCTTTCGCATCCAGCGTTTCTCGGGCACGGCGGCGCTCGTACTGCTGGGCGGCGCATTCTTTGCCATCTCGTATGCTCTGCGCGTGCCCTGGGCATGGAGGCTCAACTTCTCGCTCGTCTATTGCGTCTTGTGCGTGGTGGCGATGGAAATCTGTCTCGATTGCGGTGTCATTCCGTCGTATCACGACATCGCCGGCATCTTCGATACCTTGCCGCTCGACCTCAAAGTTCTAACGCGCGACCTGCAGGAAGTCTATGCCACGCCAGTGTCAAAGCCAATGCCGGTGGGCGTGCGCGAGGAGTTGCGGGTCCAGGAGCACGGCCGCGCCCATGCCTTTGCCGTGGCGTCCGATCCCGATGTAATGTACCGTGCCTTCCCACTGCTGGGCGGATCGGCCCTGCTTGCCCAAGACGTGTCGGAGCTCAACGAGCTTAACCGTGAACTGGCACATCGTCGCATGGAGTTGCAGCGTCAAAACGAGCTGCTCGCCGCCGACTACGACCTTAAGACGCATTTGGCAGATCAAGAGGCCGAGACCCTGCTGGTCCAAGACGTGGATCAAGCGCTTGCCCGCGCGCTCGAAGGGATGTACGACCTGCTGAGCTCGCTGCCGCCGTTGACCGACGAAGCGTCTTCGCACGAGCGCTACCGCATGCTGCAGCGCGCCAAGATGCTCGTCGCCTATTGCAAGCGCAAGGGGTCGCTCACGTTGGCACAGCACGGGGAGAGCGGTTTTGATCGCGACCGTATTCAGCTCATTGCCAACGAGCTCGCAAGCGACCTGCGCACCATCGATATCGATTGCGCCTCGATTATCGCCATACGGCGTCCGATGCACGCCAGTACGGTAAGCGCCCTGTACGACTGCGTGTATGACTTTGCGTTTTTTGCCTACACCACCGACCATCCGGCGCTTATGTATCACTTGGGCGACCATGACCGATGCAGTGTCGAGCTGCGCGCCACGCTTTTTTCCAACGATGATGCAGATCTTTCGCAGACGCCCGCTGCGCAAGAGCTCGAAAGCGCTCTGCAAAGGCGCAACGTGGCATACCGCCTTGAGGGCGAACCCGGCCAGTTGCGTATGATCGTGTTGATGCCGAGGGCGGGTGAGTGACGATGCAGATTTCGCTCATCCTTCCCCAAATCGTTGCGCTCGAGGTTGTCTTTGCCCTGGCTGCGTGTCTGCAGACGATCCACGTCCCGCTCATCTCATCGCGCCGCTCGTCCTATAACCGTAAGGTGATTTGCGCCTACGAGGCGAGCCTCGTGGTTCACCTGGTGGTTTCGGCGCTTATCCTGTTCGCGTCGTCTGGCTCGTATCTGGTGGCGCCGCTTGACGTTTGTGCCAGGGCAATGGGCGGAGTGCTGTGGCTCAATGCCGCAATCTTTGCCTATGGCGTGGTGCTTATGGTGCGCTATCGTCGCCCCGTCATGCTGGTCGAGCTGCTGCTTGTTGTCGCCGTTACACCGCCGGTGGTTTTTGCCATGGGCTCGGCGTGGACCGTTGTCCTTATCGCAGAGGGAGCGTTCTTCCTGTTCCGTTCCATCGCGGCGCTCTTGATGGACGTCCGTAACCGCCAGGAGGATATCACCGCGTTCTCGACGATCGAGACCATCAACGTGATTCCCGTGGGCATCCTGTATCTGGACCCGAGGGGCCGTCCGCTGCTCATGAACCGCTGCATGCGCAGAAACCTGGTGGAACTTCATATGCCCACCGACCTAGGCGATATGAGCGGCACATGGAACGACCTGCGCAAACTCAGCATGCAAATGCCCGAAAGCAGCCAGAACCGTGTGCGGATTAATCTGGACCGCTTTGGTGAGGCGCGGGCGGTGGTCGAGGTTTCTCCCGCCGAGATTCGCTTGTTTGTGCACGATGACGTTATGGTTTCGGGCCGCCTCTTTGAGCGCATTATCGGCCTGGATGTAACAGAGTATGCGCATGCTCATGATCGCCTGGCGCAAGCCAACCACCTGCTTGAGCTTGCGGGCCAAGAGCTCCAAGCCCAGATCGAAGAAGTCAAAAAAGTTGCTGACAATGCGGCCTATCTGCGTATGCGCGCTCGCGTGCACGACGTGATCGGGCAGCGCCTGTCCATCCTCCATCGTTATCTGGAGGAGGGGCGCCTGGACGACGAGTCGCTCGAGCAGATTGACCCGCTGCTGCGCTCAATCGCTGCCGATCTGCGCAGCGGGGGCGACGCCGAACCGGCAGAACAACTGGGCGATATCGTCCATGCCTTTGGCCTGGTGAGCGTGCAGATCGATGTGGAGGGCGAGCTGCCAAGCGACGCGCGTGTCGCCGCAGCCTTTCTGCAGATTATCCGCGAAGCCTCGACCAATGCCACCAAGCATGCACAGGCCCATCAGGTCCATGTGCGCCTGCGGCAGGAGACGTCGGAAGACGGCGCTGTTGCGCGGATGGCCGTTTCTAACGACGGCGCGCCTGCACCCGTATCGTATCGCGAGGGAACGGGTATCCCAGGTATGAGGCATGTCGCACAGAATCTGGGCGGCAGCCTGGAAGTCCACACCGCCCCGCCCTTCACGCTTACGGTGTCCATCCCGCTCGCCTCCAACGCCACGGCCCAAAGGAGAAGCTCATGATCCGCGTGTTAATCGTCGAAGACCAGGCTATCTTGCGCGAGAGCCTGGCGCGTTCCGTGGGCGACCAGCCCGACATGACCGTTGTCGCCGCGATCGCCGACGCCTCGGATGCCTTGGACGTTGTGCTCAAGGAGCGTCCGGACATGATACTGATGGATGTGTGCACCGAGCACGATTCCAACGGCATCGTGGCGGCGGCGCGCATCAAGGAGCAACTGCCCGAGTGTCGCATCATTATCATGACCGGCATGCCCGAGATCACCTTTGTCGATCAGGCCCGCGAGGCGGGCGTCGATAGCTTTGTGTACAAGAACGTCGGTATCGACGAGCTGTTCGCCGTGATGCGCTCCACGTTGGCGGGCTATTGCACGTTTCCCAAGCCGCCCGAGAGCATTTTTTCGGGCACGGCGGCACTCGACGATGTCGAGCTGTCGATTTTGCGCCTTGCCTGCGAGGGCAAGAGCCGCCGCGAGATCGCGGCCGAGCTGTTTATGAGCGAGGGCACCATCAAGCGCCGCATTTCGGAGATTCTCAACAAGACCGGCTATGACAACATCATGCGCCTGGCCGTGCGCGCAGTAACGGAGGGCAGCATCGTTCCCAACATGGAGCGCCCGTAGTCGGTGCGCTCACCCGTGTTCCGGCGCCGTAAAGATAGGCCGCCCGCCGTTTCGCATCTAAAAACGACGGGCGGCCTGCTTGTATGGGCAGTGCTGTCGGCATAAAGCGGCGGGGCCGCAGGATTATCTCCTGCGGCCCCGCTTGACATGTGCGCGGATGTGTCCGCCAATCCGCGGCTGATGTTACGTGCCGTTACGCGATGGTTGCGGTGTAAGAGGCGACGTCCTCGTAGGAATCGGTCAGATAGGCGTCGATGCCGATGGTCGTGTTGACCAGGTCGTCAAGGCTGTCAAGCTCGCCGTTCGAGAACGTGAATTCCTCGGTGGCGTTGGTGCCGGGCATCAGGTGAGCCGAGAACCAGGGTTCCTTCATGGTGCCGTTGACGTTGGTCTTGCCGGAAGGAGCGTAGAAGGTCAGGTCCTTGTCGCTCTTGTTGGTGATGTTGACGACAAAGCCGATGTCGCCCCAGTCGTCCTTGAACTTCTCGGTGATGGTGATGGTGCACAGATCGTCATCGGCGACGGTGACGGCGGGGGAGATTTCGACGCTCTGGACATCGTCGTCTTCGACGGCCTCATCGATCTCCTCTTCCTTCTCGACGTTCTCGCGATCCTTCTTCACCGTACCGGACAGATCCTTGTCGGACTTGGTGAAGATGAGCTTGTCGCCTTCCACCTCCAGGACGAGCTTGTCGTCCTTGAGCTTCAGGTCGTATGACTCGTCTTCGGCGGTGATCGTTACGGTGGTGGCGTCCTTGGCCTCCCATTTCAGGTCGTCGACCTCAAGGAACAAGTCAAGGGTGCCCGTGCCGTCCTCATCGAGGATCAGGATGCAGTTGACGCCCCACTCCTTGAGCATGTCCATGTACTCATCGGTGAGCTCTTCGCCATCGAAGGTTCCACCCGAGTACTGCCAGCTGCCGACGAAGTTGGCCTTGGGGTCTTTGCCGCCGCCGCTGCAGCCCGTCAGGGCAAAGGCGAGCGCCAGGACGCATGTCAGAAATGCGAGCACGGACTTTTTGAACGTTGTCTTCATGGTGTCCTCCTTTATCGAACGAAACCCATAGAAGCAAATGCGGGGGTGGCGGACCCCCCGCCAATTACCAGATAGAGGGGCTAGGGCCTAGGCGTTCCGCAGTTGCTGCAGAACTTGCCGCCGTTTTCGCTGCCGCAGTTGGGGCAGAACCACTTGGCCGGTGCCGGGGCGGGTGCGGGACTGCCGCACTCGGAGCAGAACTTGCCGGTGTTGGTGGCGCCGCAGCTGCAGGTCCATGCGCCGGCCGCAGGTGCGGCGGTGGGAGCCGGAGCCGGCTGCGGAGCGGCCTGCTGCTGTGCCTGGCCGGCGGCGAACAGCTGGCTGGCGTTCATGCCGCCCATGCCACCTGCTATGCCCATGCCCATAAAGCCTGCCATCGCGCCGTTGGGGTTGGCGGCTGCCGCGCGCATCGCATCGCTCTGGGCGCTGGCAATGTTGGCTGCCGCCATGGTGGGATCGCGCATGACCGCGGCCTTCTGCAGGTCCTTGATCATCTGCTCGTCTTCTTGCGAGGCGGCGATGGAGTTGACGCCAAAGCTCACGATCTCGACGCCGCGCAGGTCACGCCAGTCGGCAGAGAGGACCTCGTTGAGCGCGCGGGCGAGCTCGGTGGTGTGGCCGGGGATGGCGCTGTAGCGGATACCCATCTCCGAGATCTTGGCAAAGGCGGGCTGCAGGGCGGTGAGCAGCTCGGACTTAAGCTGACTGTCGATCTTATCGCGCGTGTAGCTATCGGTCGCGTTGCCGCACACGTTGGTGTAGAACAGCAGCGGATTGGTGATGCGGTACGAATACTCGCCGTTGCAGCGCACGGAGATGTCGACGTCCAGGCCAATGTTGTTATCGACCACGCGGAAGGGCACGGGCGAGGCGGTGCCGTACTTGTTGCCGATGATCTCCTTGGTGTTGATGAAGTAGACGCGCTGGTCCTTGCCTGCATCGCCGCCAAAGGTAAAACGGCTGCCGATATTGGCGAAGGTCTCCTTGATGGAATCGCCCAGGTTGCCGCTAAAGACGCTCGGCTCGCTGCCGGTGTCGAAGACGAACTCACCGGGCTCCAGCGCGACTTCGATGATCTTGCCGTTTTGCACCACGAGCATGCCTTGTCCGTCGTTGACGGCGATGACCGAGCCGTTGGAGATGACGTTGTCCTCGCCGCGCGTGTTGGAGCTGCGGCCACCGGTACGTTTGCTGCCCTTGCAGGCCAAGACGTCAGCGGGCATCGATTCGCAGTAGATAAATTCCTTCCACTGGTCGGCCATGACGCCGCCGGCAGCACCCAATCCAGCTTTCAAGAGTCCCATGGTGATCTTCCTTTCTCGTCAAAGGCCGGGTGGTATTGGTCAGAATGGCTAATCGTCCTTGTTGTCCTTCATGACAACGGTGGTCTCGGTGTGGCTGAAGGTGTCGTGCTTCTCGGTCAGGTCGAGCTCGCCGCAGTAGCAGTCGGCGTGGGTGGCCTCGTTGGCCGTCTTGAGCTGGCCCACCAGCAGCACGTCTGCGATGACCACGATGATCAGCGGCGCGACGATGTTGATGAGGATGCCCTCGACATCAAAGGTGAGGTAGTCCGGATCGAAGGCATTCCCACCCATAAAGAGAATCTGGGAGAGGACAAACCCGATCACAAAGAACAGCACCGAGGCGATGGCGAGCTTGGGCTTGGAGCAGGGGAGCTCGCCGACCATGCGACCGGTCTGGCCGTTCATGGCAAACAGATAACTCTTGCCGTTCCACGAGGTGGAAAGCATCCACACGGGGAACAGGGCGTAGTCGCTGTCTTCCCAGGTGTAGTCGAGCTGCTTGCTTTCGACCGTGGCGTCGTCATATTCGTCGACAACAGTCTCGCGCAGGGCCGAGATCGTGCTCTCCTCCATGCGGCGCTCGGCACGCGCCTTGCAGGTCTCGCAATCCTCGTCGTAGCGGTTGGCGATGTAGCCGGGCATATAGGCGACCGAGAACGGGCGCAGCGCGTCGTAGTCAAACGGCTCGATGGCGTCCATATGGCCGTCGGGCATCTTGGACGATCCGTCGACGGGCACGCGCTTAAACGAGACGTTTCCCTTGCGGTAGGCATCGTAGTGGTCGGTGGTCGTGACGGTGCGGTCGGATTCCTCGGTTACGGTCTCGTTGGTCGCATCAAAGTGCACTTCGCCGTCAACGCGGGCGCCGTAAAGCCAAAACGGCACGTAGACGCCTTGGACTTCGTCGATATGGTTGCCGGTGACAAAGCTCTTGGGCAGTAGGATCTTGCCCTTATAGTGCTCCTTGAGTGCGGCCATAACGTCGTCGCGCTCGAGCTTAAACGGGATCACCAGGTCGGGTGAGAAATCGCCCGAGAGCTGGCCAGGTGCCACGGCGGGGTTGCCGCAGTACGGACAGGTGGTGACGGCGACGGTGCCGTCCGAGACCAGCTCGGCACCGCACGACGAGCAGATGTAGCCGGCGTTTTGAGCCAGCTCCTGCACGGCATCGTCGACAGCAGGCTTGGGGGCCGCGGCTGTGGCATCGGCTTTGGCATCTGCCTTGTCCTGGCGCTCGCGATAGAGGGCCTCGACTTCTTCGACTTCAAAACGCGAATCGCAGTAGTCGCAGACGAGCTTTTGCTCGGCACTGGCAAAGTGAAGGGGGCCGCCACACGCGGGGCACTGATAGTTGACGCTCTCGAAGGCCATGATCGGTCCTTTCGCTGCCGGAGGCTATGCGCCGATGGCGCCGCCGCAGTATTCGCAGCGCCCGCTGGCATCGGGAATGGTGGTTGCACCGCAGAAGGGGCAGGTGACCGCGGTCTTGGGGGCCTTAGCGGCCACGACGCTGTCGCGCGTTTCCTGACGCAGCTGCACCAGCGCGTCGCGGACCTCGGTTGCCTGGCGCTTGGCCTCGCGGTATTCGATGGAACCGCGCTGATCGATGGTGGAGTCGTTCACGCGCAGGTTGATCTCGGTAAAGTACGGCGTGTTGACGTGGATGGTCAGGTTAAAGTCGTAATCCAGGTCGTAGCGCGGCGGATTGTAGCTCTCGCGCTCGCCGTCTTTTGTCTCGCGATAGATTTCGGTGCGGTGCTCGTCGATATCCATATCGCAGCCGAGTACCTGCGAGAACTCGATGATGTCGGGATTGGCGTCGCGCCAGCGGCTCTGCGAAGTGATGATCAGCAGGCCCGCGTCCTCATCGAGCATAATATTGGTGCGCCCGGCAGAAAGCGTGCGCGTGGGGTTGAACGAAGACAGGCGCTCGGCGTTGGCCTCGCGGTAGGCGAGTTGCTCACGGATATCGTCCGCGGTGCTGGAGCGATAGCCGTGAAAGTAGGGGGAGAGCTTGCCGGCGCACTCTTTGCACAGGTAGCCTTCGCTGATCTTGGTCTTTCCCAAAAGCCCCAGCTCGGTACCGCAAATTGCGCACTCTTTCTTCTCGAACATCTTGTCAAAGAAGCCCATGGCTGCCTCCCATCAACAGGTAGCGTGTGTCACTTTTGATGATGGGCGAGCGCGCGATCTTTCACGATACCCAGACGGCTCAACGAGTCTCCACAACTGGGACAGATGGCCCATTTTTGACTAGTCGTTGGGGACACTATCCGGCCACTCATTGGGGACGCACTTAAATGAGTGGCAGTTGGGGAGACTCCATGTCGAATGTGGCGGCTGCCGAATGTGGGCGCCGTCCTTGCTATGCCACGGTCACGGCAACCTGGGCGTAGCGGCTGCAGGGGCGCTCGGCGCGCGTCTGCACGGTAAGGGTGAGCACGAAGCGGTCGCCGGGCTGCGCGTCGGCGGGCACGACAAAAGCGGTGCTCACCGTACATTCCTGCCACAGCGAAAGATCCTGCGCGCCTACATAGCTCGACGGGTCCACGGCGACATCCCAATGTGCATCAAAGCCCTTGTCGTCGGGGTCGACGACGGTCGCTGCAAGGGTGACGCGCTCGCCGGCTGTAGCGCTGCGGTCGGCCGTGACCTCGACAGCATGTGCCGGATGCGAGCAAGCTGCCGGATCATGGGCGCACCATTGCGCGCGGGCGGCAAAGTCTTCCTGATAGGCGCGCAGGTAGGGATTGGGGTTGCCGTCTACGGGCGTGCCGATGGCGGCAAAACCGGCGGGTGCGTCCGAGTCGGGGTGACCGTCGAGGAACATACGGCCGAGCAGCGTGTCGAAGCCGCGGTCGTCGATACCGCGCAGGCCAAACGGCAGCAGCGGAATATAGGTCATGCTGTCGCCTTCGGCCATAAAGTCGCCGCGCTCAAACTGCATCGCGGGTATGCCTTCTAGGCCCCAATCCAGATGGGCATGCTTGCCAAACTGGAAGCGCTCGGGCTCGTTTTCGTAGACCTTGCCGTCGCCATAGAGCATGTAGCGTGCCATGAGGGGGCCGTTACCCTGCGTGAGATTTTGCTCGGGCCAAGGAGCCTTAAACAGCGGCAGCGTATCGGGCTGAGCCGTCTGGGGGTCGACATAGCCGCCATACATATAGGGCACGCACCAAAAGACGAGCTCGGGAAAGAGCTCGCGCCCATGGTCGAGCCATGAGTTGTCCTGCCCTACGCCGTCCGCGACACCCATCACGCGCACCTTCTGATAGACCCGCTGCTGCACGGCAGGCCATTCGGGCGTGGCGCGATAGCGCTCGGCGATGCTCATGAGGGCACGAACGATGGTGTTCATGCCACCCCAGCTGAGCAGCCATAACGTACGCGGATCATCATCCAAAATCGCCTGCGCAATTACGCGAGACCCCTCAGTTTCCTCAGTCACATCACCCTCAAAGGCAACATTTCCCACAAAGGTGCGCTCGATCATCTGGGCAGGCGTGGGAAACGGCGGCTCACCGGCAGCGGCCGCATTTGCCTGCAACTGCGACCAAGCCTGGGCATATTCATTACTCCAGAGACTCTCAATCCAATGCTCGGGAAACGGACGATACTCACGAAGCTCGCCGGCCAGCGGATCGGGCTCATGAGGCACAACATCCCACTCATAAGAGCGACGCCCTTTGGTCCGCCAATGCGAATTCACCTCGCCGAGCGTATGAACTCCATCCCCAAGAAAGTGATACTGCGAAGCCGTATACACCACAGCCTGAACATCAAGCACATTAAGATACAGAGCCAAATGAATGAGCGAGTTCATATCATCGACTTCCATATCAGTGGTAACAATCACCCGAGTTAACTCTTGGGACATAGGAACAGCTCCAATCAAAATCAATTCAGCCAGTTACGCGCAAGGCAAGACGGGACCCACGCCCCCATCGCCACCGACCCGGCGCGCTGCCGGAAGTGCCCGGTCAGGGTCAACGACAATGGCAACGCAGCGGGGACCGGGGTTTAGTTTTGCAAACATTCCGCAGGGGGGCATGGGCGGGCGCAGCGCGAAGCGCAAAGCGCCAGCCCATGCATGCCCGAGGACGTTTGCAAAACTAAACCCCGGCCCCCGCGAAGGGACGGATTACCTATCGACCCTGGCCGACCACTCCCAGCAGCCCACTGGCTCGCCGTCGATGAGTACGTTGCCCCCGTCGAAGTCTTGATAACACAGGTCGTTGAATTGGTGGATCCACACGCCGTGGTTGAACGTCTTCTTAGGCGAGCCATCGGCCTCGCGATAGCGCCCGGTCAGGTCCTCGACATGACTAAAGTAGGTAAGGTGCACGTTGGCTCCGGCGTCACGCAGGCGTGCCGTGAGCGGCAGCACGGTCTGCTGCGGCGACACGAGCTCATCGCCCTTGGAGTGCGTAAACCACAGCGGCGTCTTGACGAGCGCGGCAACGTCCTCGTCCGTGGCGTTGTACCACGGGGCACAGCAGGGAAGGCCCGCGGCAAAGAAATCGGGGTAGTCGGCGCACAGGCGCAGGGTCATAAAGCCGCCGTTGGAAAGGCCGGCGACCACGATGCGGTCGGTGTCGATGCGCTCGGCATGCTCGGCGACAAACTCGTCAATGAGCGCCTTGAGCACGGGGGAGTAGATGCTCTGGTTGGAGCGGCCGAGCTGCTCGACGCCGTTATCCATCCAAAACGTGGGAGACTGCGGCACGAGCACCCAGGCAAAGCCGCCAAAGTAGCGCTGGATTTGCGCCTGGCTGATGGCTGTCACGCGGTTGCCGATATAGGCGCGTGTGGCGCCTTCGTCCTGTGTGGCACCCTTGCCTTCGCCGGCGCCGTGCAGGTACACCACGAGCGGGGCCTTTTGGGGCACGACCGTGGCCTCGGGCACGAAGGGATTGAAGCAGGCCGAGTCCTCTGCCTTAAAGCTGGGCTCAAAGAAGCCGTACTCGAGCGCGATGCCATCAACGGCGGTCTTTTGCACGGCATTGCTCCAGCCCTTGAGCGCGGGGCAGATGTCGCCGCGACAGGTATCGAAGACAAGGCCGCAGGTGGGGTCGTCGCCGTCGTTGCCGGGAAGAGCCGCGAGCTGCGTGACGTGCAGCTGGTCATCGAGCATGCGCGAGCCCATGACGCCGCCTTCGATCTTTTTGGTCAGGCGCTGCTCGGCGACCTCGAGTGCCGCATGGGTGCCCACGGCGAGCTTGCGGCCGTTCTCGTCACACGGATACGCGGCGAGAACGTCGATGTAACCCACGGAGGGCGCGGCATGGTCGGCGCCGTGCTCCTTGCGCATCAGGACCTCGCCCGTGCGCTCGTGACGCTCTACATATATATGGAAAGCGTTCGCATCGACATCGTTGGCGCGCACGGTGCAGGGTAGGTCGAGAACGACCTTGCTGATCCAGGGGCCAAAGTCACCCAAGGTGGTGACGGTTGCGTAGGTGCACGATTTGAGTTCCATGAGCTGCCTCCCTTGTGCCGCGAGAGCTAAACGTGTGCGGCAATACAATCTAAACATGTTTAGTGTAAAGCAGAATTCCAGAACAGGCAGATGAACTCGGTAAACGGCATAATTGAACACGCAGTGAACTTCTAAACATATGTTTAGAAGTTTCTATCTGGGGTTTTCTTGATGAGCTAACAGGCTATTGAGAGGTCTGTAAAAGTAAAATCCCACGTAAATAGCCATATATCAATACATAGATAAAGAGATGATTTACTGCCGTTCAAATACGTTCACCCCCGATTTCCTACCGTTCACCGGACTACAAACGGTAAAACTGCCACAAATTCAATGCTGCGTGTAAACTAAGCGCTGTAAACGTTCAGTAAACAGATTGTTTACGACAGCGTATCCAAGGGCTTGGCAGCCGTAAGGGGTTATAGCCGCCGGGCCAAAGGCGTGCCTACGTCCAAACGGGTAGACACACGATGATATGGGGAGGGGTCCCATGGCAGTAGATAACAAACAGATTGCCACCGATGTCCTCGAGCTCGTGGGCGGTGCGGAGAATGTTACCGTCGCCACCAACTGCATGACGCGCCTGCGTCTGACGCTCAAGGATAACAGCAAGGCCGACGTGGAGAAGATCAAGAAGGTCAAGGGTGTACTGGGTTGCCAGTTCGCCGGCAGCCAGCTCCAGGTCATCATCGGCCAGAACGTGCCCAAGGTGCTCGCCGAGTTCGTCGCCATGTCCGGCGTCAAGCAGGGTGCCGCGGTCGACGAGAACCTCGACGCTCCTAAGGAGAAGTTCGAGCTCAAGAACCTGCCCAATATCATCCTCGACTATCTGTCGGGCTCCATGACCCAGCTGATTCCGCTGCTCATGGCCGGCGGTCTGTTCCGCACCATCGCTGCGGTCCTTGGTCCCACCATGCTCGGCGTTCTCTCCGATACCGATCCGACCTACACGTTCCTCTACACCACCCTGTACGAGGCCACGTTTACCTTTATCCCCATCTATCTGGGCTATGCCGCTGCTAAGAAGCTCGGCGCCTCTCCGGTTCTGGGCATGCTCCTCGGCGGCGCTCTCATGGCCCCGTCCGTCGTGAGTGTCGCGACTCAGGAGGGTGGCGGAATCATCTCCGTCTACGGCATCCAGATCGCCGCTGCCAACTACCAGCAGTCCGTCCTGCCGATCATCCTCTCGGTGCCCGTCCTGTACTTTGTCGAGAAGTTCTTTAAGAAGGTCATGCCCGACGTGCTGTCCACGGTCTTCACGCCGTTCTGCACCATGATCGTTACCATCCCCATCGCCTTCATCGTCCTTGCACCGATCGGCAACGAGATCGGCAGCCTCATCGCCAACGCCCTCTTTGGTCTTGCCGACCTTGGCGGCATCGGTATCCTGATCGTCATGGCCATCCTCGGCGCCTTCTGGCAGCTCTTCGTGGTCTGCGGCATGCACATGCCCGTCATCCTGCTCGCTCAGGTTCAGATCATCGCCGCCGGCTACGATCCCTTCGTCTTCGTTTCCACCAACTGCGCTATGGCCGCTGTCTGGGGCTGCGCCTTCGGTGCCTTCCTCAAGATGAGGAACCCCGACGAGAAGGGTCTTGCCCTGGGTTACGTCATCTCCGCCATCGCCGGCGGCGTCACCGAGCCCGCACTCTTCGGTATCCTCATGCGCTTCCGTCGCACCATGCTCGGCATGTTTATCGGCGGTGCCATCGGCGCTGTGTTCTCCGGCCTCATGGGTGTTACCTACTACCTGGCCGGCGGTGCCTCCAACTTCCTGGTCTTCACCAACTACCTGCAGGGTGGCCAGATGAACACCGTCTGGGCTATCGTCGGTATGGCAATCTCCTTTGTCATCGCTGCTGCCGTCGTCTTTGCCACTGGCTTCTCCAAGGAGGAGCTCGCCGAGATGGAGGCCTAAGGCCAAACCATTCGGACGCATACGACCTTACCTACACGACAGGGCCCCGTCAGGCGCAAGCCCGGCGGGGCCCTTCTTACAAGGTAGACTGATTGGGGGCGCGTAGCGCCTGCTCGCCGGGGCTTGCTAAGCGCCAGGGGCTTTCGCGCGGGGTTACCACGAAAGAATCTGCCGGTTCGCAACTCCTTTATCAAACGAAAGGACATGCAGATGAGTTTGGGAAAGCTGACCGTTAACGGTCGTCAGGACGGCTTTTTGTGCGAGGGCAAACCGTTCTTTTGGTTTGCCGATACGTGCTGGAGTGCGTTTACGAGCATCGCCGAGGCCGATTGGGACTACTATCTGACCCGCCGCGCCGAGCAGGGCATGAACGTGCTGCAGATGAACACGCTGCCGCAGTGGGATCGCTGCTGTCCCGACCTGGGCATTTGGCCCTATGCCAGCGAGGACGGCGTGCATTTTGATTGGTCCTGTCCCAACCAAGCGTACTGGGACCGCGCCGCCGCCATGTGCCGCGCTGCCGTCGAGCACGGCATTCGTCCGGCACTCGTGCTTATGTGGTGCAACTACGTGCCCGGTACCTGGGGTGCCAAGATTGCCGAGCATTGCGGTGCCGAGGTTATGCCGCGCGAGGAGGTCCGTGCCCACGTTGCCCGCGTCGTCGAGAACCTGGGCGAGTTTGACCCCGTCTACGCGGTGACGGGCGACACGGACTTTGCCGACGATGAGGCAATTGCCTATTACGAGGATGCGCTCGACGAAGTCGTCAAACGCGCGCCCGAGGCGTTGCGCACCATGCATATCAACCGCGGCAACCGCACCATTCCGCCACAGTACCTGGACCGCCTGGACTTCTACATGTTCCAGCCCGGCCACAACTACGAGGGCCAGCCCGAGGCTTGGCGCCTGCCGCAGGACTTTATCGCCAACTACCCCAAAAAGCCGATGGTCAACTCCGAGCCCTGTTACGAGCAGATGGGTGCGTCGCGCAACGTGTACTGGCGCTTCACCGCGCAGGACTGCCGCGCGAGCGTGTGGTCGTCGATCCTTGCCGGTGCGAGCGCTGGCGTGACCTATGGCGCGCACGGTGTTTGGAACTGGCAGACCAGCAAGAGCCAGGGCTCGGTACTGGGCGAGGGCTTCGACATGCCGTTCCGCTGGCAGGAGTGCCTGCAGTTTGCGGGCGTTTGGGACTTTGGCGCGATCGAGCACGTGCTTGCCGGCTTGGGCGCTACGGCTGGCGATGACGCACTTGCCGTGGTTCCGGCGCAGGAGCTGCTCGATGACGCGCGCGAGGCCATTCGTGTGGCGCGCGTTGGTGATCGCATCGTCACGTACCTGCCGCGTACCACGGCGCTCAAGTTTAAGCTTGACGGCACGCGCGGCTGGACGGCGACGGTCCTCGACATGGAGGACAAGCGCATCGCCAGGCTGCCCGTCCGCGACAACGGTGACGGCACCGTGCGCGTGGCTCAACATCCCTTTGAGCACGACGCGCTGGTGATTCTGGCCCCCGGGCGCTAACGGCTCTTCTCCAACATTTACAACCCAGTCCCTTTCATGAGGCTGCGACGGAATGGTTCGTGCATGACAGCTTTAAGCTGCCAAGGGGGAGCCATTCCGTTGCACTCATTGGGGACGTACTTAAATGAGTGGTCAATGGGGACGTTCTTTGGGAGGGCAGTTTGCGTGGCGGTTATGTGGCCCACGGTGAGACCTACGTCGGCGATATGTTGGTTCGTCTGACCAAAGTAGAGGCGTAAAACAGAGAGATAATCGGCTCCGGGCGCGATTTGCCGCATGACCATCATAAGGGGGCAGCTCCTGTGGTGGTCGCGTCGATGCGCATCCGGGACCATGGCGCGTGAGGGGCGAATATGCAGGAGTTCTTTGGAATCGATGTGGGCGGTACGGCCGTTAAATGGGCTGTGCTGGGCGAGGATTTTTCCATCCGCGAGCGCGGGAGCCTGCCGACGGGCTTTACCACGGCTGAGGAGACGGTTTCGGCGTTGATTGGGCTCGTCGAGCCGTACCGTGAGCGCGTGAGCGCTGTAGGCGTGAGCGCACCTGGCGGTATCTACGAGGGAGACGTCACGGGAACGATCCATCGCGGCGGTGCGCTCACGTTTATGGACGGCTGCCCACTGGGAAAGCTCATGCGCGAGGCGCTGGGGGTGCCGGTTGCCGTCAATAACGACGGTAAGTGCTGTGCTCTCGGTGAGTATGCGGCTGGCGCCCTGCGCGGGACGCGTTTTGGCGTGGTGCTCGCTATCGGCACGGGCATCGGCGGCGGTATCGTCATCGACGGCAAGGTCCTGCGCGGCGCGCACTGCTTTGCAGGCGAGTTCAGCTTCTTGCGCAACGATGTCACGACTGCCGCGAGCACGGAAAACTCCTTTGCGGGTTCGGGCGGCTGGCATGCGCTCCGCGATGCCGTCGTTGCCGAGAAGGGCCTGCCTGCGGATTCTCCGGTGGACGGCCGCCGCGTCTTTGAGTGGATCGCGGATGGCGACATGGCGGCGCAGCGCGCGCTCGACCGCTACGCTCGCTCATTTGACGGACAGCTCATCAACCTGCAGGCCGTGCTCGACCCCGAGGTTTTTGTGATCGCAGGCGGTATCTCGTGCCATCCCGAGCTCGTCGATGCCCTGCGTGCGCAGATGCCGCTGGCCCTCGCGGGTTACGAAGGGACCCTTGCCGGCATTCCTGTGCCGCAGATAAAGGTGGCCGAGCTCGGCAACGACGCCAACCTTTACGGTGCTGTCCAGGAAGCCATGCGCCTGGTGTAGCGCGAGCCAAACGAGGCTGTCGAAAAAGATAAAGGCCGGCGTGAACCGCCCCCATTTCCTTAGCACAGGAAATGGGGGCGGTTTAATTTGAGGCGGGACTTTTTGACCGCCTGATGGGTCGCGCGCCACGATTCGGGTGTCACAGCAGCTCGCCGTGGCGGGCAATGTAGCGGCGCTTTGCCAGCTGGGTGAGCGCGATATAGGCGGTAACGATGCCAATGAGCAGCCCAAAAAAGCTCGTGGGCAGCGTCATGAGGCCGAGCGCATCGGCGATGGGGCTTGCCGGCAGCCAGGTGACAAGCGCCAGGCCTAGCACGGTGAGAGCGCACAGTGCCGGCGCGGCGTGGTCACGTGGGCTCGGCAGGCGCGGGGAGCGCAGCATGTGGATCACGAGCGTCTGCGACCACATGGACTCGATAAACCAGCCACTCTGGAAGAGCGCGGCAAAGGTCGCCATACCCGCGACGTTGCCCGTCTCGGAGAGCTCGGACCAGCTTGCGCCCACGGTGGCGGGGCACACCACAAAGAAGAGCGCGGCGAAGGTCACGATGTCAAACAGCGAGCTCACGGGGCCCAGCTCGAGCATAAAGCCCTTGATGGACGCGGCGTCCCAGGAGCGCGGACGGGCGGTCCAGACGTCATCGACGGTGTCCCACGGTAGCGTGATGCACACGATCTCGTAGACGAGCGACAGCAGCACCAGCTGTAGGGCACTCATGGGCAAAAACGGCAAGAACAGGCTCGCGACGGTCACGGACAGCACGTTGCCAAAGTTGGAGCTCACTGTGGTCTTGAGGTACTTGAGCAGGTTGCCGTAGGTGCGGCGGCCTTCGATGATTCCGCGTTCGAGCACGCCCAGGTCCTTCTGAAGCAAGATGATATCGGCGGATTCCTTGGCAACGTCGACGGCCGAATCGACTGAGATGCCGCAATCGCTCGCACGCATGGCGGCGGCGTCGTTGATGCCGTCGCCCATAAAGCCCACGGTGTGGCCGAGTAGCTCGCGCATGACGCGCACCAGGCGCGCCTTCTGCAACGGCGAGAGCTTGGCGAAGAGGTGGGTTTTCTCGGCGCGCTCGGCAAGCTCGGCGTCGTCGAGCGCATCGATCTCGGAGCCGAGCAAGACGTTGCTCGCATCGATGCCGATTTGCGCGCAGACGGTGGCGGCGACGCGGTCGTTGTCGCCGGTCAGGACCTTGACCGCTACGCCCTTGGCCTCGAGGGTGGCGACGGCGCCCGCGGCACTCGCCTTGGGCGGATCGAGGAAAGCCAAAAAGCCCATCAGCACCATGTCGCATTCGTCGGCGATGCCAAACTCGCCCACGCAGCGCGGATCGGTCTTCTGCGCCACGGCAATCACGCGCAGGCCCTCGGCGTTAAGATCGGCGATCTGTTTGCGAATCTGGGCGAGGCTCTCGTTGGTGAGCGGCTGGTCGATGCCATCGACCTCGACAAAGGAGCAGATCTCGAGCATTTCCTCGGCAGCTCCCTTGGTAACCATCTGGGTTTTGCCTTGGGCGTCGGAGACAACTACGCTCAGGCGACGGCGCGAGAAATCGAAGGGAACCTCGTCGACCTTGGTGTAGCGGTCGCGCAGGCTCTGGCCCAGCATGGAATCGGGTGCGACGGTCGAGGGTGTCACATCGGCACGGTCGATTACGGCCAGGTCGATAAGATTTTTGAGGCCGGTCTGGAAGAAGCTGTTCAAAAACGCATGGCGCAGCACGCGCGCGTCCTCGTTGCCATCGGTGTTGAGGTAGCGCTCGAGCACGATGCGGTCTTCGGTGAGGGTGCCGGTCTTGTCGCAGCACAGGACGTCCATCGCTCCGAGGTTTTGAATCGCCGGCAGCTCCTTGACGATAACCTGGCGACGGGCGAGGTCCTTGGCGCCCTGCGACAGGCTCGTGGTCACGATGACGGGAAGCATCTGCGGCGTGATGCCCACGGCCACGCTCGTGGCGAACAGCAGCGCGTCGATGACGTTGCCCTTGGTGGCGGCGTTGATGGCAAAGACGGCCGGCGCCATAACGAGCATGAGGCGTACGAGCAGCATGGAGACGCTCGAGACGCCGCGGTCAAACGCGCTCTTCTCGCTGTGCCCGTTGAGCATCTTGGCGATACCGCCCAGGTAGGTGTCCGAGCCGGTGGCAACGACAAGTGCCATGGCGGTGCCATTTTGCACGGAGGTGCCGGTAAAGACGATGTTCTTGCAGGCAGAGAGTGGCAGCGCGGAGCCGTCGGCGCCCTCGACGACGGTGATGGCAGCGGTCTTCTCGACGGCCTCGCTCTCGCCGGTGAGTGCGGACTCGATGACAAACAGGTCGCGCGCGGTGATGATGCGGGCATCTGCCGGCACCATATCGCCGGCAGAGAGACGGATCACATCGCCGGGGACAAGCTCGTCGAAGAGGATCTCGATGTGCTCGCCGTCGCGCAGGGCGGTGCAAGTGTTGGAGACCAGGTCCTTGAGAGCCTCTGCCGCATTGCCGCTGCGGGCTTCCTGGATAAACTTCATACCGCCCGATACCAGCAGCATGATGCCGATGATGATGACCGTGGAGGGGTCGCGCTGCGGCTCGGGCACGGCGAGCACGTCGATGTAGAGCGAAACCAGCGCGAGCGCGGCGAGGATGCCGGCGAAGGGATCGATAAAGGCGTCGGCGATGCGGCGGGCGAGCGTTTTGGTTGGCGCCTCGATGGTGTTGGGGCCGGCGGCATCCAGGCGCTCGGCGGCGTGCTCAGCGGTGAGACCGTTTGCCGTGGCGTCAAGCAGTACGAGGGCGTCTTCGGCACTATGGGTGGCGGCGAATATGGTGTTCTTGGACAGGCCGGTATGAGCGGCGGGGCGCGCCGTGCGGCGGCGCTTGGAGATGGCTTCGAGTACCGTGACGGTTTTGAGCATCAGCATAGGGTCCTCCTTGTTGAAGGGAGTTAGCGTACGTGTCGTATTGAATTGCAAAAAACCTAGATGTCGCTCACGGCAAGCTCTTGAGCCCATAAAGGGTGCAGCGCGCCTTTGTGGTGGTTTTGGCGATCTACCGGTGGCGTTTATGCGTATGCGGAATCCTCACGGCGTGCCGAGGGCGACATGCAGGTTTTTCGACTAGGACTGCCTTCCATGGCACACCTCCTTAAGGCCGGGCGCAGCGCGCTTTGGGTATCTCGTACCCGTTTCAATCCGCCCGTATTCTTGATGAGGGGGTTTGATATGTCAACCCCATTGTTCGGAAAACCATTCCCTCTGACAAAGCCTTTGCAGAATGCCGTGGCCCCAAAGCGCGCCCGCATCTACGCTTCGCCTGCGCTAAACTGGAAGGCACGTACGCGATTACGAGAGGAGCCCGCATGGAGGCTTACAAGCAAGAGTTCATCAAGTTTATGGTTGAGTCCGACGTTCTTAAGTTCGGCAGCTTTACGCTCAAGAGCGGCCGCCAGTCCCCGTTCTTTATGAACGCCGGCGCTTACGTGACGGGCTATCAGCTCAAGAAGCTGGGCGAGTATTACGCCCAGGCCATCCACGATAACTTTGGCGACGACTTTGATGTGCTGTTTGGGCCGGCCTACAAGGGCATTCCCCTGGCCGTCGTGACCGCGATTGCCTACCACGAGCTGTACGGCAAGGAGGTCAAGTACTGCTGCGACCGCAAGGAGGCCAAGGACCACGGCGCCGACAAGGGCAACCTGCTGGGCTATGAGCCCCAGGACGGCGACCGCGTGGTCATGGTCGAGGATGTCACCACCAGCGGCAAGTCCATCGACGAGACCTATCCCAAGGTTAAGGCTGCTGCCGACGTCGAAATCAAGGGCCTGATCGTGTCCCTCAACCGCATGGAGGTCGGCAAGGGCGGCGTGACCACCGCGCAGAAGGAGATCGAGGCCAAGTACGGTTTTCCCGTCGCGAGCATCGTTTCCATGGCCGAGGTCGTCGAGACTCTCTACAACCACGAGATCGACGGCAAGGTCGTCATCGACGACGAGCTCAAGGCCGCCATCGATGCTTACTACGAGCAGTACGGAGCTCGAGAGTAGTTACGGCGTTTTACCAAACGCCGTAACCGGCCG
>CABVCJ010000004.1 GCA_902496845.1 uncultured Collinsella sp.
TACCCCAGCGGCGGGTGCTCGATGCGCACGACTGGGACCGGCGGTGTTTGAGCCGGTGGCCGGTGGCGTCTGCTGTCTTAACGAGGCGATTGCGGCGTGGCGTGCGGTCGCTGGATGGATGCTTCGACCGTCCAAGGAGTCGCGGGGTGTTTTGGCGGGGGCGTGTCGTCAAGCATTTGGGCAAGTGCATGGCCAGCTTTTGGTCAGTTGGGCGGCAACCTTACCAAAAGCTTGACGGATTTGCAGCCAGACGTCGATGAATGAGCACTTTGGACGCGCCGCGGCAAAAACCGCCGGTCGTTTGCCGAAAACTTAGCGGAACCGCCAGCGGCCGCCGACGCGCGTGCTATCTTCGCGCCATGAGGTACTTTATCGTTTCACATAACGCTGCGCTGGCGCTTTTGGCGCACATGCCGAACCCCCGCTTTGGGGATTCGGAACCAGAGATCGTGTCGATCGCGGGCGCCTGCGCGCTCTTGGACCAAGAAGCGCAGGAGGTTATCGATCGCTATGACCTGGGGATCGAGACGCTGGATTTGCTGGTGCCGTCGCGCGCCGACCGTCGGCGGAGCAAGCACGTTAAGACGCACCTGTGCACCAATGAGCTCCCGGCGGGTTCGTTTATCTCGCTGGGCCACTGGATGGGCGACCTGGATGCGTATGTGTGCTCTCCCGAGCTGGCGTTTTTGCAAGCTGCGCACGATGGCGATGCGGCGACGGCCATCTATGCTGGCTATGCCATGACATCGGACTATCGGCTGGATAACCTTGCTCCCGGTGGGGTAACAAGCAGGGATGCGGGCATGCGCGATGGCAGGCTCACGACCAAGGAGCTCATCGCAGCGTATCTTGACCGGGCGTCAAAGGTGAGAGGCGCCGTCAAAGCAAAAGCGTTGCTTCCGTATGTGGTGGAGGGCTCGCGATCTCCAAGGGAGTCGGGGCTTTGCATGTTTATGTCGTTGCCTGCACATTACGGTGGGCTTGCGCTGGGCAAGGTCGAGCTGAACAAGAAGTACTTCATTCGCGACGGTTACAACGATGGGCGCAACCGCAAACTGCGCGTGTTGGAGCGCACGCCCGACATCACGCTTACGACGAAAGCAGAGGTGGGCATGGGCAAAGTGAAGGCCGGGCTGCTGCCCGAAGTGCTGACCGCACTGATTGATTACGACAGCGATGCCGTCCATGACGGAAGCGAGAAGATCCACAAGGATGCCGAACGCCGTAACGAGCTGCAGATGCTCAATGGGGTCGCGTACTTTACGGTGACGACTGACCAGGCGAGCGACTACGAAAAGCTCGTTCGCTTGTGCGGCCGCATCCGACGCAAACTGCATCGTCGCAAGCGGCCCATATTTTGCAAGCCCATGACTGAGGAAGCGCGATATTTGGCACAGGCGCGCGTCGAGACAAAGCGGTTTAAGCTCTGGCAGACCATTATTGAGGCACATCAGCATTGGTAAGTGGGCCTTTGGCGGCGGAGGGGGTGCTGCCGCATTGAAGGTGAATGGTTTCCCGTGAAGTGAACGAGTGTTTTTGGACCCCCGAAGCATCCACACTTTTTTGCGCCAAAACCGCAGGATTCTAACAACAAAACCGCAGGAAATGGGCCGCCAAAAGTGTCGATGCTCCGGGGGTTCGTTTTGGCTCGTTCACTTCGCGGGAAACCATTCACCTTCGATTTGCGGGCTGTCCGGATACGGCTACGAGGGCCACATCTGGGTCTGATCGGGGCGATTGTTAGGGTTGTTTGGGCGATTTTGGGCCTGATCGAGGCGATTGTCAGGGCTGTTGGGCGGCTTTGGGCGCAGTTGGGGTGTTTGCCGGCGCTGTCGAGGCGGTATCGGCCTCGGTGCGATGGTTATTGGAGCTGTCGAAGCGGTTTGGGCGCCGCGGTGCCCTCTTGGCTTGGCGGCGTAAAACAAAACAGCCCAGAGGACATAGCCTCTGAGCTGCGAACATTTGGTGGGCGTTAGAAGATTTGAACTTCTGACCTCTTCCGTGTCAGGGAAGCGCTCTCCCCCTGAGCTAAACGCCCGATCAAGGGTGCGCGAGTGCGCAGGGAATAATATAACGGACCATACACCCAGTGGCAAGAACTATTTTTTAAAAAGCGGCGATTTGCGACCCTATTTGCCTCGGTGCAGAGCGAACAGCACGCGGAAAGTCGCGTTTGTACCCCCGATGAACTGCACGTTCGCGTAAAATAACTCCATTATGGGCAAATGGTGTCCAGGCAGTTTACAACACGGCATCTGGGGGAGGGGCATGTCGGACGCGCGTTCGCTGCAAAAACAGTTCAATCGCATGCTCGCCACGTTGCTGGTGGCCCTTGCTGCTGCCGGAGCCGTAACGTATGCCTGGTACATCTACAATGCCAACCGCCATATCACCGACGTCAAGATGGCCGCGGGCACGGGCGTCACCTTCCTTATCTCCAACGAGTACGACGGCGAATACAAGACCAACGCCGGTTTGAGCTTTGCGGGCCTGCTTGATCCCGTCTCGACCGACAACGTGCTCAACGGCTTCCAAAAGGTAACGGGCTTTACCGGCGGAACCACCCAGGACTCGCTGTTCGCCAGCATGTTTGGCACGGCCGAGCATTCCGACTACTACAAGACCTCCCTGTACCTGGCCACCAACTCGGCCGCGACCGACGTGTACCTGTCGGGCATCGACTTTACCGAGCAGGACTCGGCAAACCCCATCTCCACTGCCCTGCGCGTGGGGCTGGTCGCCTATGCTCCAGGGCAGGGCGACATCGTTACGGGCCAGTACGTCTTTGAGGTCTCGGACGAGCACAATCCCCAGGCGCGCTACAACACGCTCGATGGCAAGGACGCCGACGAGAACGAG
This sequence comes from uncultured Collinsella sp., assembly GCA_902496845.1. GTDB lineage: Bacteria > Actinomycetota > Coriobacteriia > Coriobacteriales > Coriobacteriaceae > Collinsella. The sequence continues at coordinate 2,860 of CABVCJ010000004.1, forward strand.
CAGAACCACCTGGTGCTCGACAGCAGCCGCTCCGACGGCGCCACGGTCCATTTTGACCAGCTGACCAGCGCAAACTTCTGCGACTACAACGAAGATACCGGCGTCGTGAGCCTCAAGGAGGCCACGACCAAGATCTGCAACCTGCCCGCTGCCGCCAAGGGCGCCAACCGTAGCACGCCCGTGCGTGTGGATGTGTACGTGTGGCTGGAAGGCTGCGACCCCGACTGCACCAACAATCTGGCCGCCACCAGCCTGCAATCGCTGGCGCTGCGCTTTGCCGGCAAGCGTTCGTAAGGGGGCCGGGGATGAGTACATCGAACATCAAAGACATCCTGGGTTCGCGCCGCCGCATGGTTGCCGCGACCGCATGGATGTTGGTACTGGTAGTCGCCCTGAGTGCCGCCACCTACGCCTGGTTTAGCAACTCGCGCTACACCAACGTGACGCCCGTGGCACATACGGTAAGCGACGAGAGCTCCGACCTGCAGATTGGCCTTTCGGCCAACGGGCCCTGGGATACGACGGCTACACTTGCCGCCGCCGACAAGACACTCTATCCCATCTCGACGTCAGACCTTTCCCGCTTTTGGCACGGCACGTTCCAAAACGCCGCGGGTATTACGACTGACTACGCCGACTGCACCACGCAGCTGGACGACTATGCCCTTTCGGGCACACTGTACCTTAAGGGCGGCGACAGCGCGCTCAACGTGTACCTGTATCCGGGCCAGATGAGCGTGACGAGCGACCCGCAGCTGCTGGCCGCACTGCGCCTGGGCCTGGTAATTACGACCCAGGCAGGTACGCAAACGCATATCTTTACCTGCGACGACTTGGGTAACACCACGGGCGCCACCAGCAGGCGCACCACCGCGCAAGACGGCGTGGTCGTGGCGGCGGGCGCCTCGGGTTGGACCTACACCGCCGACCCTGCGCGCGCTATAAGCGCCTTTAGCATGGACGGCACCGGCGACACGCCCACGGCGCGCGCGGGCGCCACGCCCATCTGCACGCTGGCCGCCAACGAGGTGGCAAGCGTTCGCTACGTTGTGTACATGGAAGGCTGCGACGCCAATTGCATCGACGAGGCCCAGGCCCGCGATGTGGTGCTGCAGCTTGCCTTTGCCGCGGCCAAGGCGTAAGGGGGCGAGCGACATGGAAGACCAGAAGCACATGCCAGCAGATAGCTGCGAGGCCAAAACCCAGAGCACGAGCCCCGCGGTTCCCTCCAGCGTAGCCGCTGAGCGCCAGGTCCTCGAGGGCACCGCTGCCTGCCGCCACGCCCGCCGCGCGCGTGCCTACATCGCGCTCGTTATGGTGGCGCTCGCTGCCACTTTGGGCGCCGCCACCTACGCGTGGTTCACGAGCAACATGAAGGTCAACACCAACTCGGTGAGTGTGCACAGCGACACGTCCAAGCTGGTGCTGGAGCTGGGTGACGCCGACCGCGGCAGCTGGTCGCAACAGGGTGACGTTTCCCTAACTTCCAACGCGACCGGCGCCGTGACGCTCTACCCGGTCTCGACCTTTGACCTCAACGGCTTTGCTGCCTGTGCGCAAAACAACTCTGCCGGCGATGCCACAGTGTTTGAGCAGGCAAAAGACAACGGCTCCGCCTTCTACCACGGTTGGATCGATCTGCGCCCCACCATTACCGGAACGGGCGCCAGCAAAGTAAGGGGCAAGGTCAACCTGTATCTGGCCGAATCGCTGGTCCCGCAGGGCACCGGCGCCGAGCTGCTGCGCGCAGCTCGCGTGGGTATTAAAGTCTCGAGCGGCAACCAGGTGCTTGCAACCAACATCTTTGAGCTCGACAGTTCCGATAGCGGCCATCGCGACGAGCACCCCGCGACCGCGCCTACGGGCCTGGCGGGCTACACCGAGGGCATGCTCCTGGGTTGGCAAAACGGCCAGCTTGCTTGCGGTGCCAACGTAACGCAGGACCCGGCCGCCTTTACGCTGGACACGAGCGAGACGGCCACGCGCCCGCAAAACACGCTTGCCACGCTGGGGCTTGGCCAGGCCTATCGTCTGGATATCTATTACTACATCGAGGGTACCGACCCCGATAGCGCCGACTATCTCTATCAAGATCCGGGCACCTTGCACCTGGCGCTCTTTGCGACCTTGGATGGTGAGGCGTAATGGCACGTATCATGCCCGACGACCGACGGCCCGTCGCCAACGGCGCCCAGACACAAGCCGCCGCGCCCACCGACACCGACCTTCGCCGCAAGCTCACCACCACCATGGTGCTGGTGCTGTTTGCGCTGGTGGCGATAGCCATGGCAACGTTCGCCTGGTTCTCCATCGCCGATAGTGCCAAGACCCGCATGCTCATGATCGACGCCAACGCCGACGGCTCGCTGCGCTTTGATCTGGACGAGCACGCCGCATTCGACGAATACGTGCACAGCCTGGGCTTTGACCAGATCTCGGCGCGTATCGCCAGCGAAAAGGGCGTGGACATCGATGCGTCCAAGCTCAAGCCCGTAACCACGAGCGACTACCAGACCTTCACCTTCGAAGACGGTTCCACCGCCGATCCCGCCACCGGTGCCTACCTGGAGTTCACGCTGCACTTTATGAGCAGTACGGACCTGCGCGTTCGCCTGACCGGGCAGGATGGCGACGGCGGCGTGTCCGGCACGCGGTTTAGCTCCGGCACGCAGGGCATGGCAAGCGCCATGCGCATGAGCTTTACCGCCGACGGCCACACTTGGGTCTACAACCCCAACGGGGGCGGGGGCTCATCCGGCGCGGCCACCGTCTTTGGGCTCGACTCGGGTGCTGCCACCGCGGCCAGTGATATGTTCGACCTGATAAAAGATACGGATAAGCCGGTAACCGTTCGCATATGGCTCGAGGGAACGGACCCAAATTGCACTAATATGCTAAAGGGAGCTAACTATTCGGTTTCGATGCGCTTTGAGGGCATCGAGGAACAGTAGATATGCACGGCGGCCACCGGGCCGCGCACGACCTAGACAGACACGGTAGTAAGGGACATCATGCAATCTGTTAAAAAAGCCGCATCCATCGCGCTGAGCGTCATCATGTGGATCATCATCCTGGTGGCGGCCCTGTATGCGTTTACCACGCTTGCCACGCGCGAGGACGGCAGCGTGTCCGACATCGCCGGCTTCACCCCGCTCGCCGTGCAGTCCGACTCCATGGCGCCCACGTTTAACAAGGGCGACCTCATCTTCATCAAAAAGTGCGACACCTCCAAGCTCGAGGTGGGCGACATCGTGACGTTCCATACCATCATCGACAACGAGTACGCGCTCAACACGCACCGCATCGCCGCCATCGACGAGGTCAACGGCATGCGCAGCTTTACCACCAAGGGCGACAACAACGACGTGGCCGATACGCACATCATCAGCGACGGCGACATCGTGGGCAAGTACCTGTTCGCGTTGCCGCAGATGGGCAAGGTCATGGACTTCCTGTCCAGCTCCATGGGCTTCCTCATTGTGATCGTGCTGCCCATGCTGCTGTTCTTTATCTACCAGGTGTATCACCTCATCGTGGTGGGCATGAACCTCAAGCGCGCTATGGCCGAGGAGGACCGCCTGGCCGCCGCCGCTGCCATCGTGGACGCCGAGGGCAAGGGTGACGCCGCCGTCACGGCCGATAACGCCGCCGAGCAGCTCGCCCAGGCCGAGGCCAAGCTCGAGGAAGCCCGTCGTCTGAAGGCCGAGGCCGAGGCGGCGATGAGCGCGTCCAAGCAGGAGGGTACCGACGGTGAGTGAGTTTCTGGGATTTGCCTGGGAGCTGCTGGCAAAGGTCGTCTACAACGTCGTTGCCGTCGTGAGCTCCATCCTTAACCTGCTGGTGTTTGGCTGGGTCGAGTACTTCAACATCTTTATGACCTACTTCACCACGTTTGACCTGGTGGGCAAGATCGGCGCGGTCATTCTGCTTGCCATGCTCATCGCGGTCCCCGTGCTGATTGTGGCCATTCTGGTCCACCGCTACCGCATCAACCGCCGCCTGCATCGCGACGACACGTCCAACAAGGCGCTCTATCGCGAGATCGGCCGCCTGAACAAGCAGGTGCTCGACCTCATGGACGAGAAGAACAAGCTGCTGGCGCTCAAGGTCAATGCCATGGGCGGCACCAAGCAGATTCCGTACGTGGGCGCCTCGGCCTTGGCCGACGACCACCTGCCCACGGTGGGCAACGTGGTGGGCGCCGCTACGGGTGCGCCTGCGGGCGAGGGCGTCGCGGCGACGGCCGTCATGTCGGGCAACGCGTCGCTCGCGCTCGATGGCGAGGGCGTCAAGGACGCCGCGGCCGCCATGGCCAAGGCCACCGTCGAGGCCAAGACTCTTGCCGAGGAAAAAGAAATCGCCCAGGCCAACCGCTTCCCCAAGCTGTCCCTTGTGGACCTTAAGTACCGCGACTGGGAATCGCCGGCCTACGACGATGCCATCTCGCTGGAGGACTTTGTCGACAGCTTCCGCGCGTTCGCCTGCAGCCAGATGAAGCTCTACTACACGCCCGAGGTCATCCGCCGCTTTGTGGCCGGCATGGCCGCCTCCAAGCTGCTGATCCTGGAGGGCATCTCGGGTACTGGTAAGACCTCGCTGCCCTACAGCTTTAGCCGCTACCTGGACAACCCTGCGACCATCGTGTCGGTGCAGCCGAGTTTTCGCGATCGCACCGAGGTGCTGGGCTACTTCAACGAGTTTTCCAAGCGCTTTAACGAGACCGAGTTCCTCCGCGCCGTGTACGAGGCGGGTCTTCGCCAGGACCCGTCCATGATCGTGCTCGACGAGATGAACCTCGCCCGCGTGGAGTACTACTTTGCCGAGATCCTGTCGGTGCTCGAGATGCCCAGCCACGACGAGTGGGTGCTCGATCTGGTGCCTACCCAGTGGGCGGCAGACCCCAAGGGTCTGCACGACGGCAAGCTCACCATTCCCGACAGCCTGTGGTTTATCGGCACGGCCAACAACGACGACTCCACCTTTACCATCACGGACAAGGTGTACGACCGCGCGATCCCCATTGAGCTCAACGAGCGCGCCGACGCGTTTGAATGCGAGCCGCACGAGCGCGTGCACGTGACGGCCGAGCATCTGCAGTATCTGTTCCAGAAGGCAAAGGTCGAGTACGTGATCGACGAGGAGCTGCTTCAGAAGATGCACAAGCTGGACCAGTACCTGCAGACCCGCTTTAAGCTGGCCTTTGGTAACCGTATCATCAAGCAGATGTACGACTTTATCCCCGTGTACGTGGCGTGCGGCGGCACCGAGCTGGGTGGCATGGACTACATCATCGCCCGCAAGGTGCTCAAGAAGTTTGAGTCCATGAACGTGAGCTTTGTGCGCGACGAGATGAAGGGCCTGATCGAGTACATCGAGAAGACCTTTGGCGAGGGCGGCTTGCCCGATTCCGTCATGTATCTGCAGCGGATCCAGAACTTCTACTAATGCCGTAAGCGCGGGGCGTGGGGCAAGACAATCAGTAGCGTTTGCCCTGTGTGGTGTCGCCACGCCCCTTACCGATCGATCCAACCTATGGAGTAACCCATGTCCGAGACCATTCAGGACCTCTATACCAGCTTCTCCGAGCAGATGGAGCCCATCCAGGAGGACAGCCGCTACTTCCGCTATCTGTTTGAGATGGCGCAGGCCTCGGGCACCACGATCGAGCAGCAGCGCGAGGAGCTCGTCAAGGTGGTGGACGAGGAGTGGATCAGCATGATCGAGGACTCGCTCGACGCCATCAACACCATCATCGAAAATCCGCGCCGCTTTATCACCACCGAGGAAGAGGTGGTGCCGGTCTCGCTCGCCAAAAAGATCAGCGCCGATAGCGTTCGCCATCTGAGCCAGAACACGCAGTTCCTGGCGCCGAGCGACGATGGTGACGTCCACCCCACGCGCATCCTCAACGTCAGTACCGTCGAGACGTACGACCTGTACGAGAACCGCTTTATCTACCACCTGATTCAGCGCCTGCTGACGTTTGTGGACAAGCGTACCGACGTGATCTTTTGGTCGACGGGCAACGAGATTCGCAACCGCTTTAAGATGCACAGCAAGATCGACGACGCGTACGAGGAGATTGAGTACAACGTCGAGATGACGGTCAAGAACCGCCAGAGCTTTGCCGAGAACGACGCCGACAACATGGATGTCTTTATGCGCATCGACCGCGTGCGCCGTCTGGTCATGGCGCTGCGTGGCGCGTCGTTCTGCCAGATCATGAACGGCTGCAGCGCGGTCCGCAGCCCCATCCAGCGCACCAACCTCATCATGAAGGATCCCAACTACCGCAAGTGCTACCAGCTGTGGCAGTTTATGGAGCGCTACGACAAGGTGGGCTACAACATCGACGTGCAGCAGCAGGCGCTGGCGTTCGATGACGAGTACATGGTGCAGATGTACACCAACCTCATCAACAACTACACCGTCTTTAAGAGCCTGACCGACGACGAGCGCAATCTGCAGGAGCTCGAGAGCGTGCACCCCGAGCCGGTGGCGCCCAAGTTTATTAAGGAGATTAAGGAGGTGCAGGTCGATAGCCCCGACCTGCCCGATGTTGAGGTCCGCCGCGTGTTTGTGGAGGAGGTCACGCAGGCCCAGCTCGATGCCGAGCAGGCGCTGGCTGAGGCCCGCGAGCAGATTGAGGAGTTGCAGGGGCAGCTCAAGTCCTGGAAGGTGCAGGCGCACGCGCTGACCGACGAGCGCGACGATTTGGTCGACGAGCTGGACGAGGCCAAGACGCGTGAGCTGGCATTGACGCAGCGTGCTCAGATGGCCGAGGCCGATGCCGAGGAGCTGCGTGGCTCGCTGGAGGATGTCGAGGCCGGCAAGAAGGCTGCCGAGGATGCTGCCGTTGAGGCGCGCTCGACCGCGGCGGCCCAGCTTGAGCGGATGCGTGCCGAGGCCGATGCCGAGGTCGCGGCCGCTCGTGCCGACGCGGACGTCAAGATTGCAGCCGCCGAGCAGGCCGCTGCCACTCAGGTCGCGCAGGTCAAGAGCGAGTCCGCCGCGGCTCTGGCTGCCAAGACGGCGACCGACGCTGCCGAGCTGCAGGCCACCAAGGACGCCGCCGCGGCCGAGCTTGCCGGCGTGCGCGAGGCTTCTGCCAAGGAGGTGGCCGAGCTGCATGCCAAGCTGGACGCCGCCCAGCTGCAGATCGAGGAAGTGCAGCTGACGGCCGAGCGCGATGCCCGTGCCGCGGCCGAGGCGGCCGACGCCGCTGCTGCTGTGGCGGAGCAGAAGCTTGCCGACACCGTCGCCGCGGCCGAGGAGAAGGTCTCCGCCGCCCAGCAGGCAGCCGATGCCGCGATTGATGCCGCCCGCACGGCCGCCGATTCTGCCGTCGAGCAGGCTGCGGCGGACGCCAGCGAGAAGGTCGCCGCAGCCGCTGCCGAGCGCGATGCTGCCACGCGCGCCGCCGAGGAGGCCCGTGCCGACGCGGACGCGCGTATTGCCGCGGCCGAGCTCGAGGCAGGGGAGCGCATTGAGCAGGAAGTTGCTGCCGTCAAGGCCGCGCACGAGCGCGAGCTCGAGGCCGCCCGCGCCGAGATGCAGCAGCGCTTGGACTCGTTGGCGCACGAGCTGGAGCAGGCCGAGCGCGATCGCGCCCGTGCCGAGCGCCGTGCCGAGGGCAACAGTCTGTCGCGCTATCTGCTGGCTCGTCTGCGCGGCGAGGCTGGCGAGGGCGTGGTCGCTGCGCCTGACGAGGATAGCGCTTCTGCGGCGGATGTCACCGAGGCCGAGGTCGCTGCCGACCCCGAGACTTCCGCAAAGGACGCCGACAAGTGATGAAGCACGTGCTTCGCGTGATCAACGTGCTGGCGACCGTGGTGATCATCGTCGCCTTTGTGGTGCTGCTGCGCACGGTGTTCACGCCCGCCGGTGAGATTCCCACCATCATGGGCTACGGCTTTATGCGCACGCTGACCGGCTCGATGGAGCCGGCGATTCCCGTGCATTCGTTTATCGTCGTCGATACCGACAACAGCCAGGTCTACCAGGAGGGCGATATCATCACCTTCCATTCGTCAGATGACGCGCTGGAGGGTTCGCTCAACACGCATCGCATCGTATCCGTGGAGGCCGCATCCGACGGCTCGCCGGTCTACCACACCAAGGGCGACGCCAATCCGGTCGAGGACGCCGCGCCCGTGCCCGCCGCCGATGTGGTGGGCCGCGTAATCTTTGTCTCGGTAGGCCTGGGCGTGGTGGTCTCGTTGCTCACCAACCCGCTGCTGTTCTTCCCGCTTATCGTGGTGCCGCTGATCGTGCTGCTGGTGCTCGAGATTCGCCATATGGTCAAAACCACGCAAGAGGTGGCGCGCGCCGAGGACGAGGCCGCCCTGCGCGCAGCCGTGGAGCAGATTCGCGAAAAACGTCGCCGCGAGCAGGAAGGCCAGGACAGCGTCAAGGAGCAGAGCGACGGTGACCATACCGATGAAAGTGCGGAAGCCGCCCCCGGCGCCCTAGACGATTCCAACCACTCGGCATAGCGCGTCTGTGCCTTTCGTCCCTGCAATTTGGATGCTCATAGATGTTCCGAATCGTCTGCTTTTTCATGCCGATATTCGTGCTACAGTTTGAGCGCTTTGTTGCCAATTGATTTCGGGGGAGTGGAATGGAGCAGGAGCGCACAGCTCAGCGTGCACGCAAAAAGACTTCGGTACCGATGACGGCGGCGTCCGATTTTGTCGTGCCCGAGGGAACTGACGAGCTCAGCCGCAACACCCGTCGCGCCTGGCGCGACCGCCTCAACGACGCCCAGACGCGCAAGATGATCACGGGCGTTTTAGCCACGCTGGTGGGCGGTTCGTTTTGGGGTTTCTCGGGTACCAGCGCGAGTTTTTTGTTCGATACCTACCATGTCGATACGCTGTGGCTTATGAGCATACGGCAGATTCTCGCCGGCCTGCTCTTTATGGTTGTGGTTGTCACGCGCGACCGCGCACGTCTGGTCAAGCTTTGGACGACGCCCGCTGATCGTAAGCAGCTGCTGCTCTTTACCGCTTTTGGCCTGCTCTTTAACCAGTTTTGTTATCTTTCGGCCGTGCGCCTGACCAATGCCGGAACCGCGACGGTGCTCCAGTGCCTGCAGCTGGTCATCATTATGGGCTACACCTGCGTGATCGACCATCGCATGCCTCGCGTGCGTGAGGCCGTTGGCATTGGGTTGGCCTTGGGCGGCACCTTTTTAATCGCTACCGGCGGCGACCCGACCAGTCTGAGCATATCGCCGCTTGGCCTGGTCGCAGGCCTTATGTGTGCGGTTAGCGCCGCCTGTATGGCGGTGATTCCCGCCAAGATCCTGTCCGAATACGGCAGCCCTATTGTTACGGGCTCGGCTATGCTTACAGCGGGTGTCGTTTCGAGCGTCTTTGTACAGCCGTGGGCTCATATGCCGGCCCTCGATACTGCTGCCGTCGAAGCGCTCGCGGTGTTTGTGATCGTGGGCTCTTTCCTGGCGTATATGCTCTATATGCAGGGCGTCAAGGATATTGGCTCCGTACGTGCGAGTCTCATCGGAACTGTGGAGCCGGTCTCGGCAACCATTACCAGCGCCGTTATGCTGGGCACGGTGTTTTTGCCGACCGACTTGATTGGCTTTGCCATGATCATCGTGATGATGTTCCTGACGGTATAGCTTACGCCGCTGCCTAGACGGACACGGCGTTGCACCACAATTCCGCGAATTGATGCCTGCATCTGGAGTTTAACTGACGATGCCAAATATGTCATAAACTAATAGCGTTATTGACTTTTAGTATTGCGAGGACTCCTCTATGGCTGGTAACCACTTTAAGAACGGCGACGGCGAGCGCTCTGCAGTTCCGCCACGTTCAAATGGGACTGGAAACGCTGGCGTACCGAGTGGATCCAGCCAAAACGGTGCTGGCAACCGTACGTCTCCGGGCGAAACGGCGATGTTTGCCGCTCTGTACGAACAGTCTCAAAAGGCAAAACAGGCTGGTCGCGTAGGCAGGCAGGCATTTCCGGGCGGGTCGGGCTCTGCGGCTTCGTCGGCCGGGGTCCGTCCGGCGCCAACGGGCGGTGCAAATGTCGCCGGCTCCACTGGCCCCGCTAACAACGCTCATCGCGCCCACAACGCCAGCCCCATCAACTCTGCCAATCCCGCCAATAGTGCTTCTTCTGCTGAAGACGCAGGGCTTACGGGTAACCTAGGCACTATCTATACGGGCGCTTCCGAAACCGGCACGTTTGCCCGTCTCAATGACGACGGTGCCGAGTTTAAGGGCTCGGGCTCTAAAGAAGATTATTACGATTTTGGCTTGAACTACGGCGGTGATTCCTCGACGAGCCCGACCTCGAACGGCCTGGTTCGCCATCGCCATCGCAAGGGCGAGCGCAAGAAGCGTCGCGTTGCAGCCGTTGTCGCTGCCATCGTCGCGGTGGTTCTTGTCGCTTTTGGCGTGAGTGGCTTCATGCTGTTTAACTCGGCAAAAACCGTGAAGAGCCAGGCAAAGGAAACTGTCGAGATCGTCGGCGGCCTTAAGGACAAGGTCACGTCGGGCGATTTTTCGACCCTGCCCGATGATGCGAAAAAGATCGACGAGCTCTGCAGCAGCATGAAGAAGGAGACCTCGAGTCCGGTGTGGACGATGGCTTCGTTCATTCCGGTGTACGGCGGCGATATTAACGCCGCCCGCACCATGGTCGACGCTCTGTCCGATGTTTCGAGCGGCGCACTGGTCCCCATGGCCGATAATCTCGCTCAGGCAACGCCCGGCAAGCTGTTCCAGGATGGGACAATCAACGTGTCCGCGCTGCAAGCGGTCGCCGATTCGCTCTCCGATAGCTCGAAGGCGTTCAAGAGCGCCAACAAAAAGGTGCAGGGTATTGGCGATACACATATCGCCCAGGTGACCGAGCTGGTCGATAAGGCAAAGGACGGCTTTGCCACCCTGAACGGTGTAGTCGACGCGGCAGGGAAGGTCGCTCCCGTTCTGCCCCAGATGCTTGGCGCCAACGGCCAGACGCGCAACTATCTTGTGTATGCCATGAACAACGTCGAGATTCGTGCTTGCGGCGGTTTTGGTGGTTCGCAAGGTTTGATTTCAGTCACCGATGGCCAGATGTCGATCGGTGACTTTGTTCCATGTATTGCGCTCAGCAAAGACGAGGCGGTTGAGAGCGTCGACGAAGAGGACGAGGCACTGTTTGGTGACCACAGCAACCTGTACAACTCTGGTAACGCGTATTCGCCCGATTGGCCCCGCAACTCGCAGCGTGTTGCCGCGCTGTGGAAGTCCCAGTATGGGCAGGACGTTGATGGCGTCGTCGGCATCGATCCGGTGTTCTTGCAGTACCTGCTGGGCCTTGTCGGTAATGTCTCGCTGCCCGATGGTACGGTCGTCGACGGTACCAACGCGGCGAAAGTTCTCATGCATGATGTGTATTGGAACTATCCGGTCGAAGAATCGGACGGCATCTTTGCATCTGTTGCCAGCGCCGCCTTCGACAAGATTCTCGGTGGCATCGGTGACGTCGACGTTACGAAGCTTGTCGGTGCATTCGAGCGCGGTGCCGAAGAGGGCCGTCTGATTGCTTGGATGAGAAACGATGATGAGCAGAATGCCATCAAAGAGACGGGCATTGACGCTTCGCTGCCCGATCCGGATGATCCGGGTGCCGATCCCGTTGCCGGCGTTTACTTTAACAACCTGAGCTTCTCCAAGCTCGACTGGTATCTGAACGCCGACACGCAGATTGGCCAGGGCGTGAAGAACGGCGACGGCACGTGCTCCTATCGCATCACCGTTACCCTGACGAACATCATGACGCAGGAGGAGGCTGGCAAGCTGCCCGACTACGTTGCGGCGAGCGCACCCGGTGCCGCGCGTGACGACGAACGCCTGAATGTCTCAGTGTTTGCCCCGACGGGCGGCAACATCAGTGACCTTACGGTTGAGGGCACCCAGTTTGGTCTTGGCGCCGCTACGTGGCATGGAATCCCCTTCTATTCGGGCACCGTTGACCTGCATGCTGGCGAGACGACGACGATCACGTATACGCTGACCACGTCGGCCGAGGCGGGGGACAAGCCGCTTACGCTGCGTCAGACTCCTACATGCCAGGCGGCTCGCGACAGCGCGTCGGCGTAGGGTTTTTCTGGTAGCGCAGATAATCGAGTACCATTTTGGGGCGGACGGGCAATCTGTTCGCCCCTATTTTGTAAGGAGAGCGCATGAAGTACTTTGGCACCGACGGCTTTCGCGGCGAGGCCAACGTTGGGCTGACGGTAGAGCACGCTTATAAGATCGGCCGCTTTGTGGGCTGGTATTACGGCGCCAACCGCGGGACCAAAGCACGCGTGATCGTGGGCAAGGACACGCGTCGCTCGAGCTATATGTTCGAGGCGGCGCTGGTGAGCGGCTTGGTCGCGAGCGGTGCGGACGCCTATATGCTGCACGTGATCCCGACGCCGGGCGTGGCGCATCAGACCGTTGAGGGCTGCTTCGATTGCGGCATCATGATCAGTGCGAGCCACAACCCGTTTTGCGATAACGGCATTAAGCTCGTCAACAGCGACGGCTTTAAGATGGACGAGGACGTGTTGGAGCTCATCGAGGACTATATCGATGGCAAGAGCGAGGTGCCGCTGGCTACGGGCAACCACATCGGTGCCACGGTCGACTACATGCAGGGCCGCAACCGCTACATCGCCTCGCTCATCGCTAGCGCGAACTTTTCGCTGCAGGGCGTCAAGATCGGTCTCGACTGCGCCAACGGCTCGGCATCCTCGGTGGCCAAGCCGGTGTTCGACGCGCTGGGTGCCGATGTGCGCGTGATTAACGCCGCGCCCGATGGCTTTAACATTAACGTCGACTGCGGCTCCACGCATATGGAGCGCCTGCAGCGCCACGTGGTGGAGCAGGGCCTGGACGTGGGCTTTGCCTACGACGGCGATGCCGACCGCTGCCTGGCCGTGGACGAGCGCGGCCGCGTGGTCGACGGCGACCAGATCCTGTACGTGTGCGGCGTGTACCTGAACAAGCACGGGCGCCTCTCGGGCGGTACCGTGGTGCCGACGATCGCCAGCAACTTTGGCCTGGTCAAGTCGCTGGAGCTTGCCGGCCTGAGCGCCGTGACCAGCGGCGTGGGCGACCGTCACGTGTATGCAAAGATGCGCGAGGGCGGCTACAGCCTGGGTGGAGAGCAGACGGGCCACACGATCTTTGGCGATATCGAGCGCACGGGCGACGGCATTATGACCTCGCTGCGTGTGATGGAAGTGATTCGTGCCGAGCGCGAGACGCTCTCGCAGCTCACGGCTCCGTGCAAACTGCTGCCGCAGGCGCAGGTTGCCGTGCGCGTGGCGGATAAAGACGCCGCACTGGACAACATGGGCGTGCAGGCCGCCATCGCCGAGGCCGAGGCATCGCTGGCGGGCGAGGGCCGCGTACTGGTGCGCAAGAGCGGAACCGAGTCGGTGATTCGCGTTTTGGCCGAAGCCCCCGACCAAGCCGCCGCCGACACCGCCATGAAGCGCATTGCCAGCGCACTGGAAGCTCTATAGTTACGCGGTTTTACCAAACCGCGTAACTGCTCGACGCTGCAAACGGCCCCAAGCGGCAATCTGACGTTCAATTTCAAGGGCGCGACCAGAAGGTCAGCGCCCTTTCATTTCACGTCACCTTGCTCGCTTGAGGCCGTTTTCGCTGACGTTGCCAAAACATCGGCGTCAACATGGTTGGCGATGGCGATGGCGTGCTGGTCAATCCTTACAGCTGGTACAGCGTGGTGAACTTGTCCTGCAGGTAGCTGCAGTAGTAGCGGGCGTCAAAGTCCATGCCGCAGGCGCCCTTGATGAGCTCCGGCGCGTCTTTGGCGCGGCCCCACTGCCAAATGTGCTCGCCCAGCCAGGCGCGGACGGGCGCCAGATCACCGCTCGCGCAGGCATCGGTAAGGTCGACGCCGTCGCGGCACATGGCCGGCACAAACATGGCGTCGTAGGCGCTGCCCAGCGCATAGGTGGGGAAGTAGCCAAACGAGCCACCGCTCCAGTGCGTATCCTGCAGGCAGCCGTGCGTGTCGTCGGGAACGGGAATGCCCAGGTACTCGTTCATAAAGCGATTCCAAAGCGCGGGGATGTCCTTGGCCGTGGCCTCACCGGCAAACAGCATACGCTCGATCTCGTAGCGCACCATAACGTGCAGCGGATAGGTGAGCTCGTCCGCCTCGGTGCGGATCAACGACGGCTGCGCGATGTTCACGGCGCGGTAGAGCGTGTCCTCGTCCACGTTGCCGTAGACCTCGGGCGCGTGGCGGCGCAGCACCTCGAGCAGCGGTCCCATAAAGGCGCGGCTGCGACCCACGGTGTTCTCAAAGAAGCGGCTCTGGCTCTCGTGGATGCCCATGGAGGTGCCGCCCTCCAGGCAGGTGCGCGCATAGGCGGGGTTCACGCCCAGCTCATACATGGTGTGACCGGCCTCGTGGATGATGCTGTAGACGTTGGAGATGCAGTCGTCCTCATAGATGTGCGTCGCGATGCGCGCGTCACCCACGGCAAAGCCCTCGCTAAACGGGTGTTCGGTAAAGGCAAGCGTGGTGTCGTTCAGGTCCAGGCCGACGAGCTTCATAAGATCGAAGCTCATGGCACGCTGGGCAGCCTCGGGCACGCGGGCGTGCAAAAAGTCGGCAGCGGGCTGCTGGCCGCGCTCGCCGATGGCGTGCACGAGTGGCACGACCGTGGCCTTGACTTCGTCGCAAAACGCGTCGAAGCTCTTGGCAGAAAGGCCGCGCTCGTACTGGTCGAGCCAAACATCGTATGGGTCGCGCTTGGGGTCCATGAGCTCGGCCTGATGCTTGAGCTGGCAGACGATCTTGTCCACATAGGGTTCAAAGCTCGCCCAGTCATTGGCTGCTTTGGCTTTGTGCCACACGGCATCGGCCTCGCAGGTAAGCCTGGTCCAGGCTTCGGCTTCTTCGGTGGGAATGGCGCTTGCCTCGCGCTGGTCGCGGCCGAGCACGCGAATTTCGTCGAGCAGCTGCGGGTCGTCGATTTTTCCGTCGGCGACCGTCTCACGCGCGAGAGAGCGCACGAGCTCAACGGACTTTTTGCTGGTCAGGAGCTTGTGATGCTCGCCGGCAAGGGTGCCCATAGCATCGGCGCGGGCCGCGGCGCCGTTGGCGGGGGCAATCGTCGCGCCATCGAACTCGGCAATTTTGAGCAGGTACTCGCGGGTCCACAGTTTGCCTTCGAGCTTGCGGAATTTTTTGACGGCCTTATCGACCTTCATGCCGTTGGGCGTCTTGCCCGCTGCGGCCTTGGCCTTCTTATCGTGCTTATTTCCCATACCATATCCTTGATCTCGTGAGCCGAGCGCCTCGGGTGGGCGCGCGACCAGTTTGCACAGTTACCTGCCTTGTACCCAGCGCGAACAAAACGGAACGCGGCGATATGCTCGCAGAATGTGTTATCCTATAGCCCAATGCGTTGACGGAGAGGGTTTTGCCCGCCGCGTCGCCGGCAAGAGAGGGAAGGTCATGGGCTGCAAGCCTTCCTGCGGTGGCAAGGGCCAAGCGTTCACTCCCGAGCAGCGACCTCAACGGGCACGCGGCCAGCGGCGGCGAAGCCCCAGTAGGGAAGCCGTGAGCCTCGCGACAAGGGGCAAAGAGTGGGCGCGGCGGGCCAGACATCCGCCGGGTCAAACAAGGTGGTACCGCGGAATTCAACCGTCCTTGGGCAATACACATGCCCGAGGACGGTTTTTTGTTACCGAACCGGGCCGCGTTTTCGCAACGTCAGACGGCGGCAGCCGCCTCGGCAAGCGGGGAGCGCGAGAGACGAAAGGGAAGACATGAGTCTGATTGATGATCTGGTCAAACTCGAGGAAGAGGCCAAGGAGCTCGTCGCAGGCGCCGATGACGCCGCAAAGCTCGAGGCCGCGCGCGTTGAGCTGCTCGGCCGCAAGGGCCGCATCACTGGCCTGATGCGTATGATGGGCAAGCTCGCCCCCGAGGATCGTCCCATGATGGGCAAGCGTGCCAACGAGATGCGCCAACTGATCGAGGGCATGCTCGACGAGCGCACCACCGAGATGAAGGCCGCCGCCCTCAAGCACACTCTCGAGCACGAGGCTGTCGACATTACCCTGCCGGGTATCCGTCCGCAGATCGGTCACCAGCACCTGATCAAGCAGATCATCGAGGAGGCCGAGGACATCTTCTGCGGCATCGGCTACACCGTCGAGTCCGGTCCCATGGTCGATACTTCCTACTACAACTTCACTGCGCTCAACGCCCCCATGGATCACCCGAGCCGCTCGGCCCGCGATACCTTCTACGTGGTCGACAACAACCCTGGCAGCGTCGCACACCCCGAGGCTCACGCCCATGGCGAGTCCGACGTACTGCTGCGCACCCAGACTTCGGGCGTGCAGATCCACACTATGGAGTCGCAGAAGCCGCCCATCTACATGATCTGCCCGGGCACCGTCTACCGTCCCGACACGGCCGACGCCTGCCACCTGCCGCAGTTCAACCAGATCGAGGGCCTGGTCGTCGACGAGGGCATCACCTTTGGCGATCTTAAGGGCACGCTCGACTACTTTGTTAAGTGCATGTTTGGCGAGGACCGCAAGACGCGTTACCGCCCGCACTTCTTCCCCTTCACCGAGCCGAGCTGCGAGGTGGACGTGAGCTGCCACGTGTGCGGCGGCAAGGGCTGCAACTTCTGCAAGCACAGCGGCTGGATCGAGATCTTGGGCTGCGGCATGGTCGACCCCAACGTCCTGATCAACTGCGGCATCGACCCCGAGAAGTACACCGGCTTCGCCTTTGGCATTGGCGCCGAGCGCGTCGCGGCCCTGCGCTACGACCTGCCCGACCTGCGCACGTTGATGACTGGTGACATGAGGTTCTTGAACCAGTTCTAGAACGCTTTCTTCTTAGTTGCAGTTTCCGGCTCAAAGCCGCATTTATGAAAGGAGACCAGTTAGATGCGCGTTTCTTACGACTGGCTCAAGACCATGATCGATATTCCGGAGGATCCCAAGACCCTTTCGGACGAATATATCCGTACCGGCACCGAGGTCGAGGCGATCGACACCGTGGGTGAGTCCTTCGACCACGTGGTGACCGCCAAGGTGCTCACCAAGACCCCGCATCCCGATAGCGACCATATGTATGTGTGCTCGGTCGACGTGGGCGACAAGAACCTCGACGCCGACGGCAACCCCGCCCCGTTGCAGATCGTCTGCGGCGCGCAGAACTTTGAGGCCGGCGACCACATCGTCACGGCCATGATCGGTGCTGTGCTTCCCGGCGACGTTAAGATCAAGAAGAGCAAGCTTCGCGGCGTCGTGTCCATGGGCATGAACTGCTCTGCGCGCGAGCTCGGCCTGGGCGGCGATCACTCCGGCATCATGATCCTGCCCGAGGATACGCCCTGCGGCATGCCGTTTGCCGAGTACGTGGGCTCGAGCGATACCGTGCTCGACTGCGAGATCACGCCCAACCGTCCCGACTGCCTGTCCATGATTGGCATGGCCCGCGACCGGTGCCATCTTCGACCGCGATTTCCATGTTGAGCTGCCCGCCATCAAGGCGGAGACTGGCCGCGCGACCGACGACGAGCTTTCGGTCGAGATTGCCGACGAGGGCCTGTGCGACCGCTATGTCGCCCGCATCGTGCGCAACGTGAAGGTCGGCCCCTCGCCCGACTGGATGGTCAAGCGCCTCAACGCCCTGGGCGTGCGTCCGCACAACAACATCGTCGACATCACCAACTATGTGATGATGCTCACCGGTCAGCCGCTGCATGCCTTTGACCTGGATACCTTTGCCGAACGCGATGGCCATCGCCGCGTGGTGGTTCGCGCCGCCCAACAGGACGAGAAGTTCACGACCCTCGACGGCGAGGAGCGCGTGCTCGACGCCGGCATGGGCCTCATCACCGACGGCGAGCGTCCCGTGGCGCTGGCCGGCGTTATGGGCGGCATGGATTCCGAGATCGAGGATGACACCGTCGACGTGATGGTCGAGAGTGCCTGCTTCAACGCCGGTCGCACCTCGCACACCAGCCGCGATCTGTCGCTGATCTCCGACGCCTCCATCCGTTTTGAGCGCCAGGTCGATGAGACCGGCTGCGTGGATGTCGCCAACGTTACCTGCGCGCTGATCGAGGAGATCGCCGGCGGCGAGGTCGCTCCCGGCTACGTCGACGTTTTCCCCGCGCCCAAGACCATCGACAGCATCAAGCTGCGCCTGGCCCGCGTGCACGCCATTTGCGGTGCCGACATCGAGCCCGAGTTTATCGAGCGTTCGCTCACTCGCCTGGGCTGCACCGTCGAGCGCGACGGCGAGGACTTTATGGTCACCCCGCCGAGCTTCCGCCCCGACCTGCCGCGCGAGATCGATCTGATCGAGGAGGTCCTGCGCCTGTGGGGCATGGGCCGCGTGACGGCGACCATCCCGGCTGCCAAGAACCACATCGGCGGCCTGACCCGCGAGCAGAAGCTCACCCGCAAGGTCGGCGAGATCCTGCGCGCCTGCGGCCTCAATGAGACCACGACTTTTGGCTTTGCCGCTCCGGGCGACCTGGAGAAGATCGGCATGTCCACCGAGGGCCGCGGCTGCCCCGTGGTGCTCATGAATCCGCTGGTAGCCGAGCAGACCGAGATGCGTCGCTCGCTGCTGCCGGGCCTGCTGCAATCCGTGGCCTATAACGAGGCGCACGGTACGCCCAACGTGCACCTGTACGAGGTCGGCAGCCTGTTCCACGGTCGCGAGAACGCCAGCCTGCCCAAGGAGACCAAGTCCGTGGCGGGTGTGCTCTCGGGCCAGTGGAGCGAGCAGTCCTGGAACATGAAGTATCGCAAGCTGCGCTTCTTCTTTGGCAAGGGCATTGTCGAGGAGCTGCTCGCCCAGCTGCGCATCGAGAAGGTTCGCTTCCGTCCCGTCGAGGGCGAGGGCTACGCTTTCTTGCAGCCGGGTCGTGCGGCCGAGGTTCTGTCCGGCGGCACCGTGCTGGGCTGGGTCGGCGAGATCCACCCCGAGGCGCGCGAAGCCATGGGCATCGACGAGGTCGTCGTTGCCTTTGAGCTCGACCTGGACAAGCTGATCAAGGGCGCCCGCAACCAGGAGAACTACCGCGAGTTCTCGCAGTATCCGGCTGTTGAGCACGATCTGGCTATCGTGGTCGATAACTCCGTGACCTGCGAGGATCTTGAGCGCCGCATTACCAGCGCCGGCGGCAAGCTGCTCGAGGGCGTGCGTCTGTTCGACGTCTATCGCGATCCGGTCCGCGTGGGCGTGGGCAAAAAGTCCATGGCCTTCGCGCTTACGTATCGCTCCGACGACCACACGCTCACCAGCGAAGAGGTCGAGAAGGCACACCAGAAGATCGTCACCAAGGTGTGCAAGGGCGTAAACGGCGAGGTCCGCGGCTAGGATTTGCGCTGGGTATAGGTCAGCTGTGGCTGCTGCTGAGTCCTACGTGACCGCTATGCTCGGTATGAGACACCGCTGAGCCTGCATATATGACACGCGCATTACATAACGGCGTGCTGCTTTGTCGGCAGTGCGCCGTTTTGCTATGATAGCCCGCGGCGTGTTACGAATTTGACAATACGTAACACTGGCAAGGTGATTTAAGCGGCGTTGCAATTCCGTGCGCCGACAACCGGGAGGCGTACATGCACATTCCAGATAATTATCTGTCCCCGCAGACCGATGCCGTCATGGCGGTGGCAATGGTGCCCGTTTGGGCCCACTGCATCAAGAAGGTGCGCGCCACGCTCGATCGCGAGCACATGGCTTTCCTGGGCATCTGCGCCGCATTTTCCTTCTTGCTCATGATGTTCAACGTGCCGTTGCCCGGCGGCACCACAGGCCACGCCGTCGGCGGCGCACTCATCGCGTTGCTGCTGGGCCCCGAGGCCGCGGCTATCGCTGTCTCGGTCGCGCTGGCGCTGCAGGCGCTGCTATTTGGCGACGGCGGCGTTCTGTCGTTTGGCGCCAACTGCTTTAACATGGCCTTTGTGCTGCCGTTTGTCGCTGCTATCGTGTTCCGTGCGCTCAACAGCCGTCTGTACGACAAGAGCTGGGGCACCTCGGTTTCTGCCATCGTGAGCGGCTGGGTCGGTCTGTGCCTGGCGGCCCTGTGCGCGGCAATCGAGTTTGGTATTCAGCCGATGCTCTTTACCAACGCTTCAGGTGCGCCGCTGTACTGCCCCTTCCCGTTGTCTGTGGCTATTCCGGCCATGTTGATCCCGCATATGCTGGTCGCCGGTGTTGTCGAGGGCGTGGCGACGGCTGCGATCTACGGTTTCATTAAGAAGACGGCACCGAGCATTATCGTCGGACCCGAGGCCGTCGATGGCCAGCTTGCTGCCGAGGGCGCTGCTGCCAAGAAGACCTCGCTGGTCCCCACGCTCATCTTGGTTGCCGTGCTTGTCGTGGCCACGCCGCTGGGCCTGCTGGCCACGGGTGACGCCTGGGGTGAGTGGGACGCCGAGGGCGCCGCGACCGCCGTTCAGGAGGCTGGCGACGACAGCCTGCAGGCTTCGGTCGGTCTCGACACCCCGACCTTTGCCGACGCGCTGCCCACGGGTGATTACCTGCAGGCCTATTCCGAGGAGCAGGGTCTTGGCTTTGCCGGTCAGGCTGCCATGTATATCCTGTCCGGCGTGATTGGCGTGGCGGTGCTCACCATCGCATTCCGTCTGATCTCGCTGACGGTCAAGGAAAGCGGTGCTCATGGCAATAGCCGAGCTGCCTAGCTGGCTTGCGACCGAGCAGCGTTACGAGCCCGCGGGGGCTCGGCATCGTGTGATGCAAAAGAATGTCCTGCACCTGGCGAGCCTGCTTGAGCGGGTTCGCCTGGGTGGAGGCGCGCACGAGGGCGGGTCGATGGTCGACCGCGCCCTTTCTTGCGTTTCGGCTCCGGTGCGCCTGGTGGGGATGTTCGTCTGCGTCCTGTGCGTGTGTCTGACGCAGAGTCCGCTGTACCTGATGCTGATGGCGGCGATCGCGTTGGTGCTGGTCGCGGTGCGCCCCGCACGCGGGCTGCGTGCGACCTTTGTACCGGCGCTCGGCGCCACGGGGCTTGCGGTGGTTCTGGCACTGCCTGCCCTGCTGCTGGGCGCGTCTGCCACGAGCGCCATGCTCAAGATCGCGCTCAAGACCTTCATTAATGTGTCGCTGGTGCTGGGCGTTTCGTGGACGCTTACCTGGAGTCGCATGTCTGCGGCGCTTAAGATGCTGCGCCTGCCCGACGAGGTCATCTTTACCTTCGATATGGCGCTCAAGCATATCGAGGTGCTGGGACGCACGGCGCACGATCTGTGCGAATCGGTCATGCTGCGCAGCGTCGGTTCCGCGCCTGCGGGTTTTTCGCGCACCGACTCGCTGGCGGGTATCATGGGCATGACGTTTATCAAGGCGATGGAATGCAGCCGCGCGATGGACGAGGCCATGCTGTGCCGCGGCTTCGCCGGCGTGTATCCGGCGCCTGCACGGAGCGGCTTTGGCTGGCGCGATACCGTTTACGCGGCCGTTGTGACGTTGCTCGCCGTGTTGTGCGCGGTGTTGTAGCGCGGACGGTCGAACCGTCGATGTGAGTAGGGAAGGGCGACGTTTTGGCAAACGATACAAATGGCGCGATGGGTGCGAGCAGCGCTGCCGGCACCGAGGTCACGCCGCTCATCGAGTTTCGCGACGTGGTGTTTTCCTATGCGGGTCATACGGTGGTCGACGGCGTTTCATTGCAGGTGAACCGTGGGGAGCTCGTTGCTCTGCTTGGTCCTAACGGCTGCGGCAAGACGACGATCATGCGTCTTATCAACGGCCTTGAGCTTGCGGACGCGGGTGCGTACCTGTTCGACGGGTATGCGGTCGATGCCGCATATCTCAAGGATTCCGCGACGGCCCAGCGGTTCCATCAGCGCGTGGGCTTTGTGTTCCAAAACGCCGATGCGCAGCTCTTTTGTGCCACGGTCGGCGAGGAAGTCGCGTTTGGCCCGGCTCAAATGGGGCTGCCGGCAGACGAGCTCGAGCGCCGCGTCCGCGATGCCATGGAGCTGTTCCAGGTTGCCGATCTTGCCGACGTCTCTCCCTATCAGCTCTCGGGCGGGCAAAAGAAGCGCGTTGCGCTGGCTGCGGTGGTGTCGATGAACCCGGATATCCTGGTGCTCGACGAGCCCACCAACGGACTTGACGAGGACTCGTGCGACATCGTGGTCAACTTTCTACTGGCCTATGTTGCTGCCGGCAAGACGGTCTTGATGAGCACACACCATCAGGATTTGGTGCGGCGCCTGGGTGCCCGCGCCATCTATATCGATCGATATCACCATGTGGTTGAGGCGCCGGTGTCGTCGTATGGAACCGAGAGCGGCGCTGCGGAATAGTTGCTGCGTAGAGCGTGCGTAGCCGCCCGCGCGGCTTTGCCGTGATGGTATAGTTATCCAGGTTTTTATGGGGGTGGCTATGCCAAGCTGGAACATTCATATCGCTCAGACGGAGCGTTTGCTGGAGCGCACCGGTGCGCTTGCCAATAGCGTGCGCGACCGCAATGCCTTTTTGTTTGGCTGCGTGGTTCCGGATATCTTCGTGGGCTATATGGTCCCTGGCATCGCCGATCCCATCCCGTACCGCATTACGCACTTTGCAAAGCCCGAGCCTATCCCCAAGCCTCGTGAGCATGAGTTCTGGGATACCTATGTGGCACCGTTGCTCAAAGAGGCGCCTGTTGGTACGCCGGCTGCCGCGACCTCGATTGTCGAGGAGCGTGAGCGACTCAATCGTGTACATTATCCCCAACGTTACAAGGACGCCGAGCCGGTTGCCGGTCCCGGTGCTAGTGAGCTTTCGCTCGCGCCCGATGACGTGGCGCAGTCGCTGCTCGATCTGACGCTGGGCGTTTGGTCTCACCTCGTGGCCGATACCGTGTGGAACACCCGCGTGAACCAGTACCTGGAGGCGCACGGCGGCAAGCCGTGCGAGGAATTCCGCATTAAAAAGCAAGGCGACTTTGACTGGTTTGGCAAGACGCTCGGCATTGTTTCGATTCCGCGCGCGACCGATCGCCTCTATACTGCGGCGACGCGTTTTGGTCAGTATCCCATCCATAAGGAGTATGTGCTCAAGACCATCGGCGTTATGCACGAGATTGTACGCGAAAACCCCGGCGAGCCCGATCATCCGCCGTATCGCTTGCTAACCGAGGAGTTTTTCGATGCAACGTTTACCGAGGTTGTCGAGCTAACCGAGGCGGGATTTGCCGCCCGTGTCGAATCGCCCGATGTGTCTGCGCTGCCCCTGATTGCTAGCTGCTAGCTGGCCGGCCCGGCAGTGAACAGCTCATCCCAATTGACCAACAGCTCCCGTCGCAGGGCATCTTCGGCGGTGCGTTCCTGATCGGTCTTTGGGGTGTAGGGAAGTCCAGCCTTTTTATGGATGAGTTTGGCTAGGTTGCCAAAGCTCCTTTTGTCCTTGATCTGATCATAGGTAATTTGGATGACGTCGTAGCCCATGCTTGTGAGTGCGGTGGCGCGCTCGGCATCGGAGAGGCTCGCGGCTTCGCTGTCGTGGGCGGAGCGGCCTTGGCATTCGAGGATGACGCCCATGCTGTCGGTGGCGCTTTCGATGAGGATATCGGCGTAGCAGCAGGTTTTGTCATACAGTGAGCGTGCAGCGTCACTAAGTGGGATGTGCACGTTGTTTGCGATGTTGATGCCCATACCGCCCTCGTCGCGGGGGAGCGAGACAAGCACGGAGGTCTGTACTTCGAAGGGCGAGGCGGTCTGCCCCATCATGCGTTCGGCGGCCCAGCGGAGCTGCTTAACGCCGCGCAGGCCTGCGGCCTGCTTGGCTAACGCGGCGATATCCGCTGCGGCAAGAAGCGGCGCGCGCTTCCACAAGCTGGTGTTATTGCCCTTGGTGTCGTTAACTCGCTCCCAGCCGCAGTTGGGTGGAATGAGCTTAAGCGAAATAGCTTCATCGAGTTGTTGTTGCGTTCGCTCGCAGGGCTTAAACACTGCAAAGGAGCCGCACATCTCGTAGCAAGCCATGAGTAACTGGCTGCGTGAGACCTGCGTGGCAAGGCTGAGCAGCGTGAACTCCGGTGAAGTGACATCAAACCCATGCTCAGTCTGCCTAAACGACCCAGGAGGCGGCTCTTGGGTCAGGAGGTGTGATTTAAACAGGCTTCGCGACCCGGATTGTGCTCGAGTGAATACTAGCCTGTGAAGCGGTGCGTGAAGCAGGTCTTTAACAACTGCATGACTTCCGAGGCCGCAACATCTGCGATCCATACTGCCAAGGCTAATGGCGGGGTAAGGGCCTAATACCTGCGGCGGAATACGGTGATAGTAAAAAGCGGATTGACCGCATAGCGTCAGGTCCATGACGTCCTCCTGGTCGAAATGTGCTTTTGGACCGTGCGATGCCAGCGTCAATTCGGAAGTATGCGGCAAAATCTGAACCCTGTGAGCAGACCTGGCTTTTGAGGCTAGTTTATCAGGCATTTTGTTGCGAAAAAACGAGGTGTGCTCGGAGGTCTCAGAATTTGCCGCATACTTCCGAAAACAAGGTCGATCTGACTCTTGCTAAAACGATTTAGCAGTGTCGGTTAAGGTGTGGGTTTGCCACCGGGCGAACACTTTTAGCGCTTGGGACTTTATTTTTGGGCCTCGAAGGGTGGATTTCGCGCTTTTGGTAAAGAAATGAGTGCGTGTTTTGCCGTGCGCCGGCATTGGCACAGAAAAAGGGCCCGGAAGGCAATGCCTTCCGGGCCCTTTGCAATGCAAGTGTGCTTGCAAGTGCGTTTTAGCGCACCTGAGCGACGTAAGCAACGTTGGTCGAGGAGACCTTGTCCTCGAGCTGGACGCTCATGCGGGGATCGCCGGCGGTAGCGACGGTCAGGTCTCCGGCCTCGACGTAGCCGAGCTCCTTAGCAGTCTCGATCGCCTTGACGATCGTGCCGTTGACGGTGCCCTGGGTAATCTCGGCCTGGTGCGGGATAACGCCCCAGTACATGATCATCTGCTGGACGGCCCACTCGTGGCGGGAGAACGCGCAGATCGGCATGTTGGGACGGAAGTGCGAGATCAGGCGAGCGGTGCGGCCGGTGGTCGTCGGCACGGTGATGCACTTGGCGCCAACGGTGGTAGCCATGTTCACAGCGGACATACCCACAACGTTGTTGACAACACGGGTGCCGTGGGCATCGGCCGGAACCTCGAGCGGAGCGTGAGCCGGGAGGTACTTTTCGGTCTCGAGAGCAATGCTGGCCTGCATCTTAACGGCCTCGACCGGGTACTTACCGGCAGCGGACTCGCCAGAGAGCATAACGGCATCGGTGCCGTCGTAGATGGCGTTAGCAACGTCGGCAACCTCGGCGCGCGTCGGGCGCGGGTTCTGCTGCATGGAGTCGAGCATCTGCGTAGCGGTGATAACGGGCTTGTAGGCCGCGTTGCACTTGGCGATGATCTCCTTCTGGATGTGGGGAACGAGCTCGGGCTTGATCTCGATGCCCAGGTCGCCACGGGCAACCATGATGCCGTCGGAAGCCTCGAGGATCTCGTCGAAGTTCTCGACGCCCAGGGCGCACTCGATCTTCGGGAAGATCGTGACGTGCTCGCCACCGTTCTCGCGGCAAAGCTTGCGGATGCCGCGGACGGACTCGCCGTCACGGATGAAGGAAGCGGCGATGTAGTCGATGTTCTCGGTCAGGCCAAAGAGGATGTCCTGACGATCGCGCTCGGTGATGGCGGGCAGCGAGATGTTGACGTTGGGCATGTTGACGCCCTTGCGCTCGCCGATCAGGCCGTCGTTCTTAACGACGCAGGTCATGTCCTGGCCGTCGACGGACTCGACCTCGAGGGCAACCAGGCCGTCATCGATCAGGATGAGGGAGCCCTTCTCGACCTCGGAGGGCAGGGCCAGGTAGTCGAGGGAGATGTGCTCAGCGGTGCCGTGGAAATCCTCGGACGTGGGCTGAGCGGTGACGACGATCTTGTCGCCGGTCTTGACGGCAACCTTCTTGCCGTCGACCAGAAGGCCGGTGCGGACCTCGGGGCCCTTGGTGTCGAGCAGGATGCCGACGGGCAGGCCGAGCTCCTTGGAAATACGACGGACGCGCTCGATGCGACCGTGGTGCTCGTCGTAGGATCCGTGCGAGAAGTTAAAACGGGCGACGTTCATGCCCGCCTTGATCATCTCGCGGATGGTCTCGTCGCTATCGCAGGCGGGACCCATGGTGCATACAATCTTGGTGCGCTTGTACATTCAGACCTCCATCTGACATCGTCTTGCGCTGATAGATAAACCATAAGAAATAAAATTGAGATGATTATAACGAAATGACGACCGAATACCCCAAAAAATCGACCGTATGCCGAATTAGAAGTTCATTTTTTGCGGAAAAACGGTATATGCAAAAACTTTACCAACCGTTCTAACCGCTGCTATCTGGGCGATATTTCAGTTTGATGATGCGCCGAAGAAAAAACGTTTTATCAATGTTGAGCATCACACGGTCTGCACCGTTGCACCTGTGCCGTGTTTCCAGATGGAATGTTTTGGCTAGACGCGTCGCTTTGGGGTACCATAGCCCCACTATCAACTGCCGCTCAGCACGGCAGCCTTGATGAGCCCTTGCCCTTCTCCTGGGAATTATGATCGGGCATCAATCTGCTGAGTGGCCCGAATCCCAGGAGGGGACTCTATATGCAAAAGGAATACCTGTCCGCCGCGGCGGAGGTGCTCAGCGACCAAGGTGTCGATGAGAACCTCGGCCTGAGCACCGGCGAGGCGTCGTCGCGCCTCGCCAAGACAGGCCCTAACAAGCTCGAGGAAGCCGAGAAGACGCCGCTGTGGAAGCGTTTCTTTGAGCAGATGGCCGACCCCATGGTCATCATGTTGATTGTTGCCGCCGTCATCAGCGCGCTCACGGGAATGGTCAAGGGCGAGCCCGACTTTGCCGATGTCGTCATCATCATGTTCGTCGTTATCGTCAACTCGGTACTGGGCGTGGTCCAGGAAGCCAAGAGCGAGGAGGCCCTCGAGGCCCTGCAAGAGATGAGCGCGGCGCAGTCCAAGGTGCTGCGCGACGGCAAGCTCGTGCATCTGCCGAGCGCCGAGCTCGTGCCCGGTGACGTGATCATGCTCGAGGCGGGCGACTCCGTTCCGGCCGACTGCCGCGTCCTCGAGAGCGCCACGATGAAGATCGAAGAGGCCGCACTCACTGGCGAGTCCGTGCCCGTAGAGAAGCACGCCAACGTGATCGAGCTTGCCGCGGGCACCGATGACGTGCCGCTCGGCGACCGCAAGAACATGTGCTACATGGGCTCCACCGTGGTGTACGGCCGTGGCCGCGCCGTCGTGGTCGGCACCGGCATGGATACCGAGATGGGCAAGATTGCCGGCGCCCTGGCCGAGGCCAAGGAAGAGCTCACGCCGCTGCAGGTGAAGCTTGCCGAGCTCAGCCGCATCCTCACCATCATGGTGATTATCATCTGCGTCGTGATCTTTGGCGTTGACATCCTCCGCCACGGCGTGGGCAACGTCCTTACCGACCCGACCGCCCTGCTCGACACCTTTATGGTCGCTGTCTCGCTCGCCGTCGCTGCCATCCCCGAGGGCCTGGTCGCCGTCGTGACCATCGTGCTGTCGCTTGGCGTGACCAAGATGGCCAAGCGCCAGGCGATTATCCGCAAGCTTTCTGCCGTCGAGACCCTCGGCTGCACGCAGACTATCTGCTCCGACAAGACCGGCACCCTTACCCAGAACAAGATGACCGTCGTCAAACACGAGCTTGCTGCGCCTAAGGAGAAGTTCCTGGCCGGTATGGCGCTGTGCTCCGATGCCCAGTGGGACGAGGAGCTGGGCGAGGCCGTGGGCGAGCCGACCGAGTGCGCGCTCGTCAACGACGCCGGCAAGGCTGGTCTCACCGGTCTGACTGCCGAGCACCCGCGCGTGGGCGAGGCCCCGTTCGACTCGGGCCGCAAGATGATGTCCGTGGTCGTCGAGACCCTGGACGGCGAGTACGAGCAGTACACCAAGGGCGCGCCCGACGTGGTAATCGGCCTGTGCACCCACATCTACGAGGGCGATAAGGTCGTCCCCCTGACCGAGGAGCGTCGTGCCGAGCTCGTGGCCGCCAACAAGGCCATGGCCGACGAGGCCCTGCGCGTGCTGGCGCTGGCAAGCCGCACCTACACCGAGGTCCCGAGCGACTGCAGCCCCGCTGCGCTCGAGCACGACCTGGTCTTCTGCGGCCTGTCCGGCATGATCGACCCTGTCCGCCCCGAGGTCGCCGACGCCATCCGCGAGGCCCACGATGCCGGTATTCGCACCGTCATGATCACGGGCGACCATATCGACACCGCCGTGGCCATTGCCAAGCAGCTGGGAATCGTCACCGATCGCAGCCATGCCATCACCGGTGCCGACCTCGATCGCATGAGCGACGAGGAGCTCGACGCGCACATCGAGGACTACGGCGTGTACGCTCGCGTCCAGCCCGAGCACAAGACCCGCATCGTCGAGGCCTGGAAGTCGCGCGACCAGATCGTGGCCATGACGGGCGACGGCGTCAACGATGCCCCGTCCATCAAGCGCGCCGACATCGGCGTGGGCATGGGCATCACCGGTACCGACGTCACCAAGAACGTTGCCGACATGGTGCTTGCCGACGACAACTTCGCCACCATCATCGGTGCTTGCGAAGAGGGCCGTCGCATCTACGACAACATCCGCAAGGTCATCCAGTTCCTGCTTTCGGCTAACCTTGCCGAGGTGTTCTCGGTGTTTATCGCCACGCTCATCGGCTTTACCATCTTCCAGCCGGTGCAGCTGCTGTGGGTGAACCTGGTCACCGACTGCTTCCCCGCGCTCGCGCTGGGCATGGAGGATGCCGAGGGCGACATCATGAAGCGCAAGCCGCGCAACGCCAAGGACGGCGTCTTTGCCGGTAATATGGGCCTGGACTGTGTGGTCCAGGGCTTGATCATCACCGTGCTGGTGCTGGCGAGCTTCTTTGTGGGCGTGTACTTTGACATGGGCTACATCCACATCGCCGATATGATCGCCGGCAATGCCGACGAGGAAGGCGTGATGATGGCGTTCATCACGCTCAACATGGTCGAAATCTTCCACTGCTTCAATATGCGCAGCCGTCGTGCGTCGCTGTTTAGCATGAAGAAGCAGAACAAGTGGCTGTGGGCATCTGCCGCGCTGGCGCTGGTACTGACGGTTATCGTGACCGTTCAGCCGACGCTTGCCGAGATGTTCTTTGGCCCCGTGACGCTTGAGCTCAAGGGCGTTATCGCCGCCCTGGGCCTTGCCTTCCTGATCATTCCGTTGATGGAGATCTACAAGGCGATCATGCGCGCAGTGGAGAAGGAGTAGGTCGAAAGGTCAACCTTCCCACCGGCCCGACCGCCTGCGGGGTTTCTTCTTCGCTGGTCCTCGCGCTTCGCGCTGCGGGATCGCTCAGAAGAAACCCCTCCCGGCGGGCGGGCCTTCGGATAACCTCTCGGGACCATTGGCTAAGGGAAAGTATGTGAGCTGGTCGAGCGTTTGCTCGACCAGCTCTTTTTTGTGGGTAAAATACCTGCTCAGTTGTGATTTGTGGTGCTGGGAGGCGCTTGTGGGCAAGGCGAAGGCTAAGGCGAAGAAAAAGACGACGGGGGCGCGGGCTAAGCGCGATCGTCGTCGGAAGCTTGCGACCGAAGCTCCCGCGTCTGCCGAGGAGCTGCTGGCAAGCGTGCCGGGACTCGATGCGCTGCAGGATGTTCCGGCGTTCGACGATCTGCCGGTCGATGATGCTCAGCGGGCTGCCTTCGATGATTTTTGTGCTCGGGCCGAGGAGCCCGAGCAGATGCAGCTTGGTGCCGTGGTGCGCCTGGATCGTGGGTTTCCGCTGGTGGCGACTGCCGATGACACCTTTCGTGCCGAGCATGCCGTGGGGTTTGCCAAGTCGCGTGGCGAGGACGAGGTTCTGCTGCCCGCCGTGGGCGACCGCGTGGCGGTGCGTCGTGCGCCCGGGCACGACATGGGCGTGATCGAGTGCGTGCTGCCACGCCGCACGAGTTTTGAGCGCTGGCGCGGACGCGCTCGCGGCGAGCGTCAGGTGCTTTGCTCCAACGTGGATAGCGTGCTGATCGTGCAGGCGCTCGGCGCCGGCGAGGTACTGCTCGACCGCGTGGCGCGCTCGCTGGTGTTGGCACTCGACTGCGATGCAGAGCCGGTGGTGGTACTCACCAAGGCCGACCGCTGCGACGCCGATGAGCTCGAGCGCGATCTGGACCGTGTGCGCCGCTTGGTGGGTCCGGACGTGCGCGTGATCGTGACGTCCTCTGCCGAGGGTCGTGGCCTGGATGAGGTGCGCGCCTGCGTGCCCGCCGGGAGCTGCGCCATGATCTTGGGTGAATCGGGTGCTGGCAAGTCGACGTTGCTCAACGCGCTGCTGGGTCACGATACGTTGGCGACCGGCGGCGTACGTGAGCGCGATGACCAGGGTCGCCACACCACGGTCGCGCGCGTGATGGTGGCGCTGCCGGGCGAAGCCGGCGTTATTGCTGACGCGCCGGGCCTGCGCAGTCTGCCGCTCGTGGGGCATGAGCGGGGCTTGGCACGCGCGTTTCCCGAGATCGTCGAGGCGTCGCGTGCGTGCCGGTTTGGCGACTGCACGCATACCCACGAACCGGGCTGCGCCGTTCGCGAGGCCGAGGATGCCGGGCAAATCGACAGCCTGCGCCTGGAGACGTTCCAAAACCTGGCGTCATCCATGCGTGTGAGTGCTCAGATGCTCGATCCCGATGTCCATCTGTAATTGAATCTACCTATGACAGCCGTCTCCCAATGGTACGGGAGGCGGCTTTTTTATTGCCGATGCGCCCCTAAACGTGCGTTTTGCTGACGTGCTGACCAAAACCTTGCCACGAGCTTGACGGGCCGGTCAGCTTTTGGTCGGCAATTGGTTTGACACTCAAAACCAAGATCGCGATCGCACCGTTTTGCTGCTTGCCCGCTCGGACAATGGTGCTACGGGCATCCGCCCGGTGCTACCTTGAGAGGAGCGGCCGTGAACAAGAGCAAGCGCATCGCCATCAGTCTAATCGCGGGTGTGCTCGCCGCGCTGCTCTGCATGGTCTACGCATCGTCGATTCGCTCGCAGGCTGAGCAGGTCCAGGCCGAGACGCTGGCCAAGTATGGCGGCGATCGCGTCGAGGTGTGCGTCGCGGCGCGTGATATCGATGTGGGCGAGACCCTCGACGAGACCAATGTCATAACCCAGGAATGGCTGGCGAGCCTGTTGCCGCGCGATGCGGCGACCGAGCTGCGCCAGGTGCGCGGCGACGTGACGACCTCGCGCATCCCTAAAAATGCCGTGATTTGCGATGTCTACACCAAGGCCGAAACCCACACGCTCGAGGTGCCCAAAGGCAAGGTCGCCGTTTCGGTGGCGGTCGATGCCGAGCATTCGGTCGGGGGCGCCACGGGCGTGGGCAGCTACGTGGACGTGTACGTGCAAAAGGACGGCGTGACCGATCGGCTGTGCGGCGCGCGCGTAATCGATACCAGCGAAGATGCCGGCGCCACGCGTGAAGGCAAGATCGAATGGGTGACGTTGGCGGCCGACCCCGAAGACGTTAAGGAATTGCTGGGGGCCTCGGGTAAGGGGACGGTCAGTTTGACGATTCCCGCCACGGTGCGCGACAAAAAGAGCGGAGGCGACGAGTGATGAAGGCGATCTGGCTTGCATGCTGCGCGTGCGGTGATTACGGATTGCTGCAGCGGGAAGTCGAGGGCCGCGATGCGGGCGCGCAAGTGCTTCGCGTGGGCGACCTGGATGGGCTGGTGTCCATGGCACGGGCGTTTCCGTCGCGTCGCGGGGCGGCGATTATCGCGGCAGCTCTGTTCGATGCCGAAGACGTGCGAAAGACCGTTGCGCGCCTGACGGCCGAGGGCCGCGTGAGCCGCGTGGTCGTACTGATAGAGACGCTCGATCCTTCGGATATCGAGGGGCTGTTTCGCGCAGGGGCGACCGAGGTTATCGCTGCGCGTAGCATATGCGGCAACGGGCGCGCGGGCGAGGGAACGGTTGACTACGACCGGTGTCTGACGATTGAGCCCGATGCTTTTGTTGATAGGGAACCCGGGGCGCCTCGCGCTACAAGAGGCCCGCGTGTTGATGATTATGGAAAAGCGGAAGCCGAGCATGGTCGGTGTCCCCGGGATCCCCTTGCATACGATGAAGTCGGAGAGCCGGTGCCGTATGGCGGGGATCTTTTGGATGCTGATATGGGATACGTGCATGGCGTGAGCCTGGTCGATGAGCTCGACGAGGTGGAGGGGCTTGCCGAGGGCGACAGCGTGCGTGTCGATGCGACCGTGAAGTCTCCAGACTCGGTCCCGCAGACCGAGCAACCTGCCATGCCGGCTTGGGCGCAGCATATGAGCGCTGCCGGGGAGACGGGGACGTTGCCGTCCGTGCCCGCGTCGCCTGCCCCCGCGCCGCCGACGGATGCCGCCGCTCCGTCGCATCGAGCTCCGGTTGTCTGCGCCGTCTCGGGTTCGGGCGGTTGCGGCAAGTCGACGATCGTCGCCGCCATGTCGCACGCGGCGTCGCTGCTGGGCCTGCGTGCTGCCGTGCTCGACTTGGACCTGATGTTTGGAAACCTCTACGACCTGTTGGGCGCCGATGCCCCGCATGACATGGCGACGCTTATCGAGCCATCGGCTGCGGGCGCACTCGCCGAATCGGACATCGTGGCCGCCTCGATGCGCGTGGCCCCGGGCGTCACGCTTTGGGGCCCGGTCGCCGCGCCCGAACAGGCCGAGCTCATGGCGCGTCCGGTGGAGCTGCTGCTTGACGTCTTGCGCCGCGAATCCGACGTGGTGCTTGTCGACACCTCGGTCTTTTGGGGTGACGCCGTGGCGGCCGCGGTGGCGGCAAGCGACCGCTGCCTGGTCGTGGGCGATCAATCGGTGTCATCTGCGACGTCCGCGGCACGCGTTATCGAACTGGCGAGCCGTGTGGGCGTGCCGCGTACGCGCATGAGCGCCGTATTCAACCGGTTTGGCGCGCGCGGCGCCGACGAGGATGTCGCCATGCGCTTTGAGATTACCTGCGCGTTGAGCTCCAAGATTCGCATTGCCGACGGCGGGCAGGACTTGACGGCGCTCATGGCATTCGGCCGTGCTGACGAGGCAGTGGGCCAGACCAGCGCTTTTGCCACCAGCGTGCGCGAAGCCACGCGCGAGATGCTCGTGGAGCTGGGCTGCGCCGTCGGTCCCTGGAGTGACATGGTCACCGACCGCGCGACGCGCACCGAGCGCCCACGTATCCGTCTTCCCTGGTCGCGCGAGGGTGATTCGCGATGAGCTTGCAAACAAGGATTAAGGAAGCCGGTGCGGCCGCGGCGGCGGCGCCTGTTGATGCGGGGCGCCACCGTGCCGTCAAGCGCCGCACCAAGCGCGCCGTGATGGACCGCATGGGCTATGACGAGGTGGCGCGTATCAGCGCATACATCGATCCGGCGCGCGCCCGCTCGGAATTGCGTCCTGCGGTGGAGGCGGCGCTCAACGTGGAGGAGCCGGGCGACCTGGCGACGCCCGAGCGCGAGACCATCATCGACGAGATCTTGGACGACGTGGTGGGCCTGGGCCCGCTGCAGCCGCTCATCGAGGACGACACCGTCACCGAGATCATGGTCAACGGTTGCCGCTCGGCTTTCTTTGAACGCGGCGGCGTCTTATATCCCATCGAGCATGCATTTGAGGATGACGAGCAGATCCGCGTGCTCATCGACCGCATCATCTCGCCGCTGGGCAGGCGCATCGACGAGCGCAGCCCCATTGTCAACGCCCGCCTCAAGACGGGCTATCGCGTCAACGCGGTGATCCCGCCCGTGGCGATTGATGGACCAATCCTCACCATCCGCAAGTTCTCAGATCGCATCTGTTCGTTGGACGAGCTTGTGGGCCTGGGGTCGCTGCCGCTTTGGTATGCGCAACTGCTGTCCTGTGCGGTGTCGCTGCGTCAAGATCTGGCGGTTGCGGGTGGCACGGGATCGGGCAAGACCACGCTGCTCAACGCGCTGTCGTGCGAGATATCCACCGGCGAGCGCATCGTGACGATCGAGGACTCCGCCGAGCTCAAGTTTGCGCATCACCCGCATGTGGTTCGCCTGGAGGCGCGCGAGGCTTCAATTGAGGGCGAGGGCGCGGTGACAATCCGCGATCTGGTGACCAACGCCCTGCGCATGCGTCCCGACCGTATTGTGGTGGGTGAGGTACGCGGTGCGGAATGTTGCGACATGCTGCAGGCCATGAACACCGGGCACGACGGATCGCTCACCACGCTTCATGCGGGCACCGAGCAGGAGACCGTGGTGCGTTTGACGCTGCTTGCGCGCTATGGCATCGATCTGCCGAGCGAGCTTATCGAGGAGCAGATTGCCATGGCGCTCGACGGCATCGTGATGTCCGAGCGTCATGCGGACGGCAGGCGTTTCGTGTCCTCCTATTCGGGGGTGCGACGCGGCACGTCAGGCGGCGTGGAGCTTGAGCGCTACGTGACGTTCGATGCCGCCACGCGCACCTGGACGCTCGATCGCGAGCCTCCGTTTATCGCGGAGGGCCTGCGCTCGGGAACGCTCACACAAGAGGAGGTGGACGAATGGAGATCGTTGTGCCCCTCGTCGTAGGGGGCTTGACAGGGCTTTCTGCCGCGGTGGCGTGCGGGGTGGAGCCTCGTGTGTCGCGCGTGCCGCCGGCGGAACTGGTCCGCCATGCGCTTGAGTCGGTTGCCGAGAGGCTGCCGCGCGAGTTGGTAGAAAACGACCTGCTAAAAAAGATTGCCCGCTCCTGGGCGGCGCTGGTTCCAGCACATCGCCTTGGTCTTGTTATCGAGGATGACGAGGTGCGCCTGACATGCTTGCTGCTATCGAGTGGTGTCTGCGGCATTGCCCTGACTGTCGTATCGCTGTCGCCCATCGGCTTTGTCCTGGGGCTGCTCGCACCGTTTGGCGTAGGCGCCGCTCGCGACACCTTCGACCGTCGCCGCGAGCAACACGATGTGGAAGAAGCCATGCCCGAGGCCTTTACGGCGCTCTCTATGTCGCTCGCCTCGGGTCATTCGCTGGCCCAGGGCATGAGGTTTGTGGGAACTCACGCGCAAGAGCCGGTGCATACCGAGTTTTTGCGCGTGGCGACGGCGATCGACTGCGGCGTCTCGGCGACTGATGCGTTGGATGACCTACTCGACCGTATCGATGCCCCCGGCCTTTCGCTTGTCACCTTGGCGCTCAAGGTGTCGCAGCGAACCGGTGCCCCGCTTGCCGACCTGTTGTCCGAGGCGTCGAGCATGGTGGGGGAGCGCATTGAGCTCAAGCGCCGCTTGGACGTCAAGACATCGCAGGCTCGTATGTCGGCACACATGGTCTCGGCGATGCCGGCGGGTATGTGCGCGGTGCTGGCGCTGCTTTCGGCCGACTTTCGCCGCGGCCTTGCAACGCCGGCGGGTGCCGGTGCCGTGGTACTGGGACTTGCCCTCAACGCCGTCGCCCTGGTGGTCATCCGACGCATTATGCGGGTGGAGCTATGAGCGCCCTGGTCGGGGTCGCGGCATGCCTGTGCGCGCTCAGCGTGTTTATCGTGACAGGGCTCAATCGTGCGGACGCATGCAAGATCGCCCAGGTCTGCAAACGCGAGGCGCTGCTGGTTGTTGCGGCTGCCCGATCGGTGACCGATGTCCTGGTAGCACGGTTGAGGGGCATGCTCGGCACGGGTGGTACGGCGCAGGTGTCGCTCGGCGAGGTGTCCGAGATGATCGACGTGGTGCGTCTGGGGCTTTCGGCCGGCCTTTCGTTCGATGCGGCGCTTGAGGTTTTTTGCGCCAATCGCCGATCGACGTTGGCACTCCGCCTTGAGCGAGCCTGCATGGCATGGCGGGTGGGCGTAGGGACGCGAGAGGATGAGCTTCTGGCGGCCGCGCGCGACCTGGATGTGCGGGCGCTCGAGACCTTTGCCATCACAGCGGGGCAGGCGCTTGCTCTCGGTGCCCCGCTTGCCGAGACGCTGGCGGCCCAAAGTCGCGAGATTCGCGCGGCCCATCGCGCCGCGGTCGAGCGCGAGATTGAGCGCGCGCCGGTCAAGCTGCTGATTCCCACCGGCACGCTCATCTTGCCGGCGTTGCTTCTGTCCATATTGGGCCCGCTGCTGGGAGCAGGCGGGATGATGTAGGGAGGAATACATGAATACGATGACTGACGTTGTTGACAAGGTCTGGAGCTTGGCGTTTTGCCAGTCAATTCACGCTCGCCAGCGTGCCGAAGAACTGCTGCGGGAGGAGAGCGCGCAGGGCACCACCGAGTACGCCATCCTAGTCGGTGTGCTCGTGGTGATTGCCATCATTGCCATCGTCGCATTTAAGGGCAAGGTCCAAGATTTATGGAGCGCTATCAGCGAGGGCATCAACAGCCTGTAGAGGGCGCCCGTCCCGTCGGCGCGTTGCTGGTGCTCGCCTGTGCGGTCGTGGCGGTGGCAGTGGCGGTTTGGGGGCTTAACGCAGCACGGCAACAACGTTTAGGGGCTGCCGCGGATGTGGGATCGGGTTCGGCTGCGGCGTCTCAAATAGACGATGCGCGAGACGCGGCCGATGCGAATGCCGCCGTCACGGCGCAAACGTTCTTGCAAGCACTCGACGAGCGAGCGGACGCTGCAACGGGTTCGTCTGCAAACAATGCCGTCGCTGTTCGTCTCGCATGGTCCGAGTGCCGACCGATGACCGAGGCGGCGGCGGATATGCTGCGTGCCTATCGCGAGGTGCCCACGGCGCAACTTGCTCTGAGCGGCTATCTCGACATCAAGGGCAACGTGTGGGGCGCCATCGTGCGTGACGGACGCGGCTGGGTCGATATGGTGACGGTTGCCGCGGATGCTGGTGATACTTCGTGTCGCCTGCACGTGGTCCGCCTGACCCCGCAGACAACGAACTCAAAGGAGGGGTCGTGAAATGCATTATGTCCTGCGCGAGGAATCTGCCCAGGCAACGGTCGAATACGCCATCGTCACGGTGGCACTGCTTTCCATCGTGCTGGCGATCGCAGGGCTTTGGCGTGCCGGTGCCGATGGGCGCTTGGCGGCGCTGGTCGAGCGGACGGCATCTCACGGCGTCACCTCGACATCGGTTGTCGACGCTGCTGCGGGTGCTAAGGACATCGTGCTCTATTGATGTCACGCGCGAGGACCGGGCGCAGTCTACGGTCGAGGCGGCATTCCTACTGCCGACGTTTCTGACGCTCGTCCTGTTGGCGCTGCAGCCGGTGTGCCTGCTCTATACGCGCGCGGTCATGGAGTCTGCCGCCGCCGAGACCGCGCGGCTCATGACCACGACGACGGTGGGGGATGACGAGGATATTAAGGAGTTTGCCCGCCGCCGTCTTGCCGCGGTTCCCGACGTTTCGATTTTCCATGCCGGCGGGCCCCTGTCGTGGGATATCGAGCTTGGTCGGGCCGATGCGGGCGGCGTCTCGTCCGTTTCCGTTACCGGCGAGGTTAAACCGCTGCCCGTGATCGGTGCGTTTGCGCAGGCTATGGGTAGCGCAGGCCATAACGGCTATGTCGAGCTTAAGGTCGACGTCTCGTATCGATCGCGTCCCGAGTGGCTGGAGGGAGATTATGATTCATGGATTGCTGCATGGGATTAAGCGCTGCCTGTTGAAGGTGACGAGGGGGCTTGCGGGCCGTTGCCGACCGCGTGCTCGCTGCAAGCGAGGCGGCTTTATGGGTCGAGCCGGGATCGACCTGTTTATCGAAGACGGTGCCTACACCACGCTCTCCTCCGCGGTGGTCATCTTGGTGGTGCTCACGCTACTGTTTTCGTCGACGGCGGCGATATGGAGCATGTCGCGCGCGGGGGACACCCAGGTGGCTGCCGATAGCGGCGCGCTGGCAGGCGCCAATGTGGTGTCGTCCTACCACACGGCTGCGACGGTGGTGGATGCGAGCATTTTGAGTTTGGGGCTGGCGGGGTTTGCCACGATCGGCACCGGCTTGGTCGCCATCCTTATTCCGGGTGCCGAGCTTGCCGCGGGCGATATGGTCGACACGGGAATTGAGATCATTAAAACGCGCAACAAGTTTGCCAAAAGCGCCTCCAAGGGCCTGCAGAAAATCGAGACGGCTCTACCGTATCTGGTCGCTGCGCGAGCTACGCAGGCCGTGTCGGCGCAGGAAACCGAGGGCGCGACCTATACCGGTACGGCGCTTGCTGTGCCCAGGACGTCCGAGTCGGATTTCGTTGCGCTCGAGGGTTCCGAGATCTCGACCGATGTCATTAAAGACACATCGAAAGATCTGGAACGCGCAGCAGATGAGCTGCAGAAGGCCTCGGAGGAGACGGCGAAAGCAAAAGAGCGCGCCTGGCTTGCGGATTGCGGCGGGTCGGATCCGGCTTCGGTCGGCAGTTGCTCATGCATGTGGGAACGCGCGAGGAGTTTGGCGAAGCTTTCGGATATTGAGAATCCGCACTATGCCTCGAGCGTCACATGGGAGCCGCAAGTGGCGCTCGATCGCGCGAAGGCCTATTACCGCTTGCGCCTTGCAAACGAGGCGCCTCAAGGCTCAAGCGTCGAGACGAAGGCGGAGTCGGCGGCGCGCAAGGCGTTCTATACCTATGCGAGCGCAGAGGTCAATCGCGCATATATAACCGAAGACGGAGACCGGACCACTTCCTATATTCCGTTGTTGCCGCGCAACACTGACGAGGTGCGAGCGACGGAACTCTATACCGATGCGGCGTGGCCAACTAGTACCAACGATGGCAAAACGTATCTGCATTACGGAACGAGTTGCCCCAACTATAAGAAAGGGACGCCAGGCGGGCTAGCCTCGGTCGCTGCTTATGACGGGCAGGACAAATGCAACAGATGCCATTTTGGTGTTTCGTCGCTCGGCGCCGTTGCGGCTCCTTCGACTTCAATCGAAAACGGCTTCGAGTACCACTTTGATCGATTCAAAGACGCTTTGGAAGACTACGTCGAATGCCGCAACAAAGAGCTCGAGCTCATGCGCCAGACCGAGGACGAGGCTGACCGTGCGGGCAATGCGTTTGACGAGGCCATTAAAGCGCTTTCGGGCGAGCGTCCGCGTATCGCCCCGCCCGGCCGCAATGGCGTGGTTGCCCTTGCGGTTTCGGGTGCCATCTCGAGCCCCGATGAGCTCAACTCTTCGTTTAACACGACAGTCAGGCTTGGCGATCGCGGCGCGATCTCTGCTGCGGTGCTGGCGCCCGATGACGCGACGGCGCAGAACAACGTTCTCTCGCGGTTTTTCTCGACGCTGGAGGAGCGTTCGGGTGGCGTTGTCGGCGTACTCGATGGCGTCATGGATGTTTGGGGGCGGCTGCTTGTGGGATACGGAGACATCCAAGGCTCGGTCGACGAGCTTATGGATGAGATGATCGATGGCCTGGGAGGGAGCAGCGGCGCGCTGGGCTCCATTGCGTCGTGGCTTGGTGATACCGTTTCGGCGTCCGTGGCGGCGCTGGGCTTGGAGCCGTGCGACTTGCGCCTACGAAAGCCGGTGCTGACCGACACCGCCAACGTCATCAAGAGCCCGGGGTCTGACATCACAGGTCTTTCTAATGCGCAGGACAAGCTACGAAGTATTCCGTTGGGCGTGACCGATCCCAAGGCGCTTTGCGAGGCGCTGGAATATCAAGTCGAGCGCACCATCAGCGGCACGGTGTTCACGCTTGCGGAGATTCCGCTGCCCGGCGGCGGTTCCATCCCACTTACCGTCGATGTCGCCACACTGGCGGGTGCCCTGGGCGGTGGGTCGTAATGGGCATCCGTACGCGCCTGTGCGAGGAGCGCGCCCAGGCGACGGTCGAGATGGCCGTGGTCACGCCCGCCCTGCTGGTTCTGGCGCTTATCGTGTACAACGTCATGGTCTTTGCCGACGCGGTCGCGCGCTTCGATCGCGTGGTGCCCGATATCGTGCTAGCGCATGCCGTGGCGCCGAGCGGGGAGGGCGATGACAGCTCCATCGATGCCTCCGCGACCGTTCAGGCTCAGATCCAACATGCCATGGAAGGCTATGACTTGCAGATTGAGGTCTCGAGCGAGCAGGGTGCGACGACATCGGATGGCGGTCTGCTTTCGCTCTCCGGCACGTTTAGGACCTATACCTGTACCATGCGCTACGAGCCGTGGCCGAGCTCGCTCAGCATCGCTGGCGTTTCGCTGGGGGCACCGGCAAAGTTGTCGCACGAGCGCGCAGTGACGGTCGATCCGTGGCGTCCGGGGGTGGTTATGTGACCGCGGCCTCATCCTACATTGCCTACGCGCGGGCGCTCAACAGGCTGGGTTGGACGCCTGCCGAGTTTGTGGTGGCGGAGTCGTTTGCCGTGCGCCTGCGCGGCATGCTGGGACGGTCTCCGATTGCCGCCAACGGGTTGCCGCTCGTCATGGCGTTCCCACGCTGCTCTTCGGTCCACACCTGCTTTATGGCCTACCCCATCGACATTGCTTTTATCGACCGCAACGGCAGCATCCTCGCATGCTACGAAAACGTCCGTCCTTGGCGCATGTGTTCCTGTCCCGGTGCCTGGG
Source organism: uncultured Collinsella sp. (assembly GCA_902496845.1). GTDB lineage: Bacteria > Actinomycetota > Coriobacteriia > Coriobacteriales > Coriobacteriaceae > Collinsella. Next base: position 43,452 of record CABVCJ010000004.1, read on the forward strand.
CGGTGCTGGAACGCCCTTCAATCCTCGCTACACCTCCCGCCTTTCAACAAGTGCCGGCGTAAGAATTGGCGACAGCGGACTTTCGTCATACGAAATTGGGTAAGATGGAGGAGAAGATGCATGGATGTTGAGATCCATCCTAACGCCAAAAAACACTTGACGGAAAAACAAGTGCTTGGTGCCTGGTTCGCGGTTACTGAGTGCATTCGCCGCGAGTCGGAGGACGAGCCGCCGAGATGGCTTGCCATTGGATGGCTTCCAGATGGTCGAAGTGTGGAACTTGTTGCAGTCGAACTAATTCGTGGATGGCTCATTATTCATGCCCTGTCTCCGGTTCAGAAGAAATTCTGGCAAGAGATCGAGCAAGCTCGGCAGAGGGGTCGATGATGAGCAAGGCGTATACGGCTGCCAATGGTCAGGTTGTAACGGATGAAATGATTGACGCGTGGTGCGAGTCGTACGAGCATGGCGGGTTTCCGGACGGCGAGCATACCGTTGGGGGGATCGTGCACGGGCGGCCTCCGCTCTCAAGCGAAGGGACGGCAACGCTATCGGTCAAGATTCCCCTAGGGATGAAGGAGGCGATTCGTCGTCGGGCGGCGGCTGAAGGAATGACGCCAAGTGAGTTTGCCCGTGCAGCCTTGAGCGAAAAACTTCTTGCGGTGGGTTGATGTCTCTAACGTGCTGTTCTATAGGGTCGGCCTTGTGGCTGGCGCCGTGCTCAAAAACTTTTTTCAAATTCTCGGTTGACCGGAGCGCGTCCTTGGTTATACTAATCAAGCCTTGAAACAAGGCACACCTCAAATGGCTGGGTAGCTCAGTTGGTAGAGCAGAGGACTGAAAATCCTCGTGTCAGGGGTTCGATTCCCTTCCCCGCCACCTTGAATTGATTAGGACCTCTGCAAAGGGGTCCTTTTCTTTTATGTGGACCATGCATGGAATCGAACCCCGTGAGGGTGCGGAGCTGAGGAAACGCGCAAGCGTTTTCCAGCGTAGCTCGCAAGGCGCGCAAGCGCCGCGGCGGTCCGTCCGCGCAGCGCGGACGCGATTCCCTTCCCCGCCACCTTGAATTGACTAGGACCTCTGCAAAGGGGTCCTTTTCTTTTATGTAGGGTTCCGCGGAAAATGCATCCCAGAATTGGGCTTTAGAGCGGGATGCGCTTTCCAGCGCTTGCTTCCGACGTGCGTGCACATCTCGGCGCACTAGCTCGGGCCCGCCCCAGACATTCCTCCCGCTTTTGCGCCACTTTGCAGACCGTTCGGTCGTCTGTCCGCACGCGCGGGTATACTCAAAACGATACTTTTCCTATGCAATACGATGCAGGCTCGACCTGCACGATCCGAAGGGGGCAGTGATGGAGAGGATACTCGGCGTTAATCTCTCTGGCTGGTTTATTCCCGAGCCTTGGGTGACCCCGTCGCTATACGCGGCGACCGGTGCATCCAACGCGGCCGAGCTGCAGGAGGCCATGGGCACCGCCGCCTATAACGAGCGCATGCGCCGTCATTACGAGACGTTTGTGAGTGAGGACGATTTTCGCCGCATGGCGCAGATCGGTCTCAATGCCGTGCGTCTGCCGGTGCCCTGGTATGCCTTTGGTTCGCAGGAGGCCGATGCGTCCTACATCTCGGTTGTCGACTACATCGACCGTGCAATTGAGTGGGCTGCCAAGTACGACATCCGCGTACTGCTCGATCTGGCGACGGTGCCCGGTGGCCAGGGCGATTCCAACGATTCGCCCACCACGCCGGAGGCTGTTGCCGAGTGGCATTCGTCCACCAACGGCCGTCATGTCGCACTCGACGTGCTCGAGCGCTTGGCCGATCGCTACGGCGAGGCCGAGAGCCTGCTGGGCATTGAGCTGCTGGACACGCCGCAGATGAGCGTCCGCAAGAGCCTCTTTACCATGACGGATGGAATTCCGGCCCACTACTTGCGCAATTTCTATCGCGATGCCTACGAGCTCGTCCGTTCGTATATGCCCGAGGATAAGATCGTCGTCTTCTCGTCTTCGGGGCATCCCAGCGAGTGGAAGCATTTTATGCGCGGTGCCAAGTACAAGAACGTCTACATGGACCTTCACCTGTACCATTACCGCGACGAGTATGCGCTCGACATCACGAGCCCCCGCGGGCTGACGACGGCGATTTCGCGTAACAAGCGCGAGCTTAAAGAAGCGATCTCGACAGGGTTCCCCGTGCTGGTGGGCGAATGGTCGGGCGCGGCGATCTTTGCCAACTCGTCGGTTACGCCCGAGGGCCGCAATGCCTACGAGCGCGTGTTTATCGCCAACCAGCTGGCTTCGTTTGCGCCGGCTGCCGGTTGGTTCTTCCAAACGTGGAAGACCGAGAAGCGCATTGCAGCATGGGACGCCCGCGCGGCACTCGGTACGCTCGAGCGCGGCATGATTGAATAGGTTGATATGACGCAAAACAGCGCCCATACGGGCAAACTCTATGTGGTCGGCACGCCCATCGGCAACCTGGGCGACCTGTCCCCGCGCGTTGGCGAGGCCTTTGCCGCCGCCGATGCCATTTGCTGCGAAGACACGCGTGTGACGTCAAAGCTGCTGATGCATCTGGGCATTTCCAAGCCGCTTGTCCGTTGCGACGAGAATGTGATCGCGAGCCGCGCCGCCGGCCTGGTCGACCGTCTGCTGGCGGGGGAGACTCTCGCTTTTGCCTCGGATGCCGGCATGCCGAGTGTGTCCGATCCCGGCCAGGCGCTGGTCGAGGCAGCACGTGAGGCCGATGTGCCTGTCGAAGTTATTCCCGGGCCCTCTGCTTGCGTCACGGCGCTCGTTTCGTCCGGCATTCCCTGCGAGCATTTTTTCTTCGAGGGCTTTTTGGGCCGAAAGCACGGCGACCGCGTGCGCCGTTTGCAGCGCCTTGCCGTGGTGCCCGGCGCGCTCATCTTCTACGAGTCTCCACATCGCATCGTGGCGACGCTCGAGGCCGTGGTGGAGGTCTTTCCCCAGCGTGAGGTTGCCGTCTGCCGCGAACTCACCAAGCTGCACGAGGAAGTCTTGCGCGGACCCGCCGCCCAGCTTGCCGAGGAACTGCGTGCTCGCGGCGAGGTAAAGGGCGAGATTGCGCTGGTCATCGCGCCGCCGAGCGAGGACGAGGAGGCCGGCATCGTGCCGGTTGGCGCCGCGGCAGCGGATCCTGACGAGGCCCTGCGCGAGGATATCCGCTCCGCGCTCGAGGAGGGGGAGCCCGCCTCTGCGGTGGCCAAGCGCCTGTCTCAGAAGTATTCGCGCCGCAAGCGCGATGTCTATGCCATGGTGCTCGATATGCAATAGATGGAGGATATCCAGCCCTTGCGCTAGAATCATCCCCTGTATGCAACGTTTTTCTGGAGGACAAACCCCATGGATCAAAGCAAGCCTTCGTTCTTTATCACGACGCCCATCTACTACGTCAACGCCGATCCGCACCTGGGCACGGCTTATTCCACCATCATCGCCGACGTTCAGGCTCGCTATCGCCGCTCCGCCGGCTACAACGTCAAGTTCCTGACCGGCATGGACGAGCACGGCGAGAAGGTCGCCGAGGCCGCAGCCAAGCATGGCATGACGCCGCAGGAGTGGACCGACAGCCAGGCTCCGCACTTCAAGGAGCTTTGGAGCAAGCTCGAGATTTCCAACGACGACTTCATCCGCACCACCGAGCCGCGCCAGCATCATGCCGTGCAGTACCTGTGGGAGCGCATGAAGGAGTCCGGTTACCTGTATAAGGGCAGCTACGACGGCTGGTATTGCGTGCCTGACGAGACCTACTTCACCGATACGCAGGTCCAGAAGGGCGACGAGGAGTACGGCAGCGTCGGCCAGCACCTGTGCCCCGACTGCCACCGTCCGCTCGAGCGCGTGCAGGAGGAGTCCTACTTCTTTAAGCTTTCCGCCTTCCAGGACAAGCTGCTCAAGCTTTACGACGAGCACCCCGACTTTGTCGAGCCTGCGTTCCGCATGAACGAGGTGCGCAGCTTTGTCGAGGGCGGTCTTAACGACCTTTCCGTGAGCCGCACGAGCTTTGACTGGGGCATTCAGGTCCCGTTTGACGAGGGCCACGTGACCTACGTGTGGTTCGATGCGCTGCTCAACTATATGACGGCCGTCGGCTACGGCGTCGACACCGACGAGGCGCGTGCCGAGCTGGCCTATCGTTGGCCCGCGCAGTTCCACATCGTGGGTAAGGACATCATCCGCTTCCACTGCGTCATTTGGCCCGCCATGCTCATGGCCATCGGCGAGGCCCTGCCCGAGCACGTCTTTGCCCACGGCTTCCTGACCGTGCGCAATGCCGAGACCGGCAAGGCCGAGAAGATGTCCAAGAGCCGCGGCAACGCCATCGCTCCGCAGGACGTTATCGACATGCTGGGCGTCGAGGGCTATCGCTATTACTTCATGACCGACGTCGTCCCCGGCACCGACGGTGCCATCAGCTTCGATCGCATGGAGCAGGTCTACAACGCCGACCTGGCCAACAGCTGGGGCAACCTTATCTCGCGTTCGCTCAACATGAGCGGCAAGTACTTTGACGGTTGCGCGCCCGCCAAGCCCGCGTCGTTCGATGCGTTCGAAAACCCGCTGGCAAAGATCGCCGATGGCCTGGTCGAGCGCTACATGGCCAAGATGGACGTGCTCGATTACGGTGGAGCTAAGGACGAGGTTATGGAGCTCATCCATGCCGCCAACCACTACATCGAGGACTCCGAGCCCTGGGCGCTTGCCAAGGACGAGACCAAGGCTGACGAGCTGGCATTTGTGATCTACAACCTACTCGAGGCTATCCGCATTGCCGCTCACCTGCTGATGCCGCTCATGCCCCAGACTTCTGCCGAGGCCCTGCGCCGCCTGTCGTGCGAGGACGAGGCCGCGAGCGACGACCTCAAGGGCATTTGCGCTTGGGGCTTGCTTGCCGGTGGTCAGCCCGTCGAGAAGGGCGAGCCGCTGTTCCCGCGTCTGGGCTAAGCCGCCGCGCGCCATATCGGCAATTTGCTGTTTAGATGTAAGGGCATGGCCGCAACGGTCCATGCCCTTTTGTTTCAAGACGCCGCCACCATGCTAAGGAGGCAACTATGACAACTTCGCCTTTGGCAAACCCCACGGCAACAAGGGAGCTGCTGGAGGAGTTTGGCCTTGCGACCAAGCATCGCCTGGGCCAGAACTTCCTGATCGACAACCATGTAATTGAGCGCATTTGCGAGCTTTCCGAGCTTGCGGGCGATGAGCGCGTGCTCGAGGTCGGTCCGGGCGTTGGTACGCTCACGCTTGCGCTGCTGCAGGAGGCGGCGTGCGTCACGTCGATCGAGGCCGACCCCGAGCTCGAGCCGGTGCTCGATGCCCATGCCGCCGACTATGCCAACTTCCGTTTTATCATGGGCGACGCGCTCAGGGTGACACCGGAGCAGATTGAGCAGGCTGCGGGCGGTGAGCCGACGGTATTTGTCGCGAACCTGCCCTATAACGTGGCGGCGACAATCATCCTGCAGTTCTTCCAGACGATGCCCGCGCTCAAGCGCGCCGTCGTTATGGTTCAAAAGGAGGTTGCCGATCGCATTGCCGCAGTGCCGGGTAACAAGACCTATGGCGGCTATACGGCAAAGCTCGGCCTGTATGCGCAGGTTACGGGCCGCTTTGAGGTGCCGCCGCGTTGCTTTATGCCGGCACCGCACGTGGACTCGGCCGTCGTGCGTATCGACCGTATTGACGGCGTGGTGCCCGAAGGACTCGATCGCGAGTTTGTGGCCCGCGTGATTGATGCTGCATTTGCTCAGCGTCGCAAGACCATTCGCAATTCCATGAGCGCCAACGGCTTTGCCAAGGACGTGCTCGATGCCGCCTTTGAGGCTTGCGGTATCTCACCCACCACGCGCGCCGAGACGCTCGATGTTGCTGACTTTGTCCGCCTGGCCCAGGAGCTAATCCATGACGCTTAATGCCGAACGCGTGACGTTTACCAAGAAAAAGAAGACGGTTGCCTGCCCCGTGCCCTTGGCACCGCTTGCCGACACGCATGCGCATCTGCTTTCGTTTTGGGGCAAAGAAGTGCCCGAAACGCTCGTGCGCGCCAAAGCCGCGGGCGTCGATCTGTTGGTGACGATGCTCGACCCCATCGCCGACAAGCGCAGCGTGACGGACTATAGCGACTGGCTCGTGCGCGAAATTCTGCCGATGCGGGATATTCCGCAGATCAAGTATCTCGCTGGCGTTCACCCCTATGGCGCGCCGGATTATACCGACGACATTCACGCACAGGTTGTTGCTGCGCTTGATGACCCTTTGTGTGTCGGCATCGGCGAGATCGGTCTGGACTATCACATGGATTACGACGACGACATCGCGCCGGCGCCCCACAGTGTGCAGATTGATTGCATGGTACGTCAGCTCGAAGTTGCCGTGCGCCGCAATGTGCCGGTGGAGCTGCACCTGCGGCACGAGGACTCGGATGGGGAGCGCACTTCGCACGTTGATGCGTACAACGTGCTGCGCGAGGTAGGCGTGCCTCAGGCCGGTTGCGTGCTGCACTGCTTTGGCGAGGATCGAGCTACGATGGAGCGCTTTGTGGGTTTGGGCTGCTATATCGCCTATGGCGGCGCGGCCACCTTTAAGCGCAACGACGACGTGCGCGAGGCATTTGCGGCGACCCCACTCGATCGCATTTTGTTCGAGACGGATTGCCCGTATATGGCACCGGAGCCCATTCGTGGTCTTGAGTGCGAGCCGGCAATGATTTCTATCACGGCAAACACGCTGGTCAACGACCGTGTCGATCGTACCGGCGAGGATGCTGAGGCAATCGCGCGTGCAGCTTGGGAAAATGCCTGCAAACTTTTTCAAAAATAGTTCTTGCGTTCGCGGTAGCGCTCCGTTATTCTAATTCCTGCACGCGGGCGTGGCGGAATTGGCAGACGCGTACGGTTCAGGTCCGTATGGGGGCAACCCCATGAAGGTTCAAGTCCTTTCGCCCGCACCATTGATTGAAAGAGCTCCCAGCAATGGGAGCTTTTTTGTTATGGGCCTCCTGTTGGTGTCACGTGGCTGCTTCGTGCGGGTATCCTAGTGCCAACGTGTGCCTATCAGAGGAGAGACCATGCTGTTGTCCGGTATTATCGCTGCTCTTACGAGCCTTCTACTTCCCATCATCATTTTGTTGTTGCTGCTTCCCAACGCCTGCTATGTCGTTGAACAGCAGCATGCCGTGATCATCGAGCGTCTGGGCAAGTTCAATCGCATCGTCAACGCGGGCTTCCACATGAAGGTGCCCGTGATCGACCGCAAGGCCGCCACGGTGAGTCTGCGCACCATGAAAAACGGTTTTGGCATCGACGTTAAGACCCAGGACAACGTGACCATCGGCCTTGAGGTCTCTGCTCAGTACCACGTGAGCTATGACATGGGCGCCGGCCCGGCAGATTCGGGCATCTACAAGAGCTACTACATGCTGCAGGAGCCCGTCGACCAGATGCGCGATTTCATCACCGACGCCCTGCGCTCTTCCATCCCTGTCTATACGCTCGATGAGGTCTTTGCCAAGAAGGATGACATCGCCAAGGACGTTAATGCCACCGTGTCCGAGCAGATGGCTGCCTACGGCTTTACCCTCGTGTCGACACTCATCACCAAGATCGCGCTGCCGACCGAGGTCGAGAACTCCATGAACGACATCAACGCCGCCCAGCGCAAGCGCGCTGCTGCGCAGGAGCTCGCTGAGGCCGACCGCATCAAGCGCGTAACCGAGGCGACCGCCGAGGCCGAGGCGATGGAAAAGGCGGGCGAGGGCATCGCCAACCAGCGCAAGGCCATTGCGCTGGGCATCAAGGATTCGCTCGAGATTATCCAGGAGACGGGCGTCGGCAACGACGAGGCTAACCAGCTGTTCATGTTTACGCAGTGGTCCGAGATGATGACGGAGTTCGCTCGTACGGGTAAAACCTCGACGGTCGTGCTGCCGAGCGATTTCTCGCAGTCAGCCTCGATGTTCGAGCAGATGCTGACCGCCGGCAAAGTTCAAAACGATTCGAAGGAGTAGACGCGCGTGAAATATACCGTCGTTTGCGTCGGTAAGCTCAAGGAGCGCTTTTGGAAGGACGCGTGCGCTGAGTACACCAAGCGCCTAGGTGCCTATGCCAAGGTGGATATCCGCGAGGTGGCCGATATCGACCCGGCTAAGGCGGGCGGCGTGGATGCCGCGCGCGACAAGGAGGGGGCGGCGATTCTTGCAACCCTGCCGTCTCGAGCGCATGTGATCTTGCTGGCCATTGAGGGCAAAGAGCGCTCGAGCGAGGAGCTTTCGGCGCGGCTCGATGATCTTATGCTGCGTGGTAACAGCGACATCGCCTTTGTGATTGGCGGATCGGACGGCGTGAGCGATGACGTGCGCGCACGAGCCGACGAGATGCTCAGCTTTGGACGCATTACCTTGCCGCATAACCTGGCGCGCGTGGTGCTGCTGGAGCAGATTTACCGCGCCTGCAAGATCAGCCGTGGCGAGCCGTATCACAAATAGGTTGGCAATACGAAACAATGCCGTGGGACAATAGCCTTCGTTTTGAAGAGCGTGTCTGAGAGGACTATGAGATATGAGGATTGGATTTGTCGGTTTTGGCAATATGGCGAGCGCTATGGCCGATGGCTTGATCGCCGCCGGTGCGGCTGCGAGCGACATGTGTGCTTGCGCGGGCCACTACGACGCCTTGGTTGAGCGTTGTGAAGCGCGTGGGATGGTTGCCTGTCATGACGCGGCGGAGGTTGTCGCCGCATCTGATATCGTGGTCGCTGCGGTCAAGCCGTATATGATCGAGAAAGTCTTCGCTCCGCTCAAGGATGCCCTAGCCGACAAGGTTGTCCTTTCGGTCGCCTGGACTTGGGATAGCGCCAAGTGGGAAAAGGTCCTGCCGGGTGTCGCGCATATCTCGACGGTGCCCAACACGCCGGTTTCAGTGGGCGAAGGCGTTATCGCCTGCGAGAAGTCCTCTACGCTCAATGACAAGCAGCGTGCCGTGGTGCTCGACCTGCTCGGTAAGCTTGGCACTGTCGTCGAGCTCGATACGAGCCTGCTGTTTGTGGGCGGCACCGTGGGCGGTTGCGCCCCGGCATTTGTCGCCATGGCGATTGAGGCCTTGGGCGACGCGGCCGTCAAGCACGGTATCCCGCGCGCCGATGCCTATCGCATTGTGAGCCAGATGGTGCTGGGCACGGCAAAGCTGCAGCTTGCAACAGGGCAGCATCCTGCGGCGATGAAGGATGCCGTATGCTCGCCCGGCGGTGCCACCATCAAGGGCGTCGTCGCGCTCGAGGACGCCGGCATGCGCAGCGCCCTGGTCAAGGCCATCGACGCCACCCTCCAGTAAAACCTGCCATTTAGGGACAGGTTTATTTTGGCAGGTTTTTCCTGCGGTTTTGTCGCATGTGCGAAAAGCGCCCCGCAACTGGCTCAATTCCAGTTGCGGGGCGCTTGCGTTTTCCCAGATAAAACCGACCAAAATAAACCTGTCTCTATTTGGCAGGCTAGTCCCAGAAGTCGTCTTGATCGTCCTCGGACTTGGGGCCGCGGTCGACATACATCTTATGGGTGCGCTTCTCCATCACAAAGGCAAGAATCGCAAATAGCAGGATGCCGCCGGCGAAAAGGATGGCAAAACCGGTGCGGGTGCCAAACAAAAAGGAAAAAACTGCGTCCATTGGGTGCCTTCTTGCGTAGTTGGGTTGGGTCGTAAACGCTCATAAGTATATACTTGCCCATACATGTACAAGGTTGCAACCTAAATGGAATGTATATCGCCGGAGGATCTAATGCTTGATATCAAGTTTGTTCGCGAGAACCCCGATGCCATCGATACCGCCATGGCTAACCGCCAGACGTCTTGGGATCGAGAGAAGTTCTTTGAGCTCGACGACGAGCGTCGTGCCGTCATCACCGAGGTCGAGGAGCTCCAGGCCACGCGTAATGCCGAGTCCAAGAAGATCGGCGCCCTGATGAAGGAGGGCAAGAAGGACGAGGCCGAGGCCGCCAAAGAGGCCGTGCGCGCCGTCAACGAGAAGATTGACGGTCTGGCCGAGCGCCGCACTGCTCTCGAGCAGGAGCAGTACGACTTCATGGCTCACCTGCCCAACATCCCTTGCGAGGCCACGCCGTACGGCAAGGATGAGGACGAGAACATCGAGCGCCGTCGTTGGGGCACCCCGCGTGAGTTCGACTTCGACTTTAAGCCGCACTGGGATCTGGGCACCGACCTCGACATCCTCGACTTCGAGCGCGGCAACAAGCTCTCCGGCAGCCGCTTCACCGTTCTCGGTGGCGTCGGCGCCCGTCTGGAGCGCGCCCTCATCAACTTCTTCCTCGACACGCACACCAGCCGTGGCTTTAAGGAGTGGTGGCCGCCCATCGTCGTCAAGCGTCAGACCATGTTTGGCACGGGTCAGCTGCCCAAGTTCGAGGACGACGCCTATCACGTCTCGGGCGATAACTTCCTGATTCCCACCGCCGAGGTCGTGCTTACCAACCTGCACGCCGGCGAGGTTCTCGACGCCGACACCCTGCCGCGCCGCTACACCGCCTTCACCCCCTGCTTCCGCGAGGAGGCCGGCTCCGCTGGTCGCGACACCCGCGGCATCATTCGCCAGCACGAGTTCGACAAGGTCGAGATGGTCAAGTTTGCCAAGCCGGAGGAGTCCGACGAGGAGCTCGAGAGCATGACCGCCGAGGCCGAGTACCTGCTGCAGCAGCTGGGCCTTCCGTATCGCGTGATTAGCCTGTGCACCGGCGACCTCGGCTTCTCTGCCCGTCAGACCTACGACATCGAGGTCTGGCTGCCGAGCTACAACGCCTACAAGGAGATCAGCTCCTGCTCCAACTGCGGCGACTTCCAGGCCCGTCGCGCTAACATCAAGTATCGCGACCCCGAGAACTTCAAGGGCTCGCGCTACCTGCACACCCTCAACGGTTCCGGCCTGCCGGCTGGCCGCACCATGGCCGCCATCCTGGAGAACTACCAGAACGCCGACGGCACCATCACGATTCCCGAGGTTCTTCGTCCTTACATGGGCGGCCTCGAGAAGATCGAGCCGGTCGCGTAGGTTGCCTACATAAGCGATTTGCAAGGGTGCTCCTTTCTGGGGCGCCCTTTTTGTGTGCGGAGCTATACCATATCGTGCGGACAGCTCAATAGAAAACACACGAACAAACGTTCTGTATACAGCCATCTACCTGCTATGCTTATGTTAAATAGAAGCGAGAGGAAGGGGATGCGATGGAGCTGTTTGATGAGCGGGTAGTTTTGTTTGAGAGCGATGAAGGTGGGGAGCACCTACTAGTTACGTGTGAGCCATCCGGTATGGGTGGTTTGGTGGTGCGGCAGACGAGTGAGGGCCCGTTGACCCAATGGTGTTTTGAGGAGTCGTCGCATGTAGTCGAGACTTTTGTGACGCACGAGGGGCTTGTGACGCTTGAGCGGTTCTATGGAGTTGGGACTTCTAACCAGGTCGCGCGCATGCTGAGCATCTCGTTTGCCGATTATGACTGTGCCCAGCGGGTGCGCTCGCTTTTGAGGGAGCTCGGTGCCGGGTTCGATGTGGTTGAAAAGCCGATTGATCGCATGGGGGACGTTGGCGCATGCGGAGCTGCGTGAGGCAAATACGCCCAGGAGAAAAAAGTTTGAGATTGTGCTTGACTCTGATGAACTAAAGTGGTTTTATATGTCTTGCGCTGCGGCGTTACCTCAGCTGGATAGAGGGTCTGACTACGAATCAGAACGTCATAGGTTCGAATCCTATACGCCGCACCAATCGAACTTAAAGCCTCCGGCAACGGGGGCTTTTCTTTTACGCCGGCACTGCATGGATTCGAACCTCGGTCGAGGCGCGGGCGTCAAGAAAACGCGGAGCGTTTTTAGCCCGCGGGCGAGGACGCCGGCAGGCGGCCGAAGCCGGTGCGGATCCGCGCAGCGGATGCGCGGAATCCTATACGCCGCACCAATTGAAATTGAAAGCCTCCGGCAACGGGGGCTTTTCTTTTATGGAAACGCCCCATGGATTCGAACCTCGGTCGAGGCGCGAGCGTGAAGCCGGCGCGGATCCGCGAAGCAATTAATCAACACATCGTAAAAATTTTCCAAATTGTTGCTTGACCCATCGAGGGGTCACGTGCATAATAATCCGTGCGTTGCGGCGTTACCTCAGCTGGATAGAGGGTCTGACTACGAATCAGAACGTCATAGGTTCGAATCCTATACGCCGCACCAA
>CABVCJ010000005.1 GCA_902496845.1 uncultured Collinsella sp.
GCGCGATCGCACGGGATCGGTGGGCGCACGCCCCGGTACATCAATCGCGTCCTGCACCGCCAGCACCGTACGACCGCGGCGCAAAAACTGCGGGATAAGCCGCATGCACATCGAGATCATGAGCGCGACCACCGGCGCGGCGTTGCCAAAAAGCGCAAGCACCTTGTCGTATTCGAGCATCGACGCCGCGGCCTCAAACCACAGCACGCTCGCCACAAACAGCCCGCCCATGCACAGGCCGTAAACCATGCTCTCCAGATACACCGCGCGCATGCCAATACGGAACAGCTCCGTCGAGCCCGAGGCGCTAAACAGCGGATTGAGCACCGCGATGATCAAAATCACTGGCAGCTGCCAGCGAAGCGCCCCCAACGTGCGCGCAGCACCGCGCGTCGCAAACCCGTACGCCAGCCCGCCCGCAAGCGACAGCGCGATCAGCACCGGTTGCATCGAGAACATGGTGAGCCCCAACGTCAGCACCATGTAGAGCGCCGGCACCGCCGGATGCGACATAGAAAATGCCGCGACGGGCTCGTGGCCCGATTCCTCTCGCATGATATCCACGGGCACCCCCATCCCTCGCTCAAATGCCAACGCCGCAACGCCGACGCCATACACAACCAGCGCAAACACCACGCCGGCGGCACCGACATCGGCCGTCGCGCATCAATCGTTACGCGCTCATCATATGCCTGCGGTATCATATTGCGCCGTGTATCGTTTCCAAACACACGTCTCTATAACGTAACAGGAGATCACATGGACGCAACCGCAATTATCCTCGCCGCCGGCGAGGGCACCCGCATGAAGTCGAACCACTGCAAGGTTTCGCACAAGATCCTGGGCAAGCCCATGGTCCAGTGGATCGTCGACGCCACCATCAAGGCCGGCTGCAGCCGCGTCGTGGTCGTCATCGGCAGCCACGCCGACGAGATGCGCGCCCTCATCGATGGCGCCTACGCCAACAGCGCCACCAAGGTCGAGTGCGTCGAGCAGACCGAGCGCCTGGGCACCGGCCATGCCGTCAAGGTCGCGCTCGAGGCCTGCGGCATCACGCAAGGCCCCGTCGTCGTGCTCAACGGCGACCTGCCGCTCATCACCGCCGACACCGTCGCCAAGTTCGCGCAGACCGTCGCCACCGGCGAGCTCGCCTGCACCGTCATGACCATGACCCCGCCCGATCCTTTTGGCTACGGCCGCATCAAGCTGGGCGCCGATGGTCAAATCGAGCGCATCATCGAGCAGAAGGACTGCACGCCCGAGCAGGCCGCCACGCTGCTGGAGTGCAACGCCGGCTGCTACGCCTTCGACGGCGCACAGCTTGCCGCCCACATTAACGAGATCGGCAACGACAACGCGCAATCCGAGTACTACCTACCCGACATGCTCGAAATCCTCAAGGGTCACGGTCAGGCGGTCTCCATCTTCCACTGCGATGACTACCGCGACGGCTTGGGCGTCAACAGCCGCATCCAGCTCGCGCAGCTCACCGCCACCGCACGCGACCGCATCAACGAGCACTGGATGGCCGAGGGCGTCACCTTCATCGACCCCACGCAGGCTTGGATCGGCCCCGATGCCGTCATCGGCCGCGACACCATCGTGTGGCCGCAGACGCATCTGATCGGTCACGTCACCGTGGGCGAGGAGTGCCAGCTCGGCCCCAACAGCCGTCTCACCGACACCACTGTCGGCAGCGGATGCATCATCGATGAGACCATCGCCATCGAGGCCGTCATCGAGAACGGCGTCGACTGCGGCCCGCGCGCCTACCTGCGCCCGGGCACCCATATGCTCGACGGTTCCAAGGCCGGCACGCACGTGGAGATCAAGAAGTCCACGATCGGCGAGGGTTCCAAGGTGCCCCACCTGTCCTACATCGGCGACACCACCATGGGCTCCGGCGTCAACGTGGGCGCGGGCTCCATCACCTGCAACTACGACGGCGTCCACAAGCACAAGACCGTCATCGGCAAAGATGCCTTCATCGGTTCCGACACCATGATGGTCGCGCCCGCCCAGATTGGCGACGGTGCGCTCGTGGCCGCCGGCTCCGTCATCACCGAGCCGGTTCCGGCCGACGCACTCGGTCTGGGCCGCGCCCGTCAGGTAAATATTGAGGGCTGGGCCGCCGATTATCGCCGCCGTCTGCACGAGGACGACGAGGCATAACGCTTTGCCAAGCACAAAAGGAGCTGTTCCATGGGGACGGCTCCTTTTTCTATCGTGACCTGCGCGACCGGATGAGTGGTCGGTTCGTGTCCGTTGACGGTAAAGACGTTATCAAGACCCGATTAACCCCGCCGCACGGTTACAATGCAAAAAGGCATCTATATGGCATTCGATGTATAAAGGAGAAGGGTAATGCCGATTAATGATCCCGAGAAGTCGGAGAATATGCGCAAGTCCATCCGCGTGTATTCCGGTTCCTCCAACCGTCCCCTCGCTCAGAAGATCGCTGAGTACCTTGGGGTCGAGCTTTCGGGCCTTACGCTAAAGCAGTTCGCCAACGGTGAGATTTACGCCCGCTACGACGAGACCGTCCGCGGCGCCGACGTCTTCCTGATTCAGTCCGTGGCCGGCGGCAACGTCAACGACATGCTCATGGAGCTGCTCATCGCCACCGACGCTGCCAAGCGCGCATCCGCCCGCTCCATCACCGCCGTTATCACCCACTACGGCTATGCCCGCCAGGACCGCAAGGCCGGCCCGCGCGAGCCCATCACCGCCCGCCTCGTCGCCAACCTGCTCGAGCGCGCCGGTGTCGACCGCATCATCACCCTCGACCTGCACCAGGGTCAGATCCAGGGCTTCTTTGATATCCCGGTTAACCACCTGTCCGCACTGCCGCTGTTTGGCCAGTACTACAACGACATGCACTTCGACACCGACAACCTGGTTGTCGTCTCCCCCGACGTGGGTCGCGCCAAGGCCGCCAAGAAGCTGTCCGACATGCTCGGCTGCGACCTGGCCATCGCCCACAAGGGCCGTCCGCGCCACAACGCCGCCGAGGTCATGGGCATCATCGGTGACATCAAGGGCAAGACCTGCGTCATCAACGACGACATGATCGACACCGCTGGCACCCTGTGCGCCAACGTCAAGGAGCTCAAGGCTATGGGCGCTGGCGACATCTACGTCTGCGCCACCCACGGCATCTTCTCCGGTCCGGCCATCGAGCGCCTGAACGACGCCCCGATCGTCGAGTGCGTCGTCACCGACGCCATTCCCGTCGAGGTGGGCGGCAAGATCAAGACCATCTCGGTCGCCGAGGAGTTCGCTCAGGCCATCTCCGCCGTTTACCACGAGGAGCCCGTCTCCACGCTCGTCGGCGGCGACTTCGCGCTGTAGTCGCTCGACCCTCGCATCCCTCCGGAAGCCCCGGACACGCCTGCGGGGTTATCACGCGAACGTCCTCGCCGCTTTGCGGCTGCGGGATGTTCGCTTTGATAACCCCTCCCGGCGTGTCCGGGGCTTCCTGCTGTCTCGGGGCAGCTGTTTTCTGAAATGACTTTGCTGCAACCTTTCCTCGCCTTCGGCGGGCGTGGTAGCCTTTGTCGTTGATTGAACTATTTACGTAACGGAGGACAAATATGGCAGCTGCACAGCCGCTTAAGATTCGCATGGTTGCCGGACTTGGCAACCCGGGCGAGGAATATGCCGAGACCCGCCACAACGCCGGCTTTAAGGCAATCGACGAGCTGGCCCGTCAGGCCGGCGTCACGTACTGGAAAAACCAGGCAGGCGCCGAGGTCGCGCTCATCAACATCAACGACCCCGAGGAAGAGGGCGGCAAGCGCCAGATTGTGCTGGTCAAGCCGCAGTCGTACATGAATACCTCGGGCGGTCCCATCTCCAAGCTCTGCCGCGAGTACAAGATCAAGGCCGAGGAGCTGCTCGTAATCCACGATGAGCTCGATATTCCCGCCGGCGACGTGCGCGTTAAGGTGGGCGGCGGCCACGCCGGTCACAACGGCCTGCGTTCCATCATCGACAAGATGGGCAGCCGCGACTTCAGCCGCATCCGCACCGGCATCGGCAACCCTCCCGGCAAGATGGCCGTCGCCGACTACGTGCTTAAGCAGCTGCGCGCCCGCGAGGCCGAGGATTTCCAGGACACCTGCGCCCGCGCGGCCGACGCCGCCGGCCTGGCGATCGTGCATGGCGTGATCTATGCCCGCGATCACGTAAACGGCGCCGCCTCCGCCAACGGCAAGCACTAAAACCTACCATTTAGGGACAGGTTTATTTTGGCAGGTTTTACCTGCGGAAACGCCCCAACCGCAGCATCGCAATCAACCGCTCGCCGCCATACACACATAACACCCCAAGGGGGCCGGCCTCATCACAACCCGAGGCCGGCCCCCTTGCCGTTTTACCCTCTAAAACTGACCAAAATAAACCTGCCCCTATTTGGTAGGCCGAAGTGGATAAACCCTGCCCCCAACCGCCGAAGACACACGTAAGCGACATGTCCATGAGGGTATAATTTGCACCGTATGTCTGCACAACGCCTGTGCGCGTACGGTTTTATTCGGGCTACCGTCCATTTCCGTGGAGGCACGGTTCGGCGGCCCTAACAAGAGAGGGGTTCTATGTATAAGATCCTGGAGAAGACGCAGTTCTCGGAGAAGGTGTTCAAGTTCCGCATTGAGGCGCCTGCAATCGCCAAACATGCGCACGCTGGACAGTTCCTCATGGTTCGCGCCAACGAGACGGGCGAGCGCGTCCCGTTTACCCTGGCCGGCTGGAACGGTGACGAGGGCTGGGTCGAGTTCATCTTCATGGTGATCGGCAAGACCACCGAGATGCTGTCCACCTACGAGGCCGGCGAGTCGCTGCGCGACGTCGTGGGCCCGCTAGGCGTTCCCACCGAGATGGCCGAGGGCCCCTGCGCCGTCATTGGCGGCGGCGTCGGCCTGGCAATTGCCTTCCCGGTCGCCAAGCACCTGGTCGAGACCGGTCACGAGGTGCACGCCATCATGGGCGCCCGCACCAAGGACCTCCTGCTCATGGAGGACCAGTTCCGCGAGCTCCTCGACGAAGATCACATCCACATCACCACTGACGACGGCTCCTACGGCGAGCAGGGCGTTGTCACCGCTCCGCTGGAGCGCCTGCTGCAGGACAAGGCCGTGAGCCAGGTCTTCTGCGTCGGCCCCGTTCCGATGATGAAGTTCTCGACCCTCACCGCCCAGAAGTACGACACCCCCATCACCGCGTCGCTCAACCCCATCATGGTTGACGGCACCGGCATGTGCGGCTGCTGCCGCGTCGAGGTGGGCGGCGTGACCAAGTTCGCTTGCGTCGACGGCCCCGACTTCGATGCCACCCTGGTCGACTGGGATGACCTTCGTGCCCGCCAGGCCGCTTACCGTTCCGAAGAGGGCGAGTCCCTCAAGGCCTATGAGGAAAAGAGCTGCGCATGCCACTAGTTAACGGTCGTTTCGTTGCCGATATGAAGTCGCCCCGCACCCCCGATAACGAGGAGCCGGCTGCCGAGCGCGCTTGCGACTTCCGCCCCGTCGACAAGGGCTTCACCGAGGAGATGGCGCTGGCCGAGGCCGAGCGCTGCCTCAACTGCAAGAAGCCGTTCTGTGTTGAGGGCTGCCCCGTCAACATCAACATCCCCCGCTTTATCGAGCAGATCCGCGAGAAGGACTTCGGCGGCGCCCTCGATACCATCCGCGAGGACTCCATGCTTCCCGCCATCTGCGGCCGCGTCTGCCCGCAGGAGAGCCAGTGCGAGGGCAAGTGCATCCGTGGTAAGAAGTCCGAGCCCGTGGCCATCGGCCAGCTCGAGCGCTTCCTGGGTGACCGCCCCGAGCTCGCCTCCACGCCCAAGATGGCCCCCAAGAACGGCAAGAAGGTCGCCGTCGTCGGCTCTGGCCCGTCCGGCATCACCTGCGCCGGCGAGCTCGCCCGCAACGGCTTTGACGTCACCGTCTTTGAGGCCTTCTTTACCGGCGGCGGCGTGCTGGTCTACGGCATCCCCGAGTTCCGTCTGCCCAAGGCAGTCGTCAAGCGCGAGATTGACGGCCTGGAGGACATGGGCGTCAAGTTTGAGTACAACTCCGTCGTGGGCAACATGGCCACGGCCGAGGAGCTGTTCGAGCAGGGCTTCGACGCCATCTACGTGGCGACCGGCGCTGGCCTGCCCAAGTTCCTCAACGTCCCCGGCGAGAACCTGCCCAACGTCTTCTTCGCGAACGAGTACCTCACCCGCGTGAACCTGATGAAGGCCAACAAGTTCCCCGAGTACGACACCCCCACCAAGCATGGCAAGAACGTCGTCGTCTTTGGTGGCGGCAACGTGGCTATGGACGCCGTCCGTACCGCCAAGCGCCTGGGCGCCGAGCACGCCATCATCGCCTACCGTCGTACCGAGGACGAGATGCCCTGCCGTCGCGCCGAGCTGCACCATGCCAAGGCCGAGGGCGTCGAGGTTCTGCCGCTCGTCTCCCCGCTCGAGTTTGTCGCTGGCGAGGACGGCTCCGTGTGCGCCGTCAAGGTCCAGAAGATGGAGCTCGGCGAGCCCGACGAGTCCGGCCGCCGTCGTCCGGTGCCCATCGAGGGCGCCATCGAGGAGATCCCCTGCGACGTCGCGATCTCGGCTATCGGCACCAACGCCAACCCCTTCGCAAAGAAGATCGGCGGCAAGATGGAGCTCAACAAGTGGGGCTACATCGTTGCCGACGAGGAGACCGGCCAGACCACCGATCCCCGTATCTGGGCCGGCGGCGACATCGTCACCGGTGCCGCTACGGTCATTCTGGCGATGGGCGCCGGCAAGAAGGCCGCCGCTTCGATCACCAAGAGCCTGCTGGGCGAGTAATCACCTACAGCGCTAGCCACCAAACGGCAAAGTCCCCGTCGAGCACACGCCCGGCGGGGACTTTTTCTTTACCGACCGCCCAAACCACCACGATGGGGACAGGCACCTTTGTGGTGGTTTGAGGCTTGGTCGGTCGTTTTGTCTCAATCTGTAACACCTGGAGCCCGTTGAGCCTTGTAGTTGTTACAGATCGAGATATCGCTCCAACCGCCTCCGCTTTGTCTCAATCTGTAACAGTTAGAGGCCAAATTCCTCGCTATGTGTTACAGATCGAGACGTTAGGTTGGCGGCTGAACAGTTCATCTCAATCTGTAACACCTGGAACCCAAATATCTGGCTTGATGTTACAGATTGAGATTTTGCTAAAGCCGAGGATGGGCGCTGTCGCCAAAACTTAGCGCTTGCGGCGCTTGGTCGCAGCGATGCCGGCCGCGGCAACGGTTGCGCCGGCGATGCTCAGAGCAGCGACCGTCATCGCGGCGGAGTCACCCGTGCTGGCGAGCTCCATGCCACCGGACTTCTTGCCGTTCTTGCCCTTACCCTTGGACTTGTTCGTCGTCACCGTGGTCGTCGTCGAAGTCGAACCGCCCGCAGGGACCCCGGCGCCACCAGAGCCATCCGTACCGCCACCCTGCTCGCCGTCGCCAGGCGTCGGGTCCGGCTCGGGCGTCGGCTCAGGCGCCGCCTCATCGGTCACCGTAATCGTAATGTTCAGACGCTCGGAATACTCACTGTATGACATGCCAGGGCGCTGTGCCGCAATGCGCACATACATGTTGCTATCGAGCGCAATAGGCTCGATGTACTTTACGCGGCCTTCGTCACGGCAGGGGCAGGTGTCGTTGGTGGTGTACCAAATCGTCGCGCCATCCTCGGCCGAAAGCTCCAGCTTCGTGCCCTTGGGCACCGTAATGTAGTTCTCCTTGGGCGACCATGCACCAAACGTCGTCGCACCAATCGTCGCCACCGGTCGCGCCGGTCGCACTGCCTCGGCAGACACGCGAACGTCGACCTGCTTGGACAGCGCCGTACCGTCCACCGCCGCCGTCAACGTCGTCAAACCGGGCAGAGCACCATGCAGTACAAACGTCGCCGCGCCGTCCTCGCCCGTCACGGCCTGGGCGGCATCGACAGAGCAGATAGCCGAGGACTCCAGCCCAACACTAACCTTTGCGCCCGCAAACGGCTTACCCGCCTTATCGGTCACGTGCGCCACCAGCTCAAAGTCACTGCCATCAAGCATGGTCACGGCCTGCTCCACGTTGAGCTTGAGCTTGTCGGCACGAACGCCCACGACAAGCTCGCCACTTGCCCAGCGCGCCATGGCCGTGCCGGCGTAGTTGCGAGCACCGTCGAGCTCAAACGCCACCGTCGAGCCCGCCTCACGCGCATCGGCATAGCGAATACGCAGCACGCGCGACAGCGGCTTGCCATTAGGATCGTCCTGTTTGTCGAGCCACGTATACGTCACGTCGCCCAAGCCCTGCGCGCACAATGCGACCAGGGCATCGTCGCTCGCATCCATATACTGCGCAAACTCAACCTCGATGCAATCGGTATAGGCATGGGCCGAAGCCACCTCGGGCGCCGTCGTCGACACCAAGCCAATGTTCACCTCAGTCTGAATCGGCGGCACGCGCAGCCAAGCCGAACGCGCCTCCTCATACCCGTCCTTGGTCACGCGCACCTGATACCAGCCGGTCGGCGTATTCCAGTTGTACGCACCGTCCGCACCCGTTGCAAGCGGATTGTCCTGCTCATACTCCTCGGCATCCCAACGCACTGCATTTGTACCGGCCGCATCGTCGGCGCTCCACAGCTCAACCGTCGCGCCTTCAACCGTATTGGACAGCAGGCCCTCGTACACCACGCCCGCAGGGTCGGGTGCAGCCTTGGCAGCCACATTGCGATAACGCGCCTCGAAGATCGACTGCATCTTCTCGTCCGAGATCAAGCCGTCCTTGTTGGCCTTGTAGACCTCGGCATCGGTCAGCTCGCCCCAGTTGACCGTAATACGATTCTGGCACGCGCGCTCCACCTGCTCGCAGGCAACATCGTAGGCGCATTCAGCATTGGTCAGCTTAATCGCGCGCTCCGAACCTACGCTGGTCGAAGCCGCGTCATAGGCAGCGCCCACCACGGTACCCGCCGAACCGGCCGTCAACACGCCGGCGATTGTCATAATGGAGCCCACTGCCACATCGGTGCTGTCGTGGCAGAGTTGGCGATACAGCAGATCCTCAAACGCACGCGCCTTCTCCATGGCGTCACGCAGCGCGTAAATGCACTTCCAATCGTCCTCGGTCTTCTCGGGCTTGGCAAGCAAGCGCGTGTGCTGAAGCTCATAGCCCTCGCGCTCGCCCTTCACCTTCTGCATACGGACGTTCACGTTCTCCCAGTTCTTGCTGGCATCGTTCACGCCGTAAATGCCGGTAAAGATGCCGATGCCCTGGGTCGCCGCGGGAAATGCCTGGCCGGCCGCCTTCCACGCATCGGTCTTAAAGACCTGTCCGAACATCTCGCACTCGATCTTATAGCTCTTGAGCGAACGAATCGTGCGGATGAGCTTCATATGGGCGCTCACGTCGTCGTTGCGCTTCCAGGCCATGAGCCATCCGCGCACCTTGGAGTTGTTGAGGCTATGGACCACATTCCAGTTGTCGTACAGGTTGTCCAGAATGTCGCACTGCATGGCGATCGAGTTAAACAGAAGCGCCTGGTTCTTGTTGTTATTGGAGTTCTCGATAAACTCCGACTCAATATAGGCCGTCTGCTCGCCATCGGGCGCGGCGACCTTAAAGCCCTTGACGGTATCGTCGTCAGCCGCCTTGTAGCTCAGCGAGCTGCCGAGCGCCTGGCCCAAATCGTTAAACCCGCTCGTCGACTGGCCGTTGTACTCGCTGGCCTTAATGCCCGCACACTTGTTGAGTGCCGCAGCGGTTGCGTCATTCCAGCTTCCGTATTGGTTGAGCTGGCCGATACCCATCGACTGGCCCACCAGGTCCTCGGCCTGCTGGGCAATAAACTCCGCTCGCGATGCATGGTCGACGAGCTCCTTGATGGCGGCCGCATCCGCAGCATTCGCGCCCTGGGCCGCCGCGAGTTCCTGATACCAATCCTCGCTGGTGCCGTAAGCATCCTCAAAGATCATCTTGTCCACATTGACGCCATAGCTGTCGCCCTGCTGGGTCAGCAGCGCCGCCGACCCGCCGACCGCGGCCTTGAGCTCAGCCGCAAACTGCGCGGCCTCGTCGTTGCCAGCACCATCACCCTCGCCGTCGCTGGCGGCAGGGGCGCGACGAGCCTTACGGGCAGCTCCACCTTGGGCTTCGTCCTCTTTACCGTCCTTGTCCTCCTCGGCAAACGCATCGGCGACCATCTGGTCAATCGCGTCGTTAAAGGCCTCGTCGACATCATTAAACGAGTTATCCATCATATATTCGTGCCACTGCTGCACGGCATTCGAGAACTCCTGCTGGCGCTCCTCGGCCGCGGCGGAATGCTTTTTGGCCGAAGCGTTGGCGTCAAAACTCAGCATGGTCATAAGCTGAGCATTGGAGATGCGGTAGGTCTGCGGCATAAAGATCTGCTCAAAGTTACCGCAGTTCACATAGGTCGAGTCATTCGCCTTGTTAAACTCGTCGAGCAGCTTAAGGTAACCCTCGTCCACATACTCCGCCACATAGCGCACACGGGTGCCCTCGCGCGACTTTTGAGTCAGAGGAATCGTCACCGTCTTGCCATCCACGCAGTCCACGTACAGGTCGAGCGTGTTGGCGGCCTCTTCGTTTCCCACCTCGAGCGTGATGTCAAAAGTCCAGTAGGCGTTCTTCTTTTGTGGCAGATGATGGAAGGTCCACAGGCTCTTGCCGGTGTCCTTGCCGTCCTTGACCAAGTTTTGCGTACCGCCACGATACGTCACATCAAAGTTCCAGACCGAAGCGCTCGGAACATAGCGCACATAATTGCGAGCCGTTACCTCGGCAGCAGCGGCGGCAACATCGGTCGAGCCCACGCGCGCTTCGAGCGTCACACGCTCGGCGGCAAGCGTATCCTGCGGCAGGTCGTATTCAATCTTGGCACGGCCGAGTTTATTGGTCTTGCCGGTGTACTTTGCAGCCGACGAGCCCGTCCCCACGGCGAGCTGCACGCTCTTGCCCGGCGCCGCATAAACGTAGGCCACATTGCCCAGCAGGCTGTGAACGTCGGTGTTGTCGACCTCGATGCGCGATCCGCTAACCTCGAGTGTGGTGCTTCCCAGCGGCAATGTCACCTCGCCCAGCGTAATGAGCGGCGAGATGGCATAGGTGCCCGCGGCCTTAGGCTTAAAGCGCACAAACACATCGGCGCCCGCACTCTTTTTCATATCGAGAACGAGGTTGTCGCCCTCCCAAGTTGTGCCAGCCCACATGGCATCGGAGCTGGCGCCGGCTTCGCGAGCGCCTGCGGACACATCCTCGACGGCATCCTTGGCCAGCGGAATCTCAATCTTGGCAGCCTGGCTGTCTTTGAGCTCGTAATGAATGCGCAGCTCGGTCTCCACGCCAACGACCGCGGACGAATCAGCGATAACCGAGCCCGCCGTCAGCCCGCGCTCGGCACGATACGTCTCCACGTCAAACGTGGGAACGTCGAGCGTCACGTCGAGCTGTTTGCCGTCCTCGATCTTCACCTGCTTTTGCGCGATATACTTACCCACGGTCAGCCCTAGGCGGCTAAACGTGGAATAGCTCGTTGCTTGGATGTCGTAGCTCGTCTTGTTAAAGGCGACGATGGTGTACGAACCGGCCTTAAGGCGCGGCGTCTCGGCCTTCATGATAGGCGTGGTGCCATCGTCTTCGTAACCCATCAAATAGGTGACACCGTCGGCAACTAGCTTGCCGTCGGACGTACGGAACACCAGCACGCGGTTAGCGCCCTGGTAGTCGCCCTTGGTCGCGACCGTCGCCGTGCCCCAGGGCTTCAAATCGATATCGACCTTGCCGGCCGAGGGCTTCACCGTCGCCGTCGCCCCACCCAGCTTGAGGCTGTCTTTGGGCTCGAGCGTTATCTCCAGATCCTGGTCCGCGTCGGCAATGGCCTGCGACACCACGAGCGCTGTGCCCTGGATACGGAAGTCGTTTTCCTTGTCACCCTTGGCAGGCTTAAGCGTCTTGCCGCCGCTCTTCACCGTCAGATCGATGCTATCGAGACTATCGAGCTCAATGCGTTCGGTCTTATCCTGGCCCACAATCGGTTCAAGATAGCCCACGTTGAGCTCAATCGCGCGCGAGGCCGGAATCTTGGTAAAGTCCTCCGCCTTAATCTCTCCGATATTCCATGTGCCCGTCATCTGGTCGCCCGGGCGAGCGAGCACCATGTCATAGTAACCGCTGAGCGAAATGCGCAGCGTTGCTGCCGTCTTGGAGAGAGCGTCCGCTGTAAAGCTGCCGTCATCGCCAACCGCCAGCGGCGTGGACTGCCCCGCCTGCACGAGTGTAGCCGTCGCGCTCTGGGGAAGTTTGCCCGTCACCTGGGCCGCCTCGCCCATCCACTCAAACGTGTAGGCAGGCTTCGAGGAATCGACGGAGTCCTTGCGATCGGCCACGGCATCGGCAAGCTTTTTGACCATCGAGGGGTTGCCAGCCGAATCGGTCGCATAGGCATAGATGGTCTGGCCTTCACTAAAGGGAATCGCATACGTTACGCCATCGATTGTCACGCGCTCATTATAGTCGCCCGGATAGCCCGCCTCACCAAACTGAAGATCGGGGTTCATCACGCGCAGGGCAACGGCATTATGGTTCGTCTCGTTTCCGTATCTCGTGTTCTCAAAAGCTCCCCACTCTATCATTTCCACGCTTTTGGGTAGCACAATCTCTTTGCCGGCAATCGCAGGATCAAGAGAGGCGAACGCGAGCGCCCCGATATATTTAACGCCGTCGCCGATCGTCACCGACGACACATGCGAGCACCCGTCAAAGGCATTGCGCTCAATCCGCTCCACCGTGCCCGGCACATTGATCTGCGTAAAGGTGAGCACTGTTGTGTCCGAGACATAGAACTGTGGCACGCCGCAATAGGCGAATGCAAGATAGTCGATAGTTTTGACCGAAGTCGGCAGCGTTGCCACCACCTTGTCGTCAAGTTGTTCACATTCCTTAAAGGCCTGCTCGGGAATCGTGGTAAAGGCCGCGTTGTTGGGCCAGGTTACCGTTTGGAGCGTCTTGCTTTTGTAGAATGCATAGCTCTTGAGCTCCTCGACCGAATCGGGCAGTGCGATCTCTTTGATGCTGCTGCCGCCCAAGCCTCCAACCGAGCGGACATGCGAATTAGGGGCGAAGGTGATCGATGTGAGCGCAGCGCTTCCCATACCCGTAAGGCTTACGACATTTTTGTCGTCGATGGTCGAGGGCACCTCCAACGTGGTAATGCCCGCGTCGCCATACTCGATAGAAATTTCGTTGGTGAGGCTATCAATCGAGAAGTAGTACTGCGCGGGGGTCTGCTCGCCGGCCACGTAGCCATCGTCGTATTCGTCCTTTACGCCCGTGGCGCCCTTCGAGGTCATCCAGAGCCCAAGATCCTCATTCCAGGTTGCTTCGGCTTCGGCGGTCTCCTCCTGCTTCTGCTGTTCGGCGAGCTCCTTCCCCTCGACAAGATCGGTGGCAAGCGTGGCCACGGGCGTGCTCTCGGTCTGCCCAGCGCCCGTCAGGCCTGCCGCCGATGCAATCTCGGAGTCCGGGGGCGTAGGGGTGTCACCGGTATCGAGCACTGTGGGGTCGGCAGCGCCGGCATCGGGCGCGGCGTCGGCGGCATCGGGCGCGGGGTCGGCGGCGTCGGCATCGGCTGCTTGGTCGTTATCCGTCTGCACAAAAGTGCCGTCGGTGGTGAGGGTCTCGGCAAACGCGCCCGCGGGCAACGAACCCGTCACCATGGTGAGGGTCACCGCGGCAACGGTCAGGCGGCGGCAAAGCGCTCGAACAGTAGTCCACCTCATGGTCGTTCCTTTCCTGCAAACCAAAAGTCATCCAGCGTAATCGTTGTCCAAAAACAAAGCGAACGGTAGGTTCATATATACGAACCTACCGTTCTACCTGCGCAAAC
Organism: uncultured Collinsella sp.; assembly: GCA_902496845.1. Lineage (GTDB taxonomy): Bacteria > Actinomycetota > Coriobacteriia > Coriobacteriales > Coriobacteriaceae > Collinsella. The sequence goes on from CABVCJ010000005.1 coordinate 13,922, forward strand.
CGCCACAAAGGGAATAGGTACCTTTGTGGCGGTTCTGAACTTGGCCAGCCAGTTTGTCTCAATCTGTAACAGTTAGAGGTCAAATTCCCCGCCTGGTGTTACAGATCGAGACGTTAGGTTGTCGGCCGAACAGTTCATCTCAATCTGTAACATCTAGAGCCGTTTTGGGCAGTTTGGTGTTACAGATTGAGATTTTACTGAGGCCGAGAATGAGAGCCGTCACCCAGCTCTAACGCTTGCGGCGCTTGGTCGCGGCGAGGCCGGCGGCGGCTACGGTTGCGCCGGCGATGCCTAGGGCGGCGACCGTCATCGCGGTGGTATCCCCCGTGATAGCCAGGACAGCATCGCCCTTCTTGGCCTGCGTGGTTTTCTCAACCGTCTTGCTCACCGTGGTGGTCGTAGCCGGCTTGGCCGAGGGTTTGGTCTCGGGCTTCACCCCAGGCTGCGGCGTCGGCTTGGGATCCGGCGTAGGCTGCGGATCGGGAGTCGGCGTGGCTTCAGGCGTAAAGGTCAGATCGGTGTTGAGCCACAGGGTGTAGATCCAACCGTTGTCCTCATCGGATACGCTGTCCGCGACCTGGTAGCCGCACTCCTGGCCGTTGATCACCAGCTTGGTGTTGGGCGTAAAGTAGAAGCCGCGCGCGGACTTGAGGTAGACACCGTAACGATAGGTCACGCCGGGCTTAAAGGCGTCGATGTGGTTCGTAATGTTCTGATCCCAGAACTCCTGAGAGTTCACTTCGCTGCCATCGCTGCCCGTCCAGAACTCACACTGAGGAAGGGAGTTGGAGCCCGTCGGAACATTCGCTGTAAAGACCGGCTTATCGCCCGCCTTGAAGGTGGTCGTGGCGCCGTTGATCTCGATAACGTCGATGGCCCGCCATTCGTCGATCGGCTGCTCGCACAGCATATTGTCAGCGTTTGGCGCGAAGACGCCGTTGACGGTCTTGATGTGGTGCGCCCAATGACCGTTGACGTACATCATGCAGTCATCGGCCACGGTATTGTCGCCCTTGAGCCTCAGCTCAACGGAGTACATGTAGAACTTGCCCTCTTCGAAGTGTTCGATCCTCCTCGCGCCCGTCGGATACTTGGCAGGGTCGGAATACCAGAAGGCAACGGGCGTGAGCTCCGCAGGGTCGCTGCCATCCATTTCCTCCCAGCACTCGTAGGCGATCTCGTACTTGTCGGCATCGGCGGCGGGGATCATCGCGGTCGCGCGCGGCGCCTCGCCGGGCGCGTAGTCGGTCTTCACGTCGTTGACGTTCAGGTTATGGAGGGCTTCGTTTTCCGATGCAACAAGCGTAATTTCGCTATTGATGACGTAGCGGAGGTAATAGTCGTCCCTGGTTTCGTTGACGGTAATCGAGCTGCCCGCGTAGCTGTTGTCACCTTCATAGTCGGTGCTGGTATACGTCAGTGCCGCGCCAATATAAAGATCCTCATTGCGCGTGAGTCGATACGAGCCGCCTGCCGCGCCACCCGTAAAGGTCAGCGTCAGCCTCATGTGATCGCCAACAGGCTCAAAGTGAGCCGTCACATCGGACATAGATGTGTCCTGGACTTCAGCCAGGGTGCCCGAAGCAGCATCGGCCCGGTAGTACTTGGTTTCGACAAGTTCGCAGAGCGGCTCATCCGGCATGCCGCCCTCAACATCGGGAAAATCATAGGTATACGGCTGGCCCTTTTCGAGCGTGATGTTGTCCGAAAGCTTGCAGTCCGTATCGTGGCGGACCACGGTCGTGTTGACCTTAACACCGCTCCCGCCTGTCACATCGATCACGCCACAGGGCATGATAGCGTCGTTTGCCGATGAGCTGTCGGCGCCGCCAAGAGAGCCGTCTTGGTCAGCAGCGCCCGCATCGTTTACCGTTGCCGCCGGTGCGTCCTGCTGATCTTGCTGAGCTTCTGCCGTGGACGGTGCCGCCGGAGCCGCGTCAGTCATCGGCGCAGCCGGAGCCACCGGTACCGGCGCCGGAGCCGCCGTATCCTCCGCAACCGTCGGCGTCACCGGAGCCGCGGCAACCTCATCCGTCCCAGCGGCGGGATCGGCGCATTCCGTCGCCAGCGCCACGCTCGGCAGCAGCAACTGCCCGACCATAAGCGCACACGCGCCGGCGCAAGCTATTTTGGCACCCACACAACGCCAGGTACCGTGAACCAGCGAGCAGGTGGACTCACGCTGAGCTTGCTTGTCAAAGTGGCTTACGTTCATAACGGCCTCCTTGGTCGTAGGGACATGCCACCACAAAGGTGCCTGCCCCCTTTGTGGTGGTCCTGTACCACCAAGATGTGCCAAATGACTCCATATGCCTAGGTTCGTAGATGTGAACCTAGGCCTCTACCTGCGGTTTAATTCAATATGATTTCGCCATCGCCACACTCGTCCCGGGAACGCTACAATCGAGGACACGATTATTCGTCCACCCAAAGGACCGTCCTTGAACCTGAGCAGGTCTAAAATCAACGCGCTTCTGGCACTCGCGCTCTTCACCTTCGCCTTCCTTGCCGCCGAGTTTCGCTTCGACGTCAACGTCGGGCTGCTCGCCGGTGCCGAACGCGTTGTGATCGCACAGGGCTTTATCCTTGGCGCCAGCGTCATCGGCTTTATCGGATATGCACCACTGCTCGGTCTCGCCCAACGCAAAGGCCAGCCCCAGGCAGTTGTCAGCGCCGCCGTTCCCATCGCCATCCTGGGATTGACCCAGATCCAGTCCCCCACGGGTTCGCTTGCCCTCGAAATTCTGGGCTGCGTGGCATTCCTTGGACTCGGCCTGCTGGGTGCCGCCGCTCACCACGCCTTCGCGACGGCATTCCAGGATGACCCCAAACTCGCCACTGGCGCAGGAGCGGCCTATGCCGCGGGCATCCTGATACAGTTCGCCATCAACCTGCTCAATTGCGGCGGTATCGCAGAGCTCATCATCCTCGGCACAGCGACTATCGCCATCTCCGCCCTCAGCGTCGTTCCCCAAAAGGCTGCCAGGGGCTCCAACCCCGCCATCAATCCCTTTGTTGAGCCCTCTCATGCCCTCGCCAAACAGGCATGCTGGAGCATCGCGCTCGTCATGATTCTTGCCTGCCTGTTCTCGACCCTCGACAACGTGGTCACGCTCTCCAACGCCCACGGCACCATTGCCGTGCAGACCTGGCCGCGCCTCTTTTTGGCGGCAAGCGGCCTTGCCGCCGGTCTTATCTTTGATCTTGCCGAGCGCCGCTACATGGGACTCGTCATGCTCGGCATCGCCGTGCTCTCGACCATTTCCATCCTGACCGTGGAGGCCGGCGCCGATCCCAACCTGGGCCTTGTCGTCTTTTACCTAAGCTCGGGCTTTTTTGTCACGTTCTTTACCGCCACCTTTACACAGCTGGCACCGCGCATGCATGCACCCGCCCTCTGGGCCGGCATGGGACGCGCAGCCAACAACGTGTGTGCGTTCACTACGTCGGGCATCTCGCTGGCACTTGTGACCTCGGGCAATGTCGCCCTCATCATGATCGGCGCGCTCATGCTGCTTGTGGCGGCGAGTGTGGCGTTTGTAGCCGCGGGCCTGTTCCGCCTGCCCCAAACCGAGCAGGAGCGCGAGCGCGAGCAGCTGGCAGAAGAAGCACTCGCCGCCCCCACCATCGAGGAGCAACGCCAGGCCTTCATCGCCAACCACGCTCTCACCCCGCGCGAAGTCGACGTGCTCATAGCCGTGACCCAGGATGAACGCCCGCTCAAGCAGGTCGCCGAGGAGCTCGGTATCTCGATGCGCATGGTGCAGCGTCACCTGAGCTCTATCTACCAAAAGACCGACACGCAGACGCGCGCCGGTCTCACCAAGGCCTTCCCCTCCGCCTAAAACAAAAACCACCACAAAGGTGCCTGTCCCCTTTGTGGTGGTTTTTGGTCGGTTAAGCCTCGAGTTGCGCCACTTTGTAGCGGTAGGCGGCGGCGATAACGTCTTTACAGCCCTCGCGTCCCAACTTGGCGCGGTTGACGACGATGTCTTTGCCGCTCGTCATCTTCCACTTTCCGGCGCTGTAGCGCTTGTAGAACGCCTCGCGCGCCTTCTGCTGCTGCTTGACCAGCTTGGCGCCCTTCTTTTTGTTAAGTCCACGCTTCTTGCGCACGATCTCGACGCGGTCCTCAAAGGGTGCGGTCACCAACACGGCAATATGGTTGGGGTTGTTACGCAGCAGGTAATCGGACAGGCGACCTTCAATAATGCAGCTCTCGGTCTCGCCCAGATCCAAAATCACCTGGCTCATCTTTTGGAACAACTTGTCCGAGTACGAGCGCGCATCGTAGCGGTCGGGCAGGAACGCCATGTTCTCCACGGCCAGACGTTCGTCATAGGCGGCCATCTTATCGAGCGACTCGCCCGCGCGCAGAGACGCGCGCACCAGCAGCTCGTTGTCGTACAGCGGAATCCCCAACTCGTCGGCAAGCATGCGACCAATCTCGTGGCCCTCGGCGCCAAAGTCGCGCGCGATGGTAATGGCCACAGGATTCTTCTTGTTCTCCAGATCGCTCATCGCGATTCCTTTCTCTATGTGGCAAAGGGGCTGTCCCTTTGCCACATTCTACGCTGCCACCATTCGCCTCTGATATGCGCGAACCAGCAGCGAGATACCAAAGTTGAGCACAAAGTACATCGCAAACACCAGGCCGTAGAGCATAAGCACCTGCGACAGGTCGATCGCGTGGGCCATCACGACGTTTGCCGTGTACATGAGCTCGGCCACGTTAATGCCCGAAAGATACGAGCTGTCCTTGATGACGGTCGTGCACTGGCTAAACAGCGCCGGAATGATCGTCTTAAATGTCTGCGGCAGAATGATGTAGCGCATGGTGGCAAAGAAGCCGAAGCCCTGGCTCTGCGCCGCCTCAAACTGGCCGCGCGGAATCGAGTTGAGGCCGCCGCGCACAATCTCAGCCATAACAGCGCTGGTAAACAGCGTAAAGGCGATGGTCGAAATCACAATGTCCAAACCCTGCACCGTAAAGTAGATAAACAGGATCCACAGCAGGTTCGGCGTGCAGCGGAACAGCTCGATATAGGCGCTCACCAAAATACGGAACGGGCGGGGCGCATAGCTTTTAACGAGCGCCAGCACCGTGCCAAAGATGAGCGAGAAAAAGATCGACAGCGCCGAGATCTCGATCGTCTTAACAAAGCCGCCCCAAATGTAGAGCAGGTTGGTCGCGTTGAAGATTTCCATGCGCTAGGCCTCCTCTACGTTGTCGAGCCCCAGCTCGGCCAGGCTCACGCCGCGCGGACGCTCCTTGGAGCGGCGCTCGAGCCACTGCACCAGCATGGCGAGCGGAAAGCAGATGATGAAGTACATAAGGCAGCAGACGATGTATCCCTGCAGGTAACCGTACAGACTCACAAAGTTGTCGGAACGGTACATAAGGTCGCCGCCGGCCACGAGCGCCAGCACCGACGTGTTCTTGACCAGGTTGAGCGCCTGGTTACACAGCGGCGGCAGAATGATCTTGAACGTCTGGGGCAGCACGATGTACCAGTACGCCTGCGCACGGGTAAAGCCCTGGCTCTGGGCCGCCTCCATCTGACCGCGCGGAACCGCCTCGATACCAGTGCGGATGACCTCCGAAATGTAGGCCGCGTGATACAGGCCCACACCCAAGAAGCCCAGCACGAACGGCGCGATGCGCACCGGCTGGTCGGCACCGGTTATGGCCTGCAAAAACTGCGGACCGGCCATGTACATAAAGAGCACCTGCACGGGCAACGGGGTGTTCTGGTAAAACTCCACGTACACGCGGCTTATGGCGCGCAGCACGCGCGAGCGAGTGGTAGAGAACACGCCCAGCAGCGTGCCCAGCACCAGCGACAGCAGCAGACCGGCAACGACCACTTGCAGCGTCACGCCAAAGCCCTCCCAGAAGGGCCCCATGTTTTGAAATGTCGTCGACCAACGGTCGGCGTCAAATAATCCTTCGAGCATTTGATTCCTTCCTTGGACGATGCGCCTATACAAGACCCCAGGTCTTGACCTCTTGGTCGAGCCAGCCATCGGCCAGGCGATCGCAAATCACCTGATCGACCACGGCCGAAAGGTCGCAGCCCTTCTTGGTCGCCACACCGTAGCCTTGCTCGCCAAACTTGACCTCGGGCTGCAACAGCTCAACGGTCTCGTTCATGTAACCGGCCAGCGTGGAGCGGTCCATGGCAAAGACGTCGATATTGCCGGCGTCGAGCGAACTCTTGATGATGGGGTAGCCGCTAAAGGCCCTAAACTCGGGCTTGCAGCTAAAGCCGTTGTCCTTGATCATCTGCTCGATCAGACCCTGCGTGGTAGCACCCTGGCTCACGCCGATGATCTTGCCGTCCAGGTCCTCAATCGAGGTAAAGCCCGAACGCTTCTTGACCATGAGTCCCACGTAGTCGGTGCGGTACGGCGTCGAGAAATCCCAGCTCTTCTTGCGCTCGTCGGTGATGGTGTAGGTCGCAGCGACCACGTCGAGTTGGCCGTTATCGATCAGCGGACCGCGTGTCTTGGGCGTTACGTCGGTAAACTCGACAAGCTCCTGGGCGCGGGCCTCCTTATAGCTCACGCCAAAGACGGCAGCGGCGATCTGGTAGCACAAATCGACTTCCATGCCCTCAAAGCGACCCTTGGCGGTGTCGTAATAGCCATAGCCGGGAACGTCCTTCTTAACGCCGGCATTCAGATGGCCACGCGACTTGATGGCCACAAGATTAGAGCCCTTGTCGGAGCCCTCGCCGCTGGTGGAGTTGCCGCAACCGGTAAGCGCGGTCCCCGTCAGCGCAAGCATGCTGGCGCCAGCCAGCTGCAAAAAGTGACGGCGCGACACGGCCGCCCTCGTCATATCCGTCATGTCCATCACCGCGCCTAGTGCAGAATCTTGGACAGGAACTCACGGCAGCGCGGGTTCTCGGGGTTATCGAAGAAGTGCTCGGGCGTGCCCTCCTCCAGGATGCGGCCGTCCTCCATAAAGATGACGCGGTCGGCCACCTGGCGCGCAAAGCCCATCTCGTGCGTCACGCAGATCATGGTGATGTCCTCCTGCGCGAGCTCAATCATAACGTCCAGAACCTCCTGGACCATCTCGGGGTCGAGCGCCGAGGTCGGCTCGTCAAACAGGATGATGGGCTGCTTGGTGCACAGGGCACGGGCGATGGCGATGCGCTGCTGCTGACCGCCCGAGAGATTCTGCGGATACTCGCCGGCCTTATGCGCCATGCCGACGCGCTTGAGCGCGGCGATGGCGATCTCGGTCGCCTCCTCCTTGCTCTTCTTTTGCAGCTTGATGGGCGCGAGCGTCAGGTTGCCCAGCACCGTCATGTTGGGATACAGGTTGAACTGCTGGAACACCATGGAACTATACTTGCGAGCCATCTCCAGGTGATTCTTTTTGGTGAGCGGCGTACCGTCGATGACGACCTCGCCCGATGTGGGCTCCTCCAGATAATCGACGCAACGGATGAGCGTCGACTTACCCGAACCGGAAGGCCCGATCATTACGAGCTTCTCGCCGCGCTTGACGGTGAGATTGATATCTTTGAGCACATGCAGGTCGCCAAAGTACTTGTTGAGATGCTTGATCTCGATCATGTCTGCCATGAATGTCCCTTCCCTGCGTTTACACGAGTTGAACTATTGTACGGAAAGAACCACGTTTCCGCAGCCCACACTACATTCCCGTAAAGAACCCGCAACCTTCCACCCACTCATTGGGGACAGACTTAAATGAGTACCCGCTCATTGGGCACTCATTTAAGTCTGTCCCCAATGAGCGCCGAAAATAATACAACCGCCCTTGTTGAGCATAAGTCAGCGAAAACCCGTACACGCGAGCAAGGTGACGTGAAATGAAAGGGCGCAGACCTTATGGTCGCGCCCTTGAAATTGAACGTCTGATTGCCGCGTGTACGGGTTTGCAGCGTCGAGCCGTTACGCGGTTTGGTAAAACCGCGTAACAAATTACGCAAGTTTGGCGCCGACGATCTTTGCCGCGGCAGGCTTATCGAAGTTGCCGCCGGTGGCCTTGCCGAGTGCCCCCATGACCTGGCCCATCTGCTTCTTGGACATGGCGCCCAGCTCGGCAATGACCTGCTCGATCAGGGCCTCGAGCTCCTCGCCCGAAACCTGCGCGGGCAGCAGACTCTCCAGAATCTTGACCTGCTCGGTCAGGTTGTCAGTACGGTCCTGGTCGGTACCGGCCTTAATGGACATCTCCAGCGTCTCGCTCGTCTGCTTAATCAGACGCTTGATCATGTTGTTGACGTCTTCCTCGGTCACGTCGCGGCGCTCGTTAACCTCGATATTCTTCACCTCGGCCTTGACCTGGCGAATGATGGACAGGCGAACCTTATCCTTGGCCTTCATGGCGGCGATCATTTCCTGCTGCAGCTCTTCGTTGGTCATCTGCAAATCCTCCTTAATAGTGTGGGCGGCACTCGCATGAGCACCGCCCCATGATTACTCAGTCGTCGACGAATCGTCGGTCGAACTCTTGGTGACGCCCTTCAGGCTGACGTTGTACGGTACGTCCTTGGGCATGGGGTTGACGGTGATGTCGGCGTCCTTCTTGTACTGTTCCAGCCACTCGCTGTATGCAGTGCTGGCCGCCTGCGTCTTCACCACGTTGGAAATATACTTCTTGATGTCCTTGGGTACCTGCTTGATGTCATCGACCTGGCTATCGACATGGAAGTAGTCGGTGCACTTGATGACGTGGTAACCGTACGTCGACTCGATCACGTCGCTCACATCGCCCTTGTTGAGTCCCTCGAGCGCCGCCTGGTAGCTGTCGACGAAGGTGGTGAGCTTGTCCCAGCCCACATCGCCCTTCTTCTCCTTGGAGCCGGTGTCATCGGAATACTGCTTCACGGCGTCCTCAAAGCTCAGTTCGCCGGAGTTGATTTTGTCCAGGCACTCCTGCGCCTTGGCCTTGGCGGCGGCCTTGTCCTCGTCAGATGCGTCGGAATCAACCTTGATCAGGATGTTCGACGAGCGGCGGGCATCGTTGTAGTTAGACAGGTTCTCGTTGATGTAATCGACGATCTCACTGTCCTTGGGCTTACTGGTGGGCGCCACGGCGTCCTTGAGCTTTTGCTGTGCCAGGTTCTCCTTGAGCGAGTCCTTGTAGGTGTCCTCGGTATAGCCGTAGGTCTTAAGGGTCTTCTTAAAGGCCTTGGCACCGCCCGCGCTCTTGCACGCGTCCTTCCATGCCTTCTCGACCTCCTCGTCCGACACCGTCACGCCGTTTTCCTTCTGCGCCTGCTGGAGCAGAATCTGCTGCGTGTAGGAATCGATGAGCTGCTTGCGGTACTTTTTGGGCGTCAGGTCGTTGTCGACCAGATACTGCGCCCAGTCCTTGTCCTTGGTGTAACCGTAGGACGTGCGCATGCTCATAATCTGCTTGGTCACGGTGTCCTCGGTGAGGTTGGTGCCGTTGATGGTGGCGGCGACACCGCCGGTAAGCTTGTAGCTCGAGGTATCCTCTGCCTGCGACATGAGACCGGAGCATGCCATGGCCGAGACGGAAAGCAGCATTGCCAGCACGCCGATAACCACCAGGACGATCTTGACGGTCTTAGACACGTACGTCTTGCGCTGCTTCTTACGAGAGCTGGAGGCAGCGCGAGCCTGCTGCTCGGGCGTCGGCGCGGCCTCGGAGTTCTTTTTCTTGTTTGCCATAGTTGGCCTTTCGCATCACGAATCGAACAAACGCCATTGTGTCACAACGCGGACCCCGCGACACACCTGGTGCATGGGGGACAGGTTAATCTGCACCATTTTGGTGCAAAGGGGGCTGTTCTAGCTGTCGGAAATTAGGGACATTCCTTTTCTGCCGGCAGTTAGGGACAGTCCCCAAGTGCCGGCCCTAAAAGTGGCAACGGATGGCATCGACCATGCCCTGGCATGCGGTCTGGCCGAGTACATCGGCTGCGGCGTCGGCATCCATAAAGATATTCATAAGCGATTGCAGGGCCTCGACCTGGCCGCCCGGCTCGGCGATGCCCAGATTGATGATGATCTGCGCCGGCACGGGGGCACCCATGCCCGCCATTGCGCTGAACACCACGGGTGCCGCGGGCTTTACCACCGCGATATAGGGCTTAGCCACAAATCCGGGATCGGTGTGCGGGATGGCGATGTTGGCCGCCGGCATGGCAAGACCCGTGGGATAGGCATCCTCGCGCGTGCGGACGGCATCGAGCCAACCGGGCGCAATGTAGCCGCGAGGTGCAAGCTCGTCCTCGAGCCGCGCAAACACCTCATCCGGCGTCGCGCACTCCCAATCAAAAAACACCAGCTCAGGCGTAAACAGTGCTTCGCTATCCGCCATGCGCTCACCTCTCTCACCTAGTCACCTGCGACGTTCTTAAACGACCGGTCATTCAAGAACGTCGCAGGTAACCACCAAAAACAAAAGGTGGTCAGGCGCGCCTTGGCGCCAATGACCACCCTGACCACTCAACTAAATTGTACTGTGCACCGCTAGCCGCGGGGCGCATCAATTGCGACCTTGCCGCTCTCCAACACGTGAACGCAGCCGTCGGCGAGCATCTGCACGACCTCGGGATACAGCACGTGCTCGATCGCGTGGATGTGCTCCTCGAGCGTATCGACATCCCAGCCCTCCTCAACGGCCAGCGCGCGCTGGGCGATGATGGGGCCGTTGTCGTAAATCTCGTTGGCAAAATGTACGGTCACACCAGTCACCTTGACGCCGCGCGCAAAGGCATCGTCGATCGCATGCGCGCCGGTAAAGCTCGGCAGCAGCGCCGGATGCAAGTTGACCACGCGGTTGGGAAACGCCGCCAGCAGCGGCGTATGCACCATGCGCATGTAGCCGGCCATGACCACATACTCGCAGCCGCGCTCGAGCAGCTCGTGCGCGATGATCTCGTCGGCGGCGATGGGGTCGGCATAGACATCCTTGGACAGTGTAAGCGTCTGGATACCCGCACGCTCGGCACGCTGCAGGCCCTTAGCCGAAGGACGGCTCGACACCACAAGCTCAATCGAGGCATTGAGCTTATCCGCGGCGATCAGGTCGATCAGTGCCTGCAGGTTGGTGCCGGAACCACTGATGAGCACACCGATCTTGAGCGGCTCAGCCGTATCGGTGCCAGTCGGACGGGTATAGGGCACAAAGCCCAGGCCCTCGGCGGCAACCATCTGCTCGTTAGCGCTCATCGGAGTACACGACCTTACCGGAACCCTCGACGCACTCGCCCACGCGGAACGGCTTCTCGCCCAGCGCGACCAGGGTCTCGGTAACCGCGGCCTCGTCCTCGGGGGCGACGATCAGGCACAGGCCGGCGCCCATGTTGAAGGTCTTGCATGCCTCGTTGGGCGCGAGCTCGGCCTGACGCGACACGTAAGTGATGACGGGCGGAACATCCCAGCCCATCTCGGCACCGTTACGGGTGACCACGGCGTCGACGTCGTCGGCAAGCGCGCGGTTGAGGTTCTCGGTGATACCGCCGCCGGTGATGTGGGCGATAGCGTGCACCGGAGCGCCGCCGCGAAGCAGCTCAAGAACCGGCTTGACGTAGATGCGCGTGGGGGCCAGCAGGGCGTCGGCCAGCGATGCACCGCCGAGCTCCTCGAGCGGACGGCTCAGCTCCTCGGCCTTAGCGGCGGCCTCGGGCGTGCCCGGCTTGATGCCGTCAACACCGATGACCTTACGCACGAGCGAGTAGCCGTTGGAATGCACGCCGGTGGAGGGCAGGCCCAGGATGACATCGCCGGGGCGGACGTTCGCGGGGTCGAGCATCTTGGGACGGTCGACGACGCCCACGGTAAATCCGGCAAGGTCGTAGTCGGCAGGAGCCATGACGCCGGGATGCTCGGCCATCTCGCCGCCCACGAGCGCGCAGCCCGCGAGCTTGCAGCCATCGGCCACGCCCTTGATGATCTTTGCCATGTGCTCGGCCTCAATGTGGCCGATGGCAACGTAGTCCAGGAAGAACAGCGGCTCGGCGCCCGAAGCCAAAATGTCGTTGACGCACATGGCGACCAGGTCCTGGCCCACCGTCTCGTGACGGTCCATGATCTGGGCGAGCACGAGCTTGGTGCCTACGCCGTCGGTACCGCTGATCAGGATCGGGTCTTCCATATCCTTAAGTGCGGCGGCCGAGAACAGGCCACCAAAGCCACCGATACCGCCGATGACCTCGGGGCGGTTGGTGTCCTTAACCATTTGCTTAATAGCGTCGACGGCGCGACCGCCCTCGGCGGTATCGACGCCGGCATCCTCATACGTCACATGCTTGCTGTCGCTCATCTGAGCCTTCCTCTCCCACTACCGTCTGCCGCCCGGGCGCCAAACGGTGCTCATAGTTGCGTTCATTTCGGCGCGCATTCTGGCAACGCGCGCCGCTCAATCAACAAAACAGCAGGTAAAACCTACCAAAATAAACCTGTCCCCAAATGGCAGGTTTTAAGCCTCGCCGTGCTTCTCTTCCCAGCTGCGGTCGTCGTATTTCTCGACCACGGCGTCATCGTCAAAGTGCAGCGGCTTATCCAGGTTGCGGGGCTTAAAGCCCTCCATGAACTTGTCGCGGCCAAAGCTCTCGGGAATCGCCACGGGATAACGGCCGGTAAAGCACGCATCGCAGTAGCCGCCCTTGGGCATGACCTTCAGCAGGCCCTCAACCGAAAGGAAGGCCAGCGAATCGGCGCCGATATACTCGCAGATCTCCTCGACCGTCTTGTTGGCGCTGATGAGCTGCGACTGCACGTCGGTATCGATACCGTAGAAGCACGGCCAGATGACCTCGGGCGAGTTGATGCGGATGTGAATCTCCTTGGCGCCGGCATTGCGCAGCATCTTGACGAGCTGCACCATGGTGGTGCCGCGCACGATGGAGTCGTCGATGACGACCAGGCGCTTGCCCTCGATGTTGTCGCGCAGCGGGTTGAGCTTCATACGCACGCCCATGGCGCGCAGCTCCTGCGTGGGCTCGATAAACGTACGGCCTACATAGCGATTCTTGATGAGGCCCTCGCCAAAGGGAATGCCGCTCTCGTGCGAATAGCCCTCCGCGGGTGGCAGGCCGGAGTCGGGCACGCCGATGACCAAGTCGGCCTCGACGGGCTCCTCGTGTGCCAGCTGACGACCCATGTCGTAACGGCAGGCGTAGACGCTCTTGCCGTTCATGATGGAGTCGGGACGGGCAAAATAGACCTGCTCAAAGATGCAGTTGGCGGGCTCTTCGGCTGCAGGTACGCCCTGCTCGGACACCAGGCCCTCGGCGCTGATGCGCAAGATCTCGCCGGGGCGGACATCACGGACATACTCGGCGCCCACGATATCGAGTGCGCACGTCTCGGAAGCAACGACCCAGCCGCCGGCGCGCGTGACATGGACGGCGGAGTCGACCGTCGAGGCACCGTCTTGCGAGGGCAGCTGCGAAACAGAAGCGGCGTCGGCCTGGTCCAGGCCCTCGTCCACGAGCTTGCCCAGCACCAGCGGGCGAATGCCATGCGGGTCGCGGAAAGCGTAGAGCGCCTGCTCGTTGATGAGCGTCATGGCGTAACCGCCGCGCACGAGCTCCATGGTCTTGCGAATGCCCTCGCGCAGGTGGCCCGTACGCTGGGTGAAGTAGCCGATAAGCTTGGTCGCGACCTCGGAATCCGAATTGGAGAGGAACGGCACGCCCAGCTCGATCAGCTGACGGCGCAGCTCGTCGGTGTTGACCAGAGTGCCGTTGTGAGCAAGTGCGATGATGACGCTGTTGATGGTAGAAAGATGCGGCTGCGAGGCTTCCCAACTCTTGGCGCCGGCAGTGCCATAGCGCACGTGGCCCACGGCCAGCTGGCCGGAGAGCGTCGACAGGTCGGCGTTGGAGAACACGCGATCGAGCAGTCCCAGGTCTTTACGAACCATAACCGTGCCACCATCGCCCACGGCGATTCCCGCCGATTCCTGGCCGCGATGCTGCAACGCGCGCAGACCAAAGTACGTCAGCCGAGCCACATCGCGATCGGGTGCCCACACACCAAAGATGCCGCATTCCTCATGCAGCTGGTCGGAGTCCGGATCATACGTCGACATGGTCGTCACCTGTCCCGTGGCACGCTCGGCCGCGCGGATGGTTTCTTGAGACATGGCATCCCCTCAGAGCCTCGTTATTTGGCGTTACCCGCCCTATTATACGCACGGTAAGACAAGCACTCCCGCGCATGAGCAGCGCTTTTTAAAAGCCCACCGAGCTTATAATCCGTTTTGCGGCCAAACATTTTATTGGGGAACCCGCCGCGCGCTCAACGATCCCGTATGCTTCCGTCGCGACGCGTCTCGCCCACCGTTAGGGCTTACATTGCTGCAATTGGGACGTTCGTCCTGTCTTTTAGCAGGTCGGCGGCGTATCCTTGTAATCTACAACAAAACGAGAAAGGTTGTGTATGGATCGAAACGAACTCGACCCCAGCGTCCCCAGCGCCACGGAGGTCAAGAAGATCCCCCTCATCATTAAGGTGTACGCCGTCCTGTGCATCCTGTCCGGTGTTGGTACGCTCCCGTCGGTCGGCGCCTTTATGTGGCAGGTCATCACCGCACTCATCAACGGCAACGCCGCCGCCAAACTCGGCGACAACACGCTCGTCGCGGTCGGCCTTATCGTCGCCGGCATCATGCTCTCGGCGGCGAGCGCGGTCATCTTAATCATCTTCGGCCTGGACCTCATCAAGAACCAGCGCCGCAACGCCGCGCGCCTGTCCTACATCCTTATCGCATTCACCGTCGTCGAGCTTTTGGTCGACGTGATGCTCCAGGGTATCGGGCCGTTCTTGTTGCGCCCCGCCATCCAGCTCGGCATCCTCATCGCGCTTTCGGCCACCGTTGACCCCACGCTTCGTCAGGAGCGCGAACTGCAGCGCCGCCTGCAGGAGATGCTCGATCGCGACGCCGCCGCCGAGGGCATGCTCGGCCGCGATGAGACCGGCGAAGGCTACATCAAGCTCAACTACTTCAACCTATTCTGGGTATTCTTTGTCTGCTGCGTGCTGGGCCTCATCCTGGAGGACATCTGGCATATGACGGTCGACGACCCGGGCGTCTACCAGGACCGCGCCGGCATGCTGTTTGGCCCCTTCAGCCCCATCTACGGATTTGGCGCCGTACTCATGACCATGGTGCTCAACCGCTTCTACAAAAAGAACCCCATCGTTATCTTTTTGGTGAGCGCCCTGCTTGGCGCAAGCTTTGAGGTGTTCGTGGGCTGGTTTATGCAGACCTCGTTCGGTGTGGTCTCGTGGAGCTACTCGCACATGAAGCTGTTCGGCATGCCCGATCCACTCGCCGTGCTTACGGGCGGACGCACCTGCACGGGCTTCGCCTGCCTGTGGGGCCTGGGCGGACTCATCTGGATCAAGCTGCTGCTGCCAAGATTGCTCAAGCTCATCAACATGATTCCGTGGAAGAGCCGCTACTCGGCTACCGTCATCTTTACCGTCATTATGCTGGTCGACGGCGTCATGACGCTGCAGTCGCTCGACTACTGGTACCAGCGCGTCAACGGCACGGAGCCGGATATTCCCGTCGCGCAGTTCTACGGCAAGTATTTCGATAATGAATACATGGAAAATCGCTTCCAGAGCATGACCATGAGCCCCAAGGACGCCACACGCGTATAGCGCTGGCGCTGCTGCAAGTCGGTTCCAACGGACAAGTAAGCCCGCTGGCAGTTCAATCTAACTGCCAGCGGGCTCTTGCTACAGATGGGCTCGAATCGATCGCAAAGCCCTATGCCTCGCGCTCTACCTCGTTCACGCATTCATTCTTGATGGTGCCGACAAGCGACTGCAGGGCATCGACCACGCGCGGACGAATGTCTCCGCCAATGAGCACGAGCATGATATCGTCGCCCACGGAAAGCTCGCCGCTCGCTAGCCACACGCGCACATAGCCGATGCCTGGCATCGCGCGCGTGGCTTCAATAGCAGACCGCACCTTTTCGGCGTCGTAGTCAAAGACCATGCCTCCCACCCTGTGGCCCGGCGCCACGCCATCGGTCTCGACTCCGCGCACCTCGGCCTTGGGCGTCGCACGCACCACACCGTTATGCGTCAGATACATACCGCACGCAGGCGCCGACGAATCGGCTTTGGCCTCGCGCAGCCAAGCATCAATCGAAGGCATCGTTTTGCCATTCTCGAGCATCATTTCCTCCTTTTACCGTCATCGAGCAGCTCATTTGGGACGGGGCTCTTTTAGCTACTCTTAACAATCTATTCCTCGACCGGCGTGAGCACCATGACGGCGCGCGTATTGCTAAATGACAGCGAGCGACAGGTCACGAGCGTCACGACCTTGGTTGCCGAAGCAGCGCGATCGCCTGCATCACTCGCCACTGCCGAAGCACCGTCGAGCATCTCGGACAGGTAGTTCTTGAGCCCGTCGTCGCCCTCAAAATTGGTCGTGCGCGCCTTGGCATACGTGTCCTCGACCACCTTGGTCGCCAGCGGTCGCAGCTTATACGTTACATCGCGCGTGATGTAATACACGTACTCGATGCTATCGAACGTCGCTTGGTCGGTGGTGTCCGAAATCACGTTGAACATTGACCCGTCATTCATGTGGTGGCCGTAGATCGTGGTCTGCTGGTCAACCATTCCCGGCGCGGTGTCATCGCTATCCAGGAAAATGGCCCCGGACGCATTGGCCGTACCGTCGAACAGCGTGTTGAGGTATTTGGAGTTGTTGTTGGTCTGCACCACGGGATAGTTGATGTTGGTTCCCGGCACGTAAATCCAACCCACAATCTCGGGGTTTGTCTGAGCAAGCGCATCGAAGTCGATAATCGGCACGCCGCTGGCGTCCTTATCGCTTACATATTGCTTCTCGATTTTCTGGTACGAATCGCTCGCCTGCTTATAGCCAATCTGAGCATTGATAAAGATGGCGGCGGCGGCGACAATCAGACCGATGCCCACGATGATGAGTAGGATGGGGATGATGGAGCGGCGCTTCTTACGCGGCGGCTCGGTGTAGCTGGACGGAGCGCCACTCGGTTGCCTCGTCGACCGGGCCCGCTTCTTTGCCGTGCCATATGACGAGGGGCGATACGCAGCCGGTGTATCCTGACGGCGATGGGACGTCGGCGTTACGGGGCGCGGTGCACGAGCCTGCTGAGGAGAGGATGCCCGACCCTGCTGCATGGAGCGGGCCGATCCCGACTTGGATGGATCGGGGATCTGAGAAGCCGAAAAACGTTTTCCCTGATAGTCGGACATGACTCTCCTTATACTGCGGTGAAACGGCGGAACGCCTAGGCGTCGGCCATCTCCTGCTTCATCTTCTCGATAACCTTGCGGTACTCGGGGTCGCATGCGCCCAGAATCTGCGTGGCATAAATGGCGGCGTTCTTGGCACCGTTGATGGCAACGCAGGCCACGGGCACGCCCGAAGGCATCTGCACCATCGACAGCAGCGAATCCATACCGCCCAGGTCACTCGTCTTCATAGGCACACCGATAACCGGCAGCGGCGTGAAAGCAGCCACGACACCACCCAGGTGAGCGGCCTTGCCGGCGGCGGCGATAATCACTTTGATACCGCGATCGGCAGCAGTCGAAGCCCACTCATGGACCTTCGCCGGCGTGCGGTGTGCGCTCGCAATGACGAGCTCATAGGGCACACCAAGCGCCTCGAGCTCGGCGGTGCAGCCTTCCATAACGCCCAGATCGGACTTGGAACCCATGATGATCCCGACAACCGGCTTTTGATCTGCCATAAACAAAGACCTCCTGTTGAGAGCGGTGACGCGGCGGATCCGCGACCCTTAACTACTGAGAGTAGTATAGCTGCTCCCGTCCCTGCGGTCCCCGGGTGCCCCGCGGCGGGCTGGGTTTTTATCTTCGCTCCCCTTGCTTCGCAAAGTCGCTCAGATAATAAACCCAGCCCGCCGCGGGGCACCCGGGGACCTACCGGGGATTGCTATGACGTACGTTGGCTGAAATATTAACGTGGGCTCCGCCGTTCGAACGAACGGCGGAGCCCACACTCATTTTCTATTCAGCCCTAGTCATCGCGCAAAGCCCCTTCGGCAGCACACGGTGCAGCCAAGTCACCGCAGGCCGGGGCGGGAGGCGGACCTTTCTCTCGGAAAACTTCGCGAAGCCCAGTTTCCGAGAGAAAGTGTCCGGCTGCCACCCCGGCCGACCAGGTCAACTACACCGTGTGCTGCGGCAGGTCCTGCAGGGCGATGACGTCCATGCCCATGTCGTTGGCGCTGCCGTGACCCTGCTGGTCCTCGCGCACCGCCTCGATGGCACTCACATACGTGTTGGCGGCAGACATCGCGGTCACGCAGGTTACGCCGCGACGCACTGCCTCGGTGCGCAGCAGATAACCGTCGCCACGCGAGCCCGGGCCGTATGGCGTATTGATGATTACCGCAATCTTGCCATCGGCGATGAGGTCACCGATGTTGGGACGCTCGCCGTCGTGCGGGCCGCTGATCTTTTCCACGACCTCACACGTCACGTTGCCTCCGCGCAGCACGCGCGCCGTACCCTCGGTAGAGCAGATGTCAAAGCCCAAGTAGCGCAGGATGCGGGCGACCGAAAGGATATGGCGCTTATCACGATCGCACACGCTGATGAACACCTTACCGCAACTCGGGTCGGGCAGCTTGTAGTCAATCGCCAGCTGCGTCTTGGCGTATGCCTCAGGATAGCTCTTGGCGATACCCATGACCTCGCCCGTCGACTTCATCTCGGGCCCCAGGATAACGTCGGCTCCCGGGAAACGTCCCCAGGGCATGACAGCTTCCTTCATGCAGAACCAGTCCAACTGACGCTCGTCGCTCGGCAGGCCCAGGCTCGCGATGGAATCGCCCGCCATGATACGCGCCGCGCACTTGGCCAGCGGCACGCCGGTGGCCTTGGAGATGAACGGCACGGTACGGCTGGCACGCGGGTTGGCCTCGATCACGTAAACAGTCTCGCCCTTGATGGCATACTGCACGTTGACCAGACCGCGGACTCCCAGCGCCATCGCGATGCGGCGCGTGGTCTCGCGAAGCTTCGCCTGCAGGCTCTCGCTAAAGCTGAACGGCGGAATGCAGGTCGCAGAGTCACCGGAGTGGATACCGGCCTCCTCGATATGCTCCAGGATGCCGCCGATGTAGACCTCCTCGCCGTCGCACAGGGCGTCGACGTCGGACTCGATTGCACCCTCCAGGAAGCGATCGAGGTACACCGGGTAGTCGGGGCTAATGCGCGCAGCCTCGGCCATGTAATCGCGCAGATGCTCGGCATCGTAGGCGATCATCATGCCGCGACCGCCCAGCACATAGCTCGGACGCACCAGCAGCGGGTAGCCAATGTGCGTGGCCACGGCCTCGGCCTCCTCAAACGAGGTGGCCTGGCCCGCCGGCGGATACATAATGCCCAGCTTGTCGAGCAGAGCGGCGAAGCGCTCGCGGTCCTCGGCAAAGTCGATGGCATCGGGCTTGGTGCCCATGATGTTGACGCCACTCTCCTCGAGCATGCGCGCCAGCTTAAGCGGAGTCTGGCCGCCGAGCGTCACCACGACGCCGTCAGGACGCTCAACGTCAATGACGTCCATGACGTCCTCGTAGGTGAGCGGCTCAAAGTACAGGCGGTCGGACGTGTCGTAGTCGGTCGAGACGGTCTCGGGGTTGCAGTTGACCATGATGGTCTCAAAACCACGGGCCGCCAGTGCATAGCTCGCATGCACACAGCAGTAGTCGAACTCGATACCCTGGCCGATACGGTTGGGGCCGGCGCCCAGGATCATCGCCTTGGGCTTGTCCGCCGGCGTGGTCTCGTCGGGGGCAACGCACTTCTTGGCATCCGGGCTCGTGCGGTAGATGTTCTCGTACGTCTTGTAGTGGTATTCCGTGGCGCTCGAGAACTCCGCAGCGCAGGTGTCGACCGTCTTCATGCTGGGAACCACGCCCAGACCCTTGCGGTAGGCGCGCACAAAGCGCTCGTCCGAGCCGGTCAGCGCGGCAATCTCGGCGTCGCTCGTACCATACTGCTTGAGCAGGCGCATCGCGTCGGCGTCAATGTCCTCCACACGCAGGCCGCGGACGCTCTCCTGGACCCGCACCATGTCGTTGATGCGGTTGAGGTACCACGGGTCGATGCCGCAGATGGCATGGATACGCGCGACATCCCAGCCGCGGCGCAGGGCCTCGACCACAAAGAAGATGCGGTGCTCAGTCGGGGTTGCCACGGCCTGAGTGAGCTCATCGTCGCTCAGTTTGTCGGCGCCCTCCTTGCCACCGGCGCAGATACCCTGGTGACCGCCCTCCAGCGAACGCATGGCCTTGCCGAAGGCCTCCTCAAAGGTGCGGCCGATCGCCATGATCTCGCCCACGGCCTTCATGCGCGTGGTGAGCGTGGGGTCGGTGCCCTTGAACTTCTCGAAGGCAAAGCGCGGCACCTTGACCACGCAGTAGTCGATCGTGGGCTCAAAGCAGGCGGGCGTAGCTTTGGTAATGTCGTTGACGATCTCGTCGAGCGTGTAGCCCACGGCCAGGCGAGCGGCGGCCTTGGCGATGGGGAAACCCGTGGCCTTTGAGGCCAGCGCGGACGAACGGCTCACGCGCGGGTTCATCTCGATGACAATCAGGCGGCCGGTTTGGGGATTCACGGCAAACTGCACGTTGGAGCCGCCGGTCTCGACGCCGATCTTCTCCAGGATGGCGAGCGAGGCGACGCGCATGCGCTGATACTCAAGGTCGGAGAGGGTCTGCGCCGGCGCCACGGTGATGGAGTCACCGGTATGCACGCCCATGGGGTCGAGGTTCTCGATGGAGCACACGATGATGCCGTTGCCGGCGTGGTCGCGCATGACCTCCATCTCGTATTCTTTCCAACCCTCGATGGACTCCTCGACCAGCACCTCGTGGGCGGGCGAAAGCTCAAGACCCTGGCTCACGATGGAGACGAGTTCCTCGTGAGTATGCGCGATGCCACCACCGGCGCCGCCCAAGGTAAAGCTCGGACGCAGCACACAGGGATAGCCCACACGCTCGGCGATGGCCTCGGCGTCAGCCACGCTGTAGGCATAGCCCGAGCGCGCGACCTCCAGGCCGATCTCGGCCATGGCCTCGTTAAAGAGCTTGCGGTCCTCACCGCGCTCGATGGCGGCAAGGTCACAGCCGATCATCTCGACGCCGTACTTGTCGAGTGTGCCGTCCTTTGCCAGCTCGACGGCGGCATTCAGACCGGTCTGGCCGCCCAGCGTGGGCAGCAGCGCATCCGGGCGCTCCTTCTTGATCACGCGCTCGATAAATTCGGCGGTGATGGGCTCGACATAGGTGCGGTCGGCCAAGCCCGGATCGGTCATGATGGTCGCCGGGTTGGAGTTGACCAGGATGACCTCAAAGCCATCCTCCTTGAGCACCTTGCAGGCCTGGGCGCCGGAGTAATCGAACTCGCAGGCCTGGCCAATAACGATGGGGCCCGAACCAATAACGAGGATACGCTTGATGTCAGTACGTTTCGGCATGTTAGTTCTCCTCGGTCTCGGTCGCGGCGGTCTCGGCAAAGTTCCAGCCAGCCAGGCGGTCCTTCGCGGTGTCGATGTCCAGGTAGTTCTCCTCGCCGTCCATGAGTCGCGTAAAGGCGGTAAAGAGATAGTGGGCATCGGTGGGGCCAGGCGAGGCCTCGGGGTGGTACTGGACCGAGAAGCACGGTGCGTCGAGCAGCTGGATGCCCTCGGCGGTGCCGTCGTTGAGGTTCACATGTGTCAGGCGAATGCGACCAAAGCGCTCGTTCATCACGACCGGCGCGATTCCGCGGCGCACCCAGACGCGCAGATCGCCATCGGCCGCGTGCTCGGTCTCGCCGCCCGAAAGCTCGGGGACAAGCTTGCCCAAGCTGGGGAACAACAGGCCAAAGCCGTGGTTTTGCGCGGTGATCTCCACACGGCGGCTGACCAGATTCATAACCGGCTGGTTGCCACCACGGTGACCGAATTTGAGCTTTTCCATCTGGGCGCCGCACGCCAAGCTGATCATCTGGTGACCAAGGCAGATGCCAAAAACCGGCACCTTGCCGATCAGCTGCTGCACCTGCTCGTAGGTCTCCACCACGGCATCGGGGTCGCCGGGGCCATTGGACAAAAAGACGCCATCGGGATTCATATCGAGCACCTGCTGGGCGGGCGTATCCCACGGCACGACGGTCAGGTCGCAGCCGGCACGGACCAGGCCCTCCAGAATGCCGCGCTTCACGCCGCAGTCGTAGGCAACCACTTTGTGGCGGGCAGGAGCGGCAGGGGCAAGCGCAAAGTCATGCGTAGTGGGCAGGTCGCTCGCGGCAAAAGCGTGGGGCTCAGGGCAGCTCACGGTCTTGACCAGGTTCTCGCCGACCAGCGTGGGCGCGGCGGACAGGCGCTCGGCAAGCTCGTCGACGTCGAAGATCTCCGTCGAGATTATGCCCATCTTGGAACCGTTGTCGCGCAGGTGGCGCACGAGAGCGCGGGTGTCGACGCCCTCGATAGCGACGATGCCGTGTGCACGCAGGTACTCCGGCACGCTGACAGTCGAGCGCCAGTTAGAAGGCGTGGCGCACATGTCGCGGACGGCCATGCCACGCATGGCGGGAGCACTCGCGGGGCGAGTGGTATCGCCGGGGAAGGCCGACTGGACATCGGTCTCGTCAATGCCGTAGTTGCCGATCTGCGGATAGGTCATGGTTACGATTTGGCCGGCATAGCTCGGATCGGTCATGACCTCAAAGTAGCCCTCGAGCGACGTGTTAAAGCAGACCTCGCCGGTTGCGGTACCCTCGGCACCACATGCACGGCCATAAAAAATGGTCCCATCCTCAAGATACAGGATGCAGGGACCGCAGGTGCCCTTGCTGGTTTTAGCCAGCATACGCTGGCACAGCTCGCTGGGCGCGACGGTGCGGGCGGCAGCGCCCGCAATATGGTTGTTCGCCATAGTTCTCCTTCCCGGTCTCACAGGACCGGCTTAAAGGTGTGTAGTTAGGCCTCGCGGTATTCTAACCGCAAGCATCGCCCATGGCATTAATTACATAGAATTGTTTACAAAATGATAATTATGACTTCCTATGCATAATGATTTTTCTAGGACGGGGATTAAAAATCATCCCGCGTGATCTTGTGACTCACGCGGGATGACATCGTTCTATGTGGCTGCGGACTACTTTTGCTTGTCCTGCTCCAGCAGCTCGGACGGCGTGCGATCGGGCTTTCCGCCGCGGAAGATCTCTCGACCGTGCAGACGATGCTCAAGATCGCGCTCGGCCTGCTCCTCCGTGATCTTGGTCTGGCTCACCACCGGGTCCTCGATCAGCGACGAAACCGAGTTGACCTGTTTTTGAATGCGCTCGGCAATGGTGTCGTCCATGCTTACGATGCGCATCTTCCAGTCGATATTCGTGGCATTGGACGAGCTCTTGGTCCAGACGAACGTCAGGATGGCGCTCTGGTGCCCCTGAGCAGGAAACATGCCAAAGAAGGAATCATGCTGGATCCTGCTGTCCTCGTCGATATAGGCGTGAACGTTATACACCACGCGGTCGATCTTGTCGTTGAGCAGGGCATTGGTTGCGAGCGCCGCCGCCTGAATCTGACCGTTGGACAGCAGCTCGAGCTCATTGGCAGAAGACGTGTCCAGCACCGTCACCTCAACCGTGCCCGTGCGCTCATCTGCCTCGTCGACGGTAAAATCGAGCGGGAACTGCGTAAAGCCATTGCCCCATTCAAGTCCACCCTTGAGCGCGGTCGAAACGGTATCCACCGAAACACTTTCGGAAAGGTTCGCGGTATTCAGACGTCGCATCACGCCGTAGCCAATCTGCATGCCAACAATCAGCACCAAAATGCCGATAACCACGGCCATGGCGGTCTTCGTAATGGTATGGCTCACCTGCGAGCCCGAAGGGTCGTCCTCGGACAGCGGGTCGATATGTTTTGCCTGGCTCGCGCGATCCTCGCTGCGCAGCCGTGCCAGCGTCGCCTTGTCGCCGCGCTTGACGGCGGCCTCTTTCTCGCGCATGCGCTCGGTGCGCTTTTTGGCGAGCGTAGGATCCAAGACGCCGGATGCATCGATTTCGGAGAATAACTCCGTCACTTCTTCCGGAGTCAAAGGGTTCTTATCAGCCATGATCTTCCTGTCATATCAATCAGTCGAGCTCGTGCGCACGCGCACCTTCGAACTGCATTCGATAGTAACGGGCATAGGTGCCGCCACGGGCGAGAAGCTCCTCGTGCGTGCCACGTTCCACAACGCGACCATGCTCAACGGTCGCAATCTCGTCAGCATGCTTAATAGTCGAGAGACGGTGGGCGATGATGATCGTGGTACGGCCGCGTGCCAGCTCTTCGAGCGACTCCTGCACCGCTTCCTCGCTCTCATTATCCAGGGCACTCGTCGCCTCATCCAAAATAAGGATCTTGGGATTCTTGAGAAAAACGCGCGCGATGGCGACGCGCTGCTTTTGACCACCCGAAAGACGGCTGCCGCGCTCGCCCACCACGGTGTCGTAGCCTTGCGGAAGCGATTCGATAAAGGTATCAATATTGGCGCGGCGGGCCGCTTCGGCGATCTCTTCTGCCGTGGCGCCCGGCTTGCCGTAGGCGATGTTCTCGCCGATCGTTCCATCAAACAGGTACACATCTTGCTGCACCAGGCCGATGGCACGGCGCAGACTATGCTGCGTCACGTCGCGCACATCCTGGCCGTCGATGCTAATGGAGCCGGCGGCAACGTCGTAAAAGCGCGGCAACAGCGAACAAGTCGTCGATTTGCCGCCGCCCGAGGGACCAACCAAAGCGATGGTCTGACCGGGCTTGATGGACAGGTCCATGTGGTCGATAACAGGGCGTCCGTCGGCGCCGCGCTCGCCCAATTCAACATCCTCGTAGCTAAAGCACACGTCGCGGTACTCCACAGCACCAGCCGTCACCTGCAGATCCGCAGCACCCGGCTTATCCTGAATATCCGGCGCGGTCGAGAGCACCTCGTCCATACGCTTAAAGCCGGCGATAGCCTTCTGATACGTTTCGGCCGAATTGACGAGCGTCTCAAGCGGCGTGCAGAACAGCGAAATATAGAGTGCAAAGGTCGCCATATCGACCGCCTGCAGCTGTCCCTGGGCGACCAGCCAGCCGCCCAGCAGCACCACGATCACATAGAGCACACCCGAGAGCAGGCCATACGTCGCGGTATAGACGCCCATGGCGTGATACATGTTCTCCTTGGACGAAAGATAGCGATTGTTTGAGGCGCGGAACTTGAAGCGTTCGGTCTCCTCATTGGCAAAGCTCTTGACCACACGCATGCCCGCCAGCGAATCCTGCAGCTGCGCATTGATGCCGCTGATTTTTTTGCGGTTGTCGCTAAAGACCTCGCGCATGCGCATGTTCTGCCAAAACATGATGACCGCAAACGCCGCCGTCACCACGGCCATGGCGAGCGCCAGCACCGGGGCAATGGTAAAGAGGATCACAAATGAGCCGATGATCTCGATGCCGCAGATGATGATCCACTCGGGCACGTGGTGCGCCGCCTCGCAGATATCGAACAGGTCGTTGACCACGCGGCTCATCATGTCGCCCGAGCTGTTGCGATCAAAGTACGCAAAGCTAAAGCGCTCATACTGGTCGAACAGGTCCTCGCGCATTTTGGACTCCATACGCGCGCCCATCACGTGACCCCAATAGCTCACAAAATAGCGGCAGGCGCAGCGGACGGCATACATCAGCACCAAGCCCACCGCGATCATGCCGAGCGCCTGCATAATGGCAGCCTGACCCTGAGTAAATAGCCCACCGGTCAAATTGCGCAGAATAATGGGGAACGCCAGGTCAATGGCGGCAAGCACCAGAGCACAAACAGTATCAGCAACAAAAAGCCCCATCTGGGGCTTGTAATAAGACAAAAACCTCTTCAGCATAATCACCTTACGCGGTTTTACCAAACCGCGTTTCGTCTCGACGCTGCAAGTGCTCCATTTGGACAATCTGGCCTTCAATCGTCGGTCGCGTATATCCATACGCTTCCCTCCTCTTTTAGGCCACCTTGTCTCAAATGGAGCACTTTCGCTGACTTACACAAACCTGCGGGATCATCCCCGCTCGTTAAAGCTCGGCCCCGCCTAGTCGGTGCGCGATGCTGTCGCAGGCAAGCGCGCCTACGACGGTCTTGGCGTCTTCGATCTTGCCGTCGAGCACGGCGTCGATCAGCTCGTGCAGCGGCACCAGGTCCACGTTGACAAACTCGTCATCATCGGGGTTGGGCGCATCAAACTCGAGCTTGGTAGCCAAGTAGATGTGGATGATCTCATCGCAAAAACCGCAGGACGTGACAATCGACGTCAAAAAGCGAATGCGACCAGCCTTAAAGCCCGTCTCCTCATGCAGTTCGCGCTTGGCGCAATCGAGCGGGTCCTCGCCCGGGTCGAGCTTGCCGGCAGGAATCTCGACCGTCACGCGGTCGATGGCGGTGCGGTACTGACGCACCAGTACGATCTTGCCGCTCTCGGTCAGTGCCACAACGGCCGCCGCACCCGGATGGCGAACGATATCGCGGGCGCTGCGGTGACCGTTGGGCAGCTCAACCTCAAGACGGTGGACGTCGAGAATCTTGCCCTTCCAGGCGCACTCCTCCGAAAGAATCTTCTCGTGCAGCTCGGCATCGTGCGGGTCGTCGTCGCCCAGCACCAGTGCCGGCTCGTCAGCGACCTCGCCACCAGGCTCGCCCTCGGCGTGCCCATACATGCGGCTGTCCTCTTCGACGATCTGCGCGTCCACGAGCTCTTCGTTCTTCTCGTCCATCCGTCTCATTCCTCTCGGATTTTAGGCATCCCAGGCGTCGCGGCCGCGCAGCGCGCGCAGGCCGATGTCGTGACGCAGGGTCTTGCCCTCAAAATCAATCTTCTCGCAGGCCTCGTAGGCAAGGTTGCGAGCGTTCTCGAACGTGTCGCCCAGAGCGGTCACGGCAAGCACGCGGCCACCATTGGTCACGAGCTGGCCGTCCACCACGGCGGTGCCCGCGTGGTACACGATCACGTTCTCCATGGCCTCGGCATCGGCGATACCGGTGATGACCTTGCCCTTCTCGTAGCTGCCGGGATAGCCCGCGCTCGTCAGGACAACGGCCACGGCCCACTCGTCACGCCAGTCGAGCTCAATCTGATCGAGCTCGCAGTTGGCACAAGCCAGCATGACCTCGACCAGGTCGTTCTTAAGGCGCGGCAGCACGACCTGCGTCTCGGGGTCGCCAAAGCGGGCATTGAACTCCAGCACCTTGGGGCCGGCAGGCGTGAGCATAAAGCCGCCGTACAGGCAGCCGCGGTAGTCGATACCCTCGACAGCGAGCTCGGCCACGGTCTGCTCCATGACCTTCACCATCGTGGCGTGCTCCTCGTCAGTCACGATGGGCACCGGGCTGTAGACGCCCATGCCACCGGTGTTGGGGCCCTTGTCGCCCTCGAGCGCGCGCTTGTGGTCCTGCGAGGTGGCCATGGGGCGAACGGTCTTGCCGTCGGTAAAGGCCAGCAGCGAGCACTCGGGGCCAACGAGCATCTCCTCGATAACCACGGTGTTGCCGGCATCGCCAAAGGTGCCGCCAAAACACTCGCGCACGGCCTCCTCGGCCTGCGCAAGCTCGGTTGCCACGATAACGCCCTTGCCCGCGGCAAGGCCGTCGGCCTTGACGACCAGCGGGGCGCCCTGCTCGCGCACGTAGGCAAGAGCCGAAGCCTCGTCGGTAAACGAGCCGTAGGCCGCCGTAGGGATACCGGCGCGCTCCATGAGCTGCTTGGAGAACAGCTTGGAGCCCTCCATCTGGGCGCCCTCGGCACCCGGGCCAAAGCAGGGAATACCCGCCGCGCGCACGGCGTCGGCCACGCCCGCCACGAGCGGAGCCTCGGGGCCAATTACCACAAGTCCGCATCCGTGGCTCTGCGCAAACGCCGCCACGGCCGCAGGATCGCAGTCGTCGAGAACAACGTTCTCGCCGCAGCTCGCGGTGCCGCCGTTGCCCGGC
The DNA here is from genome assembly GCA_902496845.1 of uncultured Collinsella sp. GTDB lineage: Bacteria > Actinomycetota > Coriobacteriia > Coriobacteriales > Coriobacteriaceae > Collinsella. The sequence goes on from CABVCJ010000005.1 coordinate 41,917, forward strand.
GCAATGTAGAGCTTGCCGGCGCGCGGTGATGCTGCGAGCTTGGCTGCCAAAGCATGCTCACGGCCGCCGCTGCCCAACAACAGGATGTCGATGGTTTGAGTGTCCGCCTTCAAGGGTGCCTCCTCTATGGATGAACGGCCCGCTCCGCGCGAGCCCTTTGCAAGCAAATATACCCCTCGGCCGCCCGTCCGGGCTGCAAAGGGGTATATCGCAATAACCAAATAGTCCCGATTACTTCCAGAATCGGTTGATGATCTGCTCGCGACCAGCGCCAACGCCAATGAACGTCACGCGGGTGTGTGCCAGATCCTCGATAAACGCCACGTAGTCCTGAGCCTCCTGCGGCAGCTCCTCAAAGCTGCGGCAACCGGTGATATCGCACTTCCAGCCAGGGAGCTCCTCGTAGATGGGCTTGGCATGCTCAAAGCGCACCTGGTGTTCGGGCACGCTCGTGTAACGCTCGCCATCGACGTCGTAGGCAACGCACACCTTGATGGTGTCGAAAGCCGAAAGCACGTCGAGCTTGGTCACGGCGATGTCGGTGAGGCCGTTGACGCGCGAGGCATAGTTGGCGATAGGGCCGTCAAACCAGCCGCAACGACGACGGCGACCGGTGGTCACGCCGTACTCATAGCCCTCCTCGGTCAGCGTGTGGCCGGCCTCGGACTCATAGGAAAGCTCGGTGGGCATGGGGCCCGAACCGACGCGGGTGATATAGGCCTTCATGACGCCCAGCACGCGGTCGACGTTCTTCATGCCCACGCCAGAGCCGGTGATGGCACCGCCGGCGGTGCAGTTGGAAGACGTCACGTACGGATAGGTGCCGTGGTCGATGTCGAGCAGCGTCGCCTGGGCGCCCTCAAACAGCAGGTTCTTGCCCTCATCGATCATGTTGTTGAGCAGCAGGCTCGTCTCGGTGATGTAGGGACGCAGGCGCTCGGCCATCGGCAGGTACTCGTCGCAAATCTGGTCCACGGTGTAGGTGGGCAGGTTGTAGATGAGCTCGAGCTCGGGGTTCACGCGGGCGAGAGCGGTCTCCAGCTTGTCGCGGAACAGTGCCTCGTCCAGCATGTCCTGCATGCGCAGGCCAATGCGCGCCATCTTGTCCTGATAGCACGGACCGATGCCGCGCTTGGTGGTACCGATGTTCTTCTTGCCGAGCTTCTGCTCAAAGGCGCCATCCAGATCGATGTGGTACGGCATGATGACATGCGCGTTGCCGCTAATCTTGAGGTTCTTGGTGGTGATGCCGTCGGCCTCGAACATATCGATCTCCTCAAGGACAACCTTGGGGTTGACGACGCAGCCGTTACCGATCACCGACACGTGATCGGAATACATGATGCCGGAGGGCACCTGGTGCAGGCCGTACTTCTTGCCGTTGACGACGATGGTGTGGCCGGCGTTGTTGCCTCCCGAGTAGCGCACGACGGCATCGAAGTCGCCGGCGACCAGGTCGCAAATCTTACCCTTGCCCTCATCGCCCCACTGGGCACCGACCAAAACGGTTGACGGCATGTTTACTCCTTACATTCATGGACTGTCTACGCGCCACGCCGGCACGCAGAAGCACAAAACATTCCCAGTATACCCGTGCAACGGGCGCCTGTCCTACTCCTCGGCATGTGCCCCATCAAGCTCATAGAACTTGGTGGATGCCGGCAGGAACATCAGATCGACGTCGCCGATCGGGCCCGAACGGTTCTTGGCCACGACGATACGCGTAACGCCCTCGTCGGGTCGATCGTCGCGCGAGGCCTCGGCCTCGTCGGCGGAGCGGTCCAAGAACATAACGATATCGGCGTCCTGCTCGATGGAGCCCGATTCACGAAGGTCGGAAAGCTGCGGGCGCTTGCCGGTACGGGATTCGACCTGACGCGAGAGCTGCGACAGCGCGATGAGCGGGATCTTGAGCTCCTTGGCCATGATCTTCAGACCACGCGACATCTCCGAAACCTCGACGGTACGGCTCTCGGAGCGGCGTCCCGGCGGAGGACTCACCAGCTGCAGGTAGTCCAGGATGATGATTGCCTTCTCCTTGTTATGGAGCATGCGGCGGCTCTTGGCGCGAATCTCGGTCACTGTGGTGCCGGGCGTATCGTCAATCAGAATATCGAGCTTGGACAAGGTCTGCGTGGCCTCGTTGATATTGGCCCACTGCTCGGGGCTAATGCGGCCCATGCGGAAGTCACTGATCGAGATCATGGCGTAGGCGCAAATCAGACGCTGGGCAATTTCTTTGCCCGACATCTCCAGCGAGAAGAAGCCGACGGTATAACCGGCAGCGGCAGCGTTGAGCGCCAGATTCAGGGCGAACGACGTCTTACCCACAGCAGGGCGGGCGCCGATAATGATGAGCTGGCCCTCGCGGAAGCCCATGAGCATGCGGTCGAGTGACGGGAAGCCCGTGGGCACGCCCGCAGCCTGACCACCGGCCTGACACACTTCCTCGGCCTCGTTATAGGCCTCAACCATAAACTCGGTCAGCGTCTTGTAGCTCGACTTGACCTCGCGTGCCGTGACCTTGAGCAGCTTGCTCTCGGCTAGCTCCACGACCTCCTTGGTGTCGGTGGGGGCGTTATATGCCAGCGCGTTGATCTCGTTGGTGGCGCCGATCAGCTCGCGCAGCATCGAATCGCGACGAACGATGGCGGCATGGTGCTGCCAGTTCACGAGCGACAGAGTCTGACCCATCAACTCCAAAATGTAGGCCTCGCCGCCCACGGCATCGAGCTTGTTGATGCTTCGCAGGTAATCGATCAGCGAGATGGAGTCGATGGGAATGCGGCTGTTGTACATATCGACCATCGCGGTGTAGATGGTCTTATGAATGGGCCGGTAGAAATCATCGGGCTGCAGCTCGACCTGGGCCTCTTCGACCACCTCGGGCGATAGCAGCATAGCGGCCAGTACATTGGCCTCTGCATCTTGGTTTTGGGGAAGACCCAACTTTGAGCCGCGGTCCTCGACCGTCAGCCCCGTCTCCCTATCGTCATATGCCATGAGCATCCTCATTCATATCGCTTGCGAGCATCCATAGTATCAGCCACGGTCCCAAAACGCGCCGCGCGCCGCCAATCATCACCGAACCAAACGGATGAACGGTCCTGTATATAGGACTTCGACGCAACGTTCACCATGACACTCACTCAGCGCAAAAAACAAAAGGGCGCCCTGGTTTCCCAGAGCGCCCTTCTTAGAACAAGATTGTTGCGTTGCAGCAAATGCTACTCGGCAGCAGCCTCAGTCTCGACCTCGGCGGTCTCGACCTCGGCGACCTCAGCGGCCTCCTCGACCTCAGCCTCGGCAGCGAGCTCCTCGGCGGTAACGCCGACGAGAACGACAACCTCGGCCTTGATCTCGCGGTACAGCGAGATGGCAACGGTGTGGGCACCGGCAACCTTGATGGGCTTACCGAGCTCGACGCGCTTGCGGTCGATGTCCATGCCGAGCTGAGCCTTGATGGCGTCAGCGACCATAGCGGCGGTAACGGAGCCAAAGAGGATGCCCTCGTCGCCGACCTTGACGTCAACGGTGACCGTCTTGCCCTCGAAGGCAGCCTTGGTCTCGTTGGCGGTAGCCAGACGGACGGCCTCGCGCTTGGCGATGTTGTTGCGACGCTCGTCAAGCTGCTTGAGGTTGCCCTTGGTGGCGGCAACAGCGAGCTTCTTGGGGAACAGGAAGTTCTCAGCGTAACCCTGAGCGACCTCTACGACGTCACCCTCGCCGCCCTTGCCCTTGATCTCATCGAGAAGAATAACCTTCATGATGCGTCTCCCTTCTTAGCCGCGGTCGCGGTTGCCACGAGAGGAAACCACGGGGACGGTGTACGGCAGGAGAGCCATCTCGCGGGCGCGCTTGATGGCGTTGGCGATGTCATGCTGATGCTGCGTGCAAGCGCCAGTGACGCGACGGGGCTTGATCTTGCCACGGTCGGTCATGTACTTACGGAGAAGCTGAGTGTCCTTATAGTCGATGAACTCAGTGTTCTCCTTGCAGAACTGGCAGTACTTACGACGCGGCTGACGTGCAGAAAAATCATTAGCCATGTCAAAATACCTTTCATTTGGCAACTTCGGCGAACCGAAGCCGCCTCTCACTCAAAAATAGGTGAACAACCCTTAGAACGGGATGTCCTCATCGTAGACGTCGACCGCGGGCGGCGTAGCCACCGGCGCGGCAGGACGTGCTGCGGGCGCGGGAGCTGCGGGGGCGTAACCGCCCTGATCGTAGCCACCCTGGCCACCACGGGAGCTCATAAACTCGATCTCATCGACGATGACCTCAAGCTTGCTCCGGCGCTGGCCGTCGCGCTCCCAAGAGCTGTAGCGCAGCTTGCCCTCGATCGCGACCTTGTTTCCCTTTGCCAGGAAACGGCTCACGGCCTCGGCGCGGGTGCCGAACATGGTGCAGTCGACAAAGTTGGGATAGTCCTCCCACTCGCCAGTCTGCGCGTTGCGGCGACGATCGTTCACGGCAACGCCAAAGGACAGAACCTGGGTTCCGCCGGCGGTGGCGCGCAGCTCGGGATCGCGGGTGAGGTTACCGGTGATGTTCACTCGATTGATGCTCATAACTCACTACTTCCTCTTGGGGCACAAGCCCAGTCCAAAACGACAGTCTTACTCCTGGTCGTCGCGACGGACGATCATGTGGCGGACCACAGCGTCGGTGATGCGCAGGACGCGATCAAGCTCGGCGATCTGGGTAGGATCTGCGTGGAAGTTGATGAGGGTGTAGTCACCATCGGTGAGGTCGTTGATCTCGTAGGCGAGCTTGCGCTTGCCCCACTCGTCAACGGAGTCGACCTTGCCAGCGCCCTCAGCGATCGTGGTATCGATACGCTTCATAACAGCGAGACGAGTCTCGGGGTCGAGCGACGGGTCAACAAAGAACAGCAGTTCATAAGCCTTCATATTGTCACCTCCTCTGGGCAAATGTGGCTTCAGGTCGTGAAGGTGCGCCTGAAGCAGGAAAAGACTTGGTAATAATATCTTTCAACCTCCTAGGCTGCAAGAATATGCAGCTACAACCTCATGACCTCCACATATGCCCATACTCGCACGACGTTTCATGCGCATTCCAACCAAATGCTGACCAAAAGCTTGACGAATTCGATAGCAGGATACGCTGCGGCGAGGACAACCTGAGTCAAACCGCAGGTCGCCGATTGCAGGGTTGTGGTCACGAAATGCATACCACCGGTTCGATCGATTGCCTCAAAATTTTTAAATTCGCTGCCACGTCATTCATGAATACCTATTTTGAACAGATCATCGAGCGGGATCTGGCTGGTCAGGATGCTTTTTTAGTACTCATCTGGCACATGCCGGATACGGGTGCGGAGCGAGCGCTTTAAAAAATGCCAAGTTTTCTGTTTGCACTTTTCGATTCCTCGTGTATACTGACTTTCGCATTTAACGGAGAGTTGTCCGAGTGGCCGAAGGAGCACGATTGGAAATCGTGTAGGCGTCAAAAGCGTCTCCAGGGTTCAAATCCCTGACTCTCCGCCAGTTAATTCCAAAGCAGGCCTTAGTGCCTGCTTTGTTTTTACCCCACGCGGAGGGGTGGCAGAGTGGTTGAATGCGGCGGTCTCGAAAACCGTTTGGCCTGTATAAGGTCACGAGGGTTCGAATCCCTCCTCCTCCGCCATTTTGGTTGTGAAAGCCCCCAGGAATGGGAGCTTTTTTGTTTTGAGTCCCTAACAAGCAAATACGGCGAAGAAGGAGGGGTTCGAACCCGCCAGGGCGCAAAGCGTAAAGAAAACGCACCAGTGGCGCGTTTTTAGCGCAGCGCGGTCGGCGTAAGCCGACCGGATAAATTTTGAGCTCCGATCAAAATATAGACATCCCTCCTATTCAGCCACGCCCTCATCGCGTTCAGCATCAACCCAGATCCCCAAACATGTACATCACCCTCCAAAAACGATATTTTTCGACATCTTTGGAGGCTGATGTACATACTTGAAACCTATGACCGCACCCAGTCCCGACCGTTTGCCGAGCAATAGGGTCGCGATCGTCGCCGAACATGTACTATGTACGGGCATTGTCCAATCCCGTAACTCAAAGGACCCCATCTTGCCCGTCGTCGCCGCCATAACCGTTACCTCACATGCCTCGGATGCCATGGTCGCTATCCCATTTTGGCTCGAGATGTTCGCCGTTGTCGCCGCATCGATCTCGGGTGTGCTGGTTGCGCGCGAACACAAGCTCGACCTGGTGGGCGCGGTCGCACTCGCGGTAGTCTGCGGTCTGGGCGGCGGTCTTTTGCGCGACATGACACTCCAGGTCGGCAACGTCTACATCCTCAACCAGCCAATGGCGCTGCCGCTTTCCATTGCCACGGCAGCCATCATCTACATTTTCCCGGCAATCGTCGACAAGCCCGAAAAACTCATCCCCCTGCTCGACATCATCTCGGTCGGCATCTATGCGGCAACCGGCGCAGACAAGGCACTGGTCTACGGATTTGCACCCGTCGTTTGCATCATGATGGGCTTTTTCACCGCGGTGGGCGGCGGCATGCTGCGCGACGGCTTTATGGGCGTGGTTCCGGGCATTTTCCAACGCACCAACTTTTATGCCATCGCGGCCATCGCCGGATCGGCAAGCTATGTAAGCCTCGTCATGAGTGGCTTGGTCAGCAATGTCGCCGCGCTGGTCATATGCGTTATCGTGACCATGGGTCTGCGCTGGCTCTCGCTGCGCTTTGACATCAAAAGCCCCACCGAAGAAGACATCGCGCGCTTTTTACATCGCAAAAAGTAGATAGCACGGCACGACCCTTCGAAATGCAACCGAGAGGTTCTTTTAGAGCGCTCGCACGTTGGGTACCCTGTTAGATATATGCCGAGTATCTAACGAAGGATTCACTATGCCTTGCAACCTAGAACCGTCGACCAAGCGCCACAAAGCGCAGGCCCGCATCGCCCTCCTATTCGTACTGATTGCACTTGCGCTGACCGTACTTCCCACGGCGTCGTTCGCCGGCACAGACACCGCGGGCAACGTACTCGCAACCGAAGCTGACTCAAATCCGTCTAGCGCCGAGGGCGACCTGTACTGGGCTGGCCAAAGCCTTAACCTGGACGATGCCTCCATCGGCCGCGATATTATCGCGGCAGGCGACAGCCTATCGATTCGCGACTGCACCGTAGGCGGAGCCGTTCGCCTGGCGGCACGCACCATCGATATCTCCAAAACCGCAATCGATGGCAGCGTGACGGTAGCCGGTCAGCACGTCGTGCTCAACACCGGTAGCACCGCCAACTGTTTTTACGCGATGGGCGATACTGTTGCCCTGCGAGGCTCCACCAAGTCGGCAGCACTTGCAGGCGAAACGGTGACCATCGACGGCACCGTCGAGGGCGATGTCGAGGTTTGGGCCGACAAGCTCGTCTTGGGCAAAAACGCCCGCATCACCGGCACCGTGAGCGCGCATGTTTCCGAGGACCCCGAGCGGGCCGAGGGCGCTCAAGTCGGAGCCCTCAAGATCGACCGTACCGAGAACGAGAACACCTCAACGATTAACGACACCATCGGCGGCATCGTCGCCGCGGCGCTTTCCACCTGCTTTGTCGCGATCCTCCTCGAGCTCGTCTTTCCGCGCGCGACCGCCAGCGCCGCCGGCATGCTTCGTCAACGACCTACCCCTCTGTGGGTGAGCGGTCTTTTGGGCACGGTGGCCGCCGTTCCCGCCGTCCTGTTGCTCATCATCTCGATTGCAGGTCTGTCACTCGCCGGAGCTCTCATGTGCGCCGTGATCGGTATCGCTCTGGTCTCGGCGGCGTTTACGGGCACCGCGATCGCACGCATGATCGGACACAGCCAGAACCGCTACGCCATGGCCGCCGTGGGCGGTATCGCCGCGGGCGCACTCACGGCACTTCCCCTTATGGGCAGCTTTGTCAGCGGCGTAGCCTTCGTCTTTACGCTCGGCTACGTCATCCAGATCATCTGGCGCAACGCCCGCCTCAAGCCGCAGCAGGCCGCCAATACTCCGGGCCTTCCTTCCGCCTAGCCGTCAACCGCCACAAAGGGGACAGACACCTTTGCGGTGGTGCAGACCAACTCAATCCCTGTGCACCAAAAAGGGCACCGACCGCGATGGTCGGCGCCCTTTCTTGTTAGTCGCTATAAAGCCCAGCGCTTATTTGTTGACCTGACCGGCGCGGACCGCGGCCTTCTTGCGGTCGGTAGCATTGAGCAGACGCTTGCGCAGGCGGATGTTCTTGGGAGTGATCTCCACCAGCTCGTCGTCGGCGATGTACTCCAGCGCCTCCTCCAGCGAGAAGGTGCGGGGCGGCACCAGCTGGACGGAGATATCGGAGGTCGAGGAACGCTGGTTGCCCAGGTTCTTGGTACGGGCGATGTTGACGACCATGTCGCCGGCCTTGCTGCGCTCGCCCACGATCATGCCCTCGTAGCACTCGGTACCCGGCTCAACAAACAGCTGGCCGCGCTCCTGCAGCGTGCCCAGAGCGTAGGCAACGGCTTTCTCGGTGGTCATGGAGATCATGGCGCCGTTCTGGCGGTTGCCGATCTCGCCGGCATAGGGGCCGTACTCCAGGAAGGTGTGGTAGAACACGCCCTCGCCGTGAGTGACGTTCATGATGCGGTTCTTAAGACCCATGATGCCGCGGGTCGGGATCTTAAACTCGAGGTGCGTCACGATACCCGAGGTATCCATGCTCGTCATGATGCCGCCGGAGGTGCCGAAGACCTCAACGACCTTGCCCGAATACTCGTCCGGGCACTCGACGACGGCCTGCTCGACGGGCTCCATCTTATTGCCGTTCTCGTCCTTCTTAAACAGAACGCGGGGACGGCCGACCTGGAACTCAAAGCCCTCGCGACGCATGGACTCCATCAGGACGGACAGGTGCAGAATGCCGCGGCCCGAGACCTCGACGCCGCTCTTGTCCTCGAGCTCCTCGATCTTCATGGTCACGTTGTTCTCGGCCTCGTTGAACAGGCGCTCCTTGAGCTGACGGGCACCCACGATGTCGCCGTCGCGGCCGACGAGCGGGGAGGTCGAAGCCTCAAAGACGATGGACAGGGTCGGCGGGTCGATCTCGATGGGTTCGAGCTCAACGGGGTTCTCGGGATCGGTGTAGACATCGCCGATATCGGTGCGGTCGATGCCCACGACGGCGGCGATATCACCGGCGCCGACTTCCTGGCACTCGGTGCGACCCAGGTAGTCGAAAGTAAAGAGCTGCTTGACGGTAGCGGTAGCGCTGGAACCGTCGTTCTTGACGACCAGGATCTGATCGCCCTGGTGAATGGTGCCGGAGTACACGCGACCGATACCGATGCGGCCAACGAAGTTGGAGTGGTCGATGGTCACACACTGCATGGCCAGCGGGGCGTTCTCGTCAACCTCGGGCGCGGGCATGTCGTCGATGATCATATCGAGCAGCGGATACATGTCCATGTTGCCGTCGTTGGGGTCAAGGCGGGCAAAGCCATTCATGGCGCTGGCGTAGACCACGTGCTCCATGGCAAACTCAAGCTGGTCGTCGGTGGCGCCCAGGTCGGCCATCAGGTCCAGGCAGTCGTTGTAGGCCTTCTCGGGGTTGGCGCCCGGACGGTCGATCTTGTTGATGACGATCATGATCTTGAGGCCGGTGTCGATGGCGTGACGCAGCACGAAGCGGGTCTGGGGCATGGGACCCTCAAAGGCATCGACCAGCAGCAGGGCGCCGTCGGCCATACGCAGCACGCGCTCGACCTCGCCGCCAAAGTCAGCGTGGCCCGGGGTGTCGATGACGTTGATCTTAACGTCCTTGTACTCGATAGAGATGTTCTTGGCGAGAATCGTAATGCCGCGCTCGCGCTCCTGGTCGTTAGAATCCAGGACGCGGTCCTCGACCTGCTGGTTGGCACGGAAGGCGTCCGTGGCACGCAGGAGCTTGTCGACCATCGTCGTCTTGCCGTGGTCGACGTGAGCGATGATGGCGATGTTCCTCAGATTGTCTACGCGCATGTAGTTCCCCTATCTTCTATCTATATACAACCGGCACGCGTATGCGACCCGCCCAGCAACACAACGTTCGGCGGGAATTTTGAGCCTTTTACCGAAAACTCGTTTATTTTAGCGATTTTAGATAAGAGGGGTTTCCTCGCCTGCAGGTTCAGGGTCGCTCCACATAAAACCATCGCCGGCGCCCACACCCTCGTACAGTACGTATGCCGAAAAGCCGCTCTCGAGCGTCGTCTCAAAGAAACTCACAAGCAGGGCGTCATGGTAGCCGCCATCGATCTCGACACAACCGGTGTAGCCGATGGCGTAACGGGCGATGCGACCCAGGCCCTCGTCCTTAAGGCCCATCTTGTGCTCGGAGATAAAGTTGGTGGCAGCCTCGAGGCATGCCTCCTCGCCGTCCTCGTCGAGTGCCACCAGATAGCGGTTGGACACGGCGTCTTCGATCGCAACGACAACGCCGGGGTTCTCACCAGCGGCCAGGTCGTCTAAAAATGCCCCGATGAGGTCGCACACCATGGCGTCGAGCTCGGCGGAGACGTTTCCGGCGTCCTGCATATCCTGTGCCATTTTTAGACCTTCCCATCGAGTCCGGCGTCGTTACATCTCTTGTGCCTCGGCAGCGATCTTGGCGGCGGCGTCGCGGGCGCGCATCATATCGGCGGCGCGCTTATCGAGTACCTTGATCTGGTTAGTCAGCATCACGGCATCGACCACGCCCCAGATGACCAAGCCCGTCGAAATCGAAAACCCAAGCGCACCAACTGTACCACGAAGGCGCGATGAGATTACCGCGACAAGTGCGGAGGCGGCAACCATCTTGATAAAGGAGGCACGGCGCTCGCGAAGTGTGCGGGCCTGCGTCACATAGGCAATGCGTGCGGCCTCGGATGCCTCCGAGCGCATCTGGGCCTCGCGGGCAATGGCGGCGGCCTCGGCTGAAACGCCGCGACCCATCAGTGCACACTCCGTCTCATGGCTACTCGTCATTTAAAAATCATCGGGCGAGAGCGTATGGACGAACTCGTCGAACTTCTCAAATTCCTGCTCGTCATCGACTTCCTCGGCAACCGGAGAGACGGTCCCCAGGCGGTTCATGATGTCGTCCTCAACAAACATGGGAGCATTGCTGCGCACGGCGAGGGCGATGGCATCGCTCGGACGCGCATCGATCCTATGCTCGTTGCTGTCGGCCAAAACAACGACCGTCGCATAGAACACGGGAGGCTCGGCACGGACAATCTCGATGCGCTCGAGTTTTGCATCCAGGGCATCAAGCGTGTCGAGCAGCAGGTCATGGGCAATCGGGCGCTCGGCACGACCGCTGTCGATACCACGGCTAATAGCCGCAGCCTCAAAGGAACCAGTTTGGATAGAAAGGGAGCGCAGCGGCGCAGGGGAGTCCGATTTGCTGCAGCGCTCGCGAAGTACGATAAGCGATGGCACGGGACCGGCGGCCATGACGATGGTCTCTATGTCGACACGAACCATGGAACACCTCCGGTACGTAGCGGTTAACACGCGGCGCCTTCGCCGCATTGAATAGCTATACTACCCAATCTTTCGCACAGCACACAAAACCAAAATGAGTTTTATCACACACAAGAAAAAAGCCCCGAGGCCATGCCTCGAGGCTCTTCACAGTTTTGATGGTGGACCTGACAAGATTCGAACTTGTGACCTCCCGGTTATCAGCCGGACGCTCTAACCAACTGAGCTACAGGTCCATCATGGTGGAGGTTAGGGGGATCGAACCCCTGACCTCAGGCTTGCAAAGCCCGCGCTCTCCCAGCTGAGCTAAACCCCCACGGAGACAGTAATAAACACCCCAGCGGCGACTCGGCTCTCGCTGGGGTGTTTATTGCGAAAGAAAGTGGTGGACCTGACAAGATTCGAACTTGTGACCTCCCGGTTATCAGCCGGACGCTCTAACCAACTGAGCTACAGGTCCATCGCGCAAGGGATATATTAGACGAGTCGTTACGCGCGCGTCAACAACTTTTTTGAAAATCTTTGGAGTGTGCCCGCCGAGTGGGCGAGATGGGTTAGGTTTGCTGCTCGGGCAGTCCTGCGCAAGACGAAGGCCACATTAAGTGGCCTTCTTTGCGT